>NZ_CAXAPA010000012.1:0-202892 GCF_963970835.1 Pseudomonas sp. EA_15y_Pfl1_P101 | reverse complement strand
GCGGCGTGGCGGTGATCCACCAGGAGCTGCATCTGGTGCCGGAAATGACCGTGGCCGAGAACCTGTTCCTCGGGCATTTGCCGTCGCGTTTTGGGGTGGTCAATCGGGCGCTGCTGCGCAAGCAGGCGTTGGCTTGCCTCAAGGGCCTGGCGGATGAAATCGACCCGGATGAAAAGCTCGGCCGCCTGTCCCTGGGGCAGCGCCAACTGGTGGAAATCGCCAAGGCGTTGTCCCGTGGTGCGCATGTGATCGCGTTTGATGAACCCACCAGCAGCCTGTCGGCGCGGGAGATCGACCGCTTGATGGCGATCATCACGCGCCTGCGCGATGAGGGCAAAGTGGTGCTCTACGTGTCGCACCGCATGGAGGAAGTGTTCCGCATCTGCAACGCGGTCACGGTGTTCAAGGACGGCCGCTACGTGCGCACCTTCGAGGACATGAGCGCGCTGACCCATGACCAGTTGGTGACCTGCATGGTTGGTCGCGATATCCAGGATATCTACGACTACCGTTCGCGTGAACGCGGCGAAGTGGCACTCAAGGTCCAGGGGCTGCTCGGTCCAGGGCTGCGTGAGCCTGTCAGTTTCCAGGTCCACAAGGGCGAGATTCTCGGCCTGTTCGGGCTGGTAGGGGCGGGGCGTACCGAGCTGTTTCGGCTTTTAAGCGGATTAACGCGTACGACCGCAGGGCAGCTGGAACTGTGCGGCGAAAAACTGCAACTGCGCTCACCGCGCGATGCCATCGCCGCGGGCGTGCTGCTGTGCCCGGAAGACCGCAAGAAGGAAGGCATCATTGCGCTGTCCAGCGTTGCCGAGAACATCAATATCAGCGCACGCAGCACGCACTCCCGTTTCGGCTGGCTGTTGCGTGAGGGGTGGGAGAAGGGCAACGCCGACCAGCAAATCAAGGCAATGAAAGTCAAAACGCCTAACGCCGAACAGAAAATCATGTACCTGTCCGGTGGCAATCAGCAGAAGGCCATTCTCGGCCGCTGGCTGTCGATGCCGATGAAAGTGCTGCTGCTGGATGAGCCGACTCGGGGTATTGATATCGGCGCCAAGTCGGAGATCTACCAGATCATCCATAACCTCGCGGCCAGCGGCATCGCGGTGATTGTGGTGTCCAGCGACCTGATGGAAGTGATGGGTATCTCCGACCGCATCCTGGCGATGAGCGAAGGCGCCCTGACCGGCGAGGTGGCCCGCGATCAGGCGGGTGAAGCACGGCTGTTGCAACTGGCTCTCCCGCGTTCGCGGGCTTGAAGAATTCGAGGTGAATGATGTCTGAGGTAAAAACTGCAAAGGGCTTCTGGCCGGGTTTCAACCAGCGCAAGTTCCTGGACGATTGGGTGATGCTGTTGGCGGCACTCGGCATCTTTGTGCTCAGCGCGCTGTTTATCGACAACTTCCTTTCTCCGCTGAATATGCGCGGGCTGGGCCTGGCTATTTCTACGGTGGGCATTGCGGCGTGCACCATGCTGTTCTGCCTGGCGTCGGGGCATTTCGACTTGTCGGTGGGCTCGGTGATCGCCTGCGCCGGCGTCGTCGCGGGCATTGTGATTCGTGACACCGACAGCGTGCTCCTTGGCGTATCGGCGGCCTTGGCCATGGGCCTGGTGGTAGGGCTGATCAACGGCATCGTCATCGCCAAGCTGCGCATCAACGCGTTGATCGCGACGTTGGCGACCATGCAGATCGTGCGTGGGCTGGCGTACATCTTCTCCAACGGCAAGGCGGTTGGCGTGATGAACGAAGACTTCTTCGTCTTTGGCAGCGGCCAGCTGTTGGGTGTGCCGGTGCCGATCATCATCACCGTGCTGTGCTTTATATTCTTCGGCTGGCTGCTCAACTACACCACCTACGGGCGCAACACCATGGCCATCGGCGGTAACCAGGAAGCCGCGTTGCTGGCCGGGGTGAACGTTGACCGGACCAAGATCATCATCTTTGCCGTGCATGGTTTGATTGGCGCCTTGGCCGGGGTGATTCTTGCGTCGCGCATGACCTCTGGCCAGCCAATGATTGGCCAGGGTTTTGAGCTGACGGTGATTTCGGCTTGCGTGCTGGGTGGGGTGTCGTTGAGCGGCGGCATCGGCATGATCCGCCATGTGATTGCGGGTGTGCTGATCTTAGCGATCATCGAGAATGCGATGAACCTGAAGAACATCGACACGTTTTACCAGTACGTGATCAGGGGTTCGATCCTGTTGCTGGCCGTCATCATCGACCGCATGAAGCAACGCTAACGTCACAGTCTAAAAGACGCTGGAAATCTAATGTGGGAGCGAGCAAGTCGAACCGCCGCTCCCACATTTGGATCTCCACAGTATTGAGGTTCAGCTTTTGCCATAATGGCGCCGTTTTCGTACTTCCCAATAGGCCCGATATGCAGGAAAACGCCCACACCCCCGCCAAAGACACCGCCCCCACCGGTACCCAGACCCTGCTGCGTGGCCTGGGCGTGGTACAGGCAGTGGCGGCCGGTGCGCGGGATCTGAAAGAGATCGCCCGGCGCATCGGCACCACCCGCAGCACCACCCACCGCCTGGCCAGTTGCCTGGTGGACGAGCGTTACCTGCGCGTGGTGCCCCAGGTTGGTTACCTGCTGGGGCCGAAGTTGATCGAACTGGGTTTTCAAGCTCGGGAAGAGTTGCCATTGGTGACCCTGGCCATCCCGTATCTGGACGAGCTGTCGGCCCTGACCGGTGACACCATTCACCTGGCTATTCGCGAATACGACGACGTGCTTTACCTGCACAAGAACCCTGGCCGCTACGGCCCGGAAATGCGTTCGCGAGTCGGTCATCGCATGCCGCTGGCACGGACCGGGGTTGGCAAGGCGATGTTGCTGGATGACTCGGCTGAGGAATGGCGGCGTCTCTACGAAGCCAGCGTGCCGGAGGGTGGTAAGAACCTGCAATGGCCGCAGCACCCGGAGCAATCCTGGGCGCAGTTCGAGCAGCGCATGCGTGAATACGTGGTGGGCGGTTATGCGTTCGACCTGGAAGACAACGAACCGTCGATCCGTTGCGTGGCCGCACCGGTGCGCGATGCCAGCCGGCGAATCGTCGCCGGCATCAGCATCGCCAGTACCGTGCCCTACATGCCGCTGGAAAAAATGGCCGAGCTGATTCCTGTGATCAAACAGGTCGCAGCGCGCCTCTCCGCGGAATTGGGCGCAAGAACCTGACCCCGCCGTAGCAGCTGTCGAGCGCCAGCGAGGCTGCGTTCGCGGTGTACCTGACACGCCGCAGACGCAGCCTCGCCAAGGCTCGACAGCTGCTACGGGCGAGCGTCGCTTGGTTAGACCTTCAAGGTCGCCATGTCGATGACAAAGCGGTACTTCACATCGCCCGCGATCATGCGGCTGTAGGCTTCGTTGATATTGCGGATATCGAGCATCTCGATGTCACAGCTGATGCCGTGCTCGGCGCAGAAATCCAGGACTTCCTGGGTTTCGGCAATGCCACCGATCAACGAACCCGCCAGCACTTTGCGGCCCATGATCAGCTTGGCGGCGTTGACCGGCGGGTCGATCGGTTCGATCAAGCCGACCAGGATGTGCACGCCGTCAAAGCGCAATACGTCGAGGTAGGGGTTGAGGTCGTGTTGCACCGGGATGGTGTCCAGCAGGAAGTCGAAGTGCCCGGCGGCGGCTTTCATCTGCTCGGCGTCGGTGGACACGATCACGTGATCGGCGCCCTGGCGACGACCTTCTTCGGCCTTGCTCGCGGAGCGGGTGAACAAGGTCACTTGCGCGCCAATCGCCTTGGCCAGCTTGATGCCCATATGGCCCAGGCCGCCCATGCCCAATACGCCCACTTTATCGCCGGCCTTGATGCCGTAGTGCTTGATCGGCGAGTACATGGTGACGCCGGCGCACAGGATCGGCGCGGCGCTGGCCAAGTCGAGCTTGGCTGGGATCTTCACCACGAAGTGCTCGCTGACCACGATGCTGTCCGAGTAGCCGCCCATGGTGTTGCTGCCGTCGACGCGGTCCGGGGTGGCGTAGGTCATGGTTGGACCTTCGAGGCAGTATTGCTCCAGGTCGGCTTTGCACGCGTCGCAGTGACGGCACGAATCGACCATGCAGCCCACGCCGACCAAGTCGCCGACCTTATGCGCGGTCACGTTGGCGCCGACGGCGGTGACCTTGCCGACAATCTCGTGGCCCGGCATCAGCGGGTACACGGCGATGCCCCATTCGTTGCGCGCCTGGTGGATATCGGAGTGACAAACGCCGCAGTACAGGATCTCGATAGCCACGTCATCCACGCGCGGGCTGCGACGTTGGAAGGACATGGGGGCGAGGGGAGTGGTGGCCGACTGGGCGGCGTAACCGATGGCGGTGTACATGGGGGAACCTCGCAAAAGCAATCACAGGAGAGGCCGCGCATTTTCCGCGCCGAGCCTTGATGCGGCCATGGCGATTGCTCCGAGTCTCATGCCTATTTGTCCGGGAGTGCCCCTTGATTGGATTTTTGTGTCGCCAGACCTGCGATGATGTTCTTATCCCTTTTTCGCGAAGTTTTTGCCATGTTGTTGACTCGCTATCTCGACGCCAACGCCACGCTGGTTTCCCTGATTGAAGGCCTCACGCCGCGTGACGGTTTTTCTCCCACCCACCTGCCCGGCGTGCAGGTGCTGCGCGCCAGTTGCGACGTGGCGCGCGGGCCGCAGATCTATGAGCCGAGCCTGATGTTTGTGGCTCAGGGCAGCAAGGTCGCCTACCTGGGCCCGCGTACGCTGGAGTATGGCGCCGGGCATTACCTGATTCAGGCGATGCCGGTGCCGTTCGAGTGCGAGACATTTGCCATGGCGCCGGATGCACCGCTTTTGGGTGTGACGGTGGGGATCGATCGTGTGGTGCTGGGCGAACTGGTGATGGCCATGGGCGTTCAGGCCGGGCCGCCGCCGACGGCGCAGACGCTGGAGTCGATGAGTTCGGTGGTGCTCGATGATGCCATGCGCGGGTGTGTCGAACGGCTGTTGCAATGCCTGCACGATCCGCTGGAAAGCCGGATCATGGGCCCGGCGCGGGTGCGCGAGTTATTGTTCACCGCGTTGCGCGGGCCGCAGGCCGATGTGCTGCGTGCGCTGGTCGAACAGCAAGGGCAGTTCTCGCGAATTGCCACGTCACTGAATCACCTGCATGCGCATTACGCCGAGCCGCTGAACATCGAGACGCTGGCGGGCTATGCGCACATGAGCGCGTCGACTTTTCATGAGCACTTCAAGCGCTGCACGCTGTTGTCGCCGGTGCAATATCTGAAGCGTTTGCGCTTGCTCAAGTCCCAGCAGTTACTGCTGGTGGAGGGGATGGGTGTGGCGCAGGCGGCGCACAGCGTGGGGTATCAGAGTACATCGCAGTTCAGCCGGGAATATAAGCGCTACTTCGAGCGTAATCCCGGGGAAGAGCGGGCCGCATAAATCTTATTGATTCAACCCGGTCAGTATGGGAGCAGGCAAGCCAGCTTCCACATTTTGACCGAGTCGAGCACAAAAAAGGCCCTCGCACTGAGGGCCTCGTTGTTCAAGCAGCTGACTTACATGTTCGGATAAGTCGGCCCACCCGCGCCTTCCGGCGTCACCCAGGTAATGTTCTGCGAAGGGTCTTTGATGTCACAGGTCTTGCAGTGCACACAGTTCTGGGCGTTGATCTGGAAGCGCTTCTCGCCGTCTTCCTGGGTGATCACCTCATACACACCCGCCGGGCAGTAGCGCTGCGCCGGTTCATCGTAGAGCGGCAGGTTGGTGCCGATCGGGATGCTCGGGTCTTTCAACTTCAAGTGGCACGGCTGCTCTTCTTCATGGTTGGTACCGGAGATGAACACCGAGCTCAGTTTGTCGAAGCTCAGCTTGCCGTCAGGTTTCGGATAGTTGATCCGGGTGCTGTCCTTGGCCAGCTTGAGGCAGGCGTAGTCCGGCTTGGTGTCGTGCAGGGTGAACGGCATTTTGCCGCCAAGGATGTTCTGGTCGAACCAGTTGAAGCCCGCGCCGATGATCGGGCCGAACTTGTGCATCGCCGGGCCGAAGTTACGGCTGGCGAACAGTTCCTCATAAAGCCAGCTGGACTTGAAGTTGTCGACGTAAGCGGTCAGTTCATCACCGCCTTCGGACTCTGCAAGCAGACGGTCGGCCACGGCGTCGGCGGCGAGCATGCCGGACTTCATCGCGGTGTGGCTGCCTTTGATCTTAGCCACGTTCATGGTGCCCAGGTCGCAACCGATCAGTGCGCCGCCCTTGAAGATCATCTTCGGCAGCGAATTGATGCCGCCTTTGGCCAAGGCGCGTGCGCCGTAGCTGATGCGCTTGCCACCTTCCAGGTACTGGGCAAGCACCGGGTGATGCTTGAGGCGCTGGAACTCATCGAACGGCGACAGAAAGGTATTGCTGTAAGACAGGTCGACAATCAGGCCTACAACCACCTGGTTGTTTTCCAGGTGATACAGGAACGAGCCACCGGTGTTCTCGTTGCCCATGATGTCCAGCGGCCAGCCGGCGGTGTGCACCACCAGGCCTGGTTGATGCTTGGCCGGGTCGATCTCCCAGATTTCCTTCAGGCCGATGCCGTAGTGCTGGGCGTCGGCATCGCTGGCCAGGTTGAAACGTTCGATGAGTTGCTTGCCGATGTGGCCACGGCAGCCTTCGGCGAACAGCGTGTATTTGCCACGCAGTTCCATACCCGGGGTGTATACGCCTTCTTTTGGATTGCCTTCGCGGTCGACGCCGAGGTCACCGGTGATAATCCCGCGCACCACGCCGTTTTCGTCGAACAGCGCTTCCTGTGCTGCAAAGCCTGGGTAGACTTCCACGCCCAGGTTCTCGGCCTGCTGGGCCAGCCAGCGGCACAGGTTGCCCAGGGAGATGATGTAGTTGCCTTCGTTGTGCATGGTCTTGGGCACAAAAAAGTCAGGCACCTTGGTGGAAGCGTCCGGGCTGCGCAGTACATAAATGTCATCGCGCACCACGGGGGTGTTGAGCGGGGCACCGAGTGCTTTCCAGTCCGGGAACAGTTCGTTCAGGGCGCGTGGTTCAAACACGGCACCGGAGAGGATGTGTGCGCCGACTTCGGAGCCTTTTTCAACCACGCAGACGCTGATTTCCTTACCGGCTTCGGCGGCCTTCTGCTTCAGTCGGCAGGCGGCAGACAGACCCGCCGGGCCAGCGCCGACGATGACCACGTCGAATTCCATGTATTCGCGTTCCACAGGCTATCTCCTACTCAAGGCTCAACAGGCTTTTTTTCTAATGGGTGGAGGTTCGGTGTCGTCAGGCGCGGGGGCCGGACCCACCTTTCTCTCTAGGTGGCGCATTATATATAGACCACTGCTAGCGTCCAATACAAACGTTTGTTTGAATTGCCCGCAGGCTAGGTAAATCAAAGAGGCGCGGCTTATGACTGGCTATTTTGCCGTATTGACCAGAATAGGTGTTCCGGTCAATATACGGTCGGTTTCGCGCTTACCGTAGGCAGACTGCAGGTTTCAAGAGCACGTCCAAAAGCAAGACACGTGACGCGCGCCCAAACGTTGGCGCGCAGTTTACACGCTGCGATAAAGAATGACCTCTCAGTCACCACTGACGAACGGTCATCATTTCCCGTGAGCCAGGTCACTCGCTGAGGTTTTTGGAGGTGCCCTTGTGTGCCGATGAGCATCAACCGCCAGGTTCGCCTAGGCGACTTTCTTTTCACCGGAGAGTAACGAGGAATCCATGAAGGTTCTTGTAGCTGTCAAACGCGTTGTCGATTACAACGTGAAAGTTCGCGTCAAGGCGGACAATTCCGGCGTCGACCTTGCTAACGTCAAAATGTCGATGAACCCTTTCTGCGAAATCGCTGTGGAAGAAGCCGTCCGCCTGAAAGAGAAAGGCGTGGCGACTGAAATCGTCGTGGTTTCCATCGGCCCTACCACTGCTCAAGAGCAGCTGCGTACCGCCCTGGCACTGGGCGCCGACCGCGCTATCCTGGTCGAGTACGCTGAAGACCTGACCTCCCTGGCCGTGGCCAAGCTGCTCAAGGCTGTTGTCGACAAGGAACAGCCGCAACTGGTGATCCTCGGCAAACAAGCCATCGACAGCGACAACAACCAGACTGGCCAGATGCTGGCTGCACTGACCGGTTACGGCCAAGGCACCTTCGCCTCGAAAGTCGAAGTGAGTGGCGACAGCGTGGCGGTGACCCGTGAAATCGACGGCGGCGCACAGACCGTTTCGCTGAAACTGCCGGCCATCGTGACCACCGACCTGCGTTTGAACGAGCCGCGCTACGCGTCCCTGCCAAACATCATGAAAGCCAAGAAGAAGCCTCTCGAAGTGCTGACGCCTGACGCTTTGGGCGTTTCCACCGCCTCCACCAACAAGACTGTAAAAGTTGAAGCGCCGGCTGCTCGCAGCGCAGGCATCAAGGTCAAGTCGGTGGCTGAATTGGTCGAGAAACTGAAAAACGAAGCGAAGGTGCTTTGAATTGGAGAGCAGGATCATGACTATCCTCGTAATCGCCGAACACGATAACAAGGTGCTGGCTCCGGCCACCCTGAATACCGTGGCTGCCGCCGCTAAAATCGGTGGGGACATTCACGTACTGGTTGCCGGCCAGGGCGCTGGCGCAGTGGCTGAAGCTGCTGCGAAAATCGCGGGTGTGAGCAAAGTACTGGTCGCCGACAACGCGGCCTACGCTCATCAACTGCCGGAAAACGTCGCGCCACTGGTAGCAGAGCTGGGCGCTGGCTACAGCCACATCCTGGCTGCCGCGACCTCCAACGGCAAAAATATCCTGCCACGCGTTGCCGCGCAGCTGGACGTTGACCAGATCTCCGAAATCATCTCGGTCGAAAGCGCCGACACCTTCAAGCGCCCGATCTACGCCGGTAACGCCATTGCCACCGTGCAATCGACGGCTTCGGTAAAAGTCATCACCGTACGTGCCACCGGTTTCGACCCGGTTGCCGCCGAAGGTGGTTCGGCTGCCGTTGAAGCTGTTGCAGCTGCCCACGACGCTGGCACTTCCAGCTTTGTTGGCGAAGAGTTGGCCAAGTCGGATCGTCCTGAGCTGACCGCTGCCAAGATCGTCGTTTCCGGCGGCCGTGGCATGCAGAACGGTGACAACTTCAAGCACCTGTACGCCTTGGCTGACAAGCTGGGCGCTGCGGTCGGCGCTTCCCGCGCGGCCGTCGACGCAGGTTTCGTACCCAACGATATGCAGGTCGGCCAGACCGGCAAAATCGTTGCGCCACAGCTGTACATCGCCGTCGGTATCTCCGGTGCGATCCAGCACTTGGCCGGTATGAAAGACTCCAAAGTGATCGTTGCGATCAACAAGGACGAAGAAGCACCGATCTTCCAGGTGGCTGATTACGGCCTGGTGGCGGATTTGTTCGAAGCCGTACCCGAGTTGGAGAAGCTGGTCTAATCCAGTCGCTTCACTTATAAAGAGCCCGGTCTTATGACCGGGCTTTTTTTGCGACCCCTTTTTTGAACACCGGAGAGCTTCGCCATGGAACTGCGCCCCTGGAGCGTTTTGCTGGGCCTCACGCTGCTGCCGACGCTGTCGCTGGCGGCGGGCAAATGCGATCGCCTGGTGATCACCGGCAGCCCGGACACCCCACCTTTGCTTTGGCGCGACCCGCAGGACCCCACGCGCCTGATCGGCGCCACCGCCGATGTGTTGCAACAAGTGGGCAAGGATCTCGGGTTAAAAATCGACCTGCTCTACGGCGGCACACGTTCCCAGGCCCTGGATGAAGTGCGCAGTGGGCGCATGGACATCCTCGCCGACGCGCCGCTGAACCTGGGTGAGCTGGAAACCCTCGACTACATCCACCCGGCGTTGATGCAGCTCGACTATCTGGTGTGGACGCGCAAGGATTCGGCGCTGGCCTACGCCACGGCCGCCGATCTGCATGGCCACAAGGGCGCTGTGTCCGAGCGGGCGCGCCTGAGCGCGGGCTTCGAGACCTTCGCCGGCCAGCAGTTGACCCTGCAACGCCTGCCATCCCTGACGCCAGCGTTTCAGAAACTGCTGCTGGGCGAGGTGGACTATGTGCTCGCCGGGCGTTATTCCGGCATGGCCATGGCGCAGACCTTGGGCATGAGCAACGACCTGGTCGCCCGCGATGTGCCGATCGACCAGCCGGGCTTGTACCTGGCGATTTCCCACAACTCGGCCTGCAATGATCCGTGGTTGCGCGGACAGCTCGCCAAAAAGATGACAGAATTGCCGACGTCCGGTGTGGCGGAAGCGGCGCTGCAGCGCAATCTGGAGCGCTTGAAAGCACAATTGCAGCAACCCGTCGGCACCCCAACAAAGTAGGGATTTTCAGTGACTCTTCGACCTCTTTTCGCGGCCCTCGCCGTTGTCGTTCTGGCGGGATGTGCAGCCGATCCTGCGCCGAATGAACAAATGCGCCTGACCCAGCAAGCCTTGGAGCAAGCCAGTGCCGTGGGTGCCAACGCGGATGAATCGCCTGAATTGAAACTGGCCGAAGCTAAATTCGCCCGAGCCAAGTCGAGCATGGCCGACGAGTCCTACAAAAACGCGCGTATGCGTTTCGAGCAAGCCGAGCTGGACGCACGCCTGGCCGAAGCCAAGGTGCTGACGCGCAAGAGCCAGGAACAACTGAACGTGCTCAACACCCGTATCACCCGCCTGCGCAAGCAATTGCAGTTGGGGGAAGCCCAATGAGCCCGATGATCCGCGGTTTGAGTTGTGCGGTGCTATTGGGCACTGCCGTGCTGGGCGGTTGCGCCAGCCATCCCGATAGCGAACAGGCCTTGCAACAGGCGGGCACTGACTTCCAGAGGGTCAAGGAAGACGCCAATGTGTTGCGCATCGCCCCGAAGGACGTGATCCGTGCCGGTGAATCCCTGGCCCGTGCCGACCGCTTATCCAGTTATTGGGGCAGCGGCTCCGACGTCGTGCATTACGCCTACCTGAGCCAGCGCTACAGCGCCATTGCCCGCGAACACACCGAGCAGGCCCTGAACGAAGAGCGCGCCGCCAAGCTCGAGCTGGAGCGCCAGCGCCTGCAACTGGCCCTGCGTGAAAGCAAGCTGATCAGCGTGCAGCAGCAGGGCAAGTGGCTTGAAGAACAGATCGCCACCCTGGCCACCACCCAGACCGATCGCGGCCTGGTGATGACGTTGGGCGACGTGCTGTTCGATACCGGCGTGGCAGAACTGAAAAACTCGGCCAACCGTACCGTGCTGAAAATCGTACAGTTCCTGCAATTGAACCCCAAGCGCGTGGTGCGCATCGAGGGTTATGCCGACAACACGGGCGGTGAGCGGGAAAATCTGAAACTGTCCCGCGACCGTGCGCAGTCAGTGGCGGATGTGCTGGTGGACCTGGGGATCGACGAAAAACGCATCCAGGTTGAAGGTTATGGTGACCAGTACCCGGTGGAGGCCAACGCCTCCGAGCGGGGCAGAGCGCAGAACCGTCGTGTGGAAATTGTGTTCTCGGATGAGAAAGGCCAGCTGGGCGCCGCTCGGTAGGCGTCTGGTACCGATCAAGCTGTGGGAGCGGGCTTGCCTGCGAAAGCGGTGTATCAGTCAATATTTCAGTGGCTGACACACCGCTTTCGCAGGCAAGCCCACTCCCACATTTGTTTGGTGTACACCGTTACAGTTTTTACTGTCACTCCCGCGCGCGCTCGACTATTGTGGCAACTGTCCCCGTACACTTCTAAACTGTGCCGGTATGTTTCACACAAAAATAAAATACCCGTGAAATCGAGTGCTGCGTCATGACCAATCTGTTGCTTTACCAACGTATTGCCCAGCAACTGGCTGAAGATATCCGGCGCGGTGTCTATCAGCCGGGCGAGCGCGTGCCTTCGGTGCGCAAGATGAGCTCGCAGTTGAACGTGAGCCACGCCACGGTGTTGCAGGCCTACGCCAACCTGGAAGACCAGGGGCTGATCCGGGCGCGGCCGCAATCCGGCTATTACGTGCACCAGACGCCAGCACTCACCGCGCCGACGCCGGACATCGCACGGGTCGAACGCCCAGGGTTGGTCACCCGCAGCAGTATCATCCAGCAGGTATTGGGCGAGTCGCGGCGCGAAGGCGTGTTCCCATTGGGCGCTGCTGTGCCCAGCGTGGACTACCTTCCGGTACGCGCATTGCACCAACAGTTGGCCAAGGTCACGCGCTTCCAGAGCCCGCGGGCGTTCAGTTACATGTTCAGCCCGGGGTTTGAGCCGCTGCGCCGCCAGGTGGCGATCCGTATGCGCGATGCGGGCGTGGTGGTGGACCCTTCCGAAGTCGTGATCACCCACGGGTGTGTCGATGCCTTGCAGATGTCACTGCGGGTGCTGACACGGCCTGGCGACTTGATTGCCGCTGAATCGCCAACCTATTACGGCCTGCTGCAGTTGGCTGACTTGCTGGGGCTCAAGGTCATCGAGATCCCCAGCGACCCATCCACCGGCATGAGCCTGGAAGCCCTGCAACTGGCGGCTAACCAATGGTCGATCAAAGCGCTGGTGCTGACCACGCGGCTGAGCAATCCCTTGGGCGGCACCATGCCCGAGGAACGTCAGAAACAGTTGCTGCGCCTGGCTTCGGATTTCGATATCCAGATTGTCGAGGACGATATCTACGGCGAGCTGATGTTCGAACTAGGCCGCACCAAGGCCCTGAAAGCCTATGACCGCCTCGACCGAGTTATCTATTGCTCGAGCTTTTCCAAGACGCTGTCCCCCGGTGTGCGCATCGGCTGGATGATCGCCGGCAAATACCAGCAGGAGCTGCAGCGCCTGCAAATGTTCAGTACTCACTCGGCGTGCAGCGTCACCCAGATGGGCGTTGCGGCCTATCTGGAAAACGGCGGCTACGATCGGCACCTGCGCTATATACGCCAGGAGTACCGCAAGAATCTCAGCGCGTTCCAGCTCGCGGTGCAGCAATATTTCCCGGAAGGCACGCAGATGACCCGCCCGACCGGCGGCTTCATTTTGTGGGTCAGTTTACCCGGACGGGTCAATACCCAGGAACTGCATGTACGCGCACTGCAACAGGGCATCAGCATCGCACCAGGCCTGATCTTCAGTAACACCGAGCAGTTCAACCACTGCATTCGCCTCAACTGCGGTACGCCCTGGAACCGTGAGGCAGAGCGGGCGCTGATGACGCTGGGTATGCTTGCCAGCCAGCTTTGCCAGGAAACGGCAGCCGGCCTTTGAGGCGCACAAAGGGGGAAAATCCTATAGCACGCTAATCAGCGCACTTGTCATGCCGTGCACAACAAGCGAGCATATGGCCCTCTGCCGTTAATGCTGTAGGCAATATGACCTCGATTTTTCGCGCTGTTTGTGTGATTGGCCTGTTAAGCCTGTGCAACTTCAGCACCGCGCTGGCGGCAGCACCTGTGAGCGAAACCAAGCCAACTGCCAGTTCGAAACAGAAAACCTCTGCCAAGAAAGCTCCCGCCGTGAAGAAACAAAGTGCTGCGGCCAAAAAACGTGCGGCAAGTCGATCAAAATCGTCCCGTGAAGTGGCGCAGACACAATTGCCGCCGGCACAGTTGGATCTGTCATTGCCAACGGACATGGTCAGGCACCTTCAGCCCATTGGCACCATGGCCAAGCCCAAAAGCGTGCCCCTGCTGCCGCCGATGTTTGGTGCCAAGCCCACCGACAACAGTGCATTTCAGATCAACGGCCGCCTGCTCAGCAATGAGATGAAGCTGCAGTTGCGCAATGAAGAGCGGCGTGAAGTGGAAGGCGCAGCGTTGGAATTCGAGTTCAAGCAGTAAACTTTTCCCACATACGTGACGCCGCCCTCCGACCATCTGTCGCAGACTGGTCAGTCACGTTTGTTTTCTGCGAAAAACCCCTGTTAGACCATTTTAAAACGGCTGTTTAAGGGCGTACTCTAGCCCGGCCATCCACATTGAGTCGTCGAGGACCTGCTGGTCATGAATTGCCGTGAAGGCTGTGGCGCTTGCTGCATCGCCCCCTCCATCAGCTCGCCGTTACCTGGAATGCCACAGGGCAAACCGGCCGGCGAACGCTGCCTGCACCTGTCGGTCGAACAGCTATGCCAGCTGTTCGGGCAACCGGAACGCCCGGCGGTGTGCAGTGAGTTCAAGGCGGACATCGAGGTCTGCGGCACCGACCAGGCCGATGCCATCCGTCTGATCGGCTGGTGGGAGCAGATGACGGCGGCTTGATGGGCTTTACTCTCGTAACTTCAACAATAAGGAATACACCTATGGGTTCGCTGAAACGAATGGCTGTGTTGTGCGGTTTTACGGTGTTGTTTGCTGCTACTGCCCAGGCTGAGGATTGGCAAGTCGCCAAGGACGAAGACGGTATCAAGGTGTCCCTGAGCGAAGTTGCCGGCTCCAAGTACAAGGCGTATCGCGGTGTGACCGTGGTCAAGGCGCCGGTTGCCAAGATTGTTGCGCTGCAGGAAGACGTAGTGGGTGCCTGCAAATGGATTCACGAGTGCAAATTGCAAAAACTGCTGAAACACGAGGGTGACGTCAGCTACACCTACACCCAGTTCAATGCCCCGTTCCCCGTCAGTGATCGTGATTCGATCCTCAAAATCACCACCTCGAAGGGCGCTGACGGCAGCGTGACCCGAACCTTGCTGGAGGTGCCGACCTATCAGCCAGAAGAGAAAGGCTTCGTACGGGTTGCCCAAGTCGAAGGCTTCTGGAAACTGGTGCCAAAAGGCGACAACCAAACCGAAGTCACTTATCAGGTGCACACCGAGCCAGGCGGCAGCGTGCCATCGTGGTTGGCCAACAAGTTTGTGGTGGACGCGCCGTTCAACACGTTGAAAGCCTTGAAAGAACACGCTGAAAAATAAGCGCAATTGATCCGGTGCTTCCTGCCCAGAGTGGAACGTTTGCTGACCCCTCAAGGTCCAGATAAATGTGAGCCCACACGCGGGCTTTTTCGAGGAGGCACCGATGCAAAAGTGGCAGATTACTTTCGTTGATGATCACGGCGTACAGTCCGTGGAGCAGTTCACCTGCGAACAACAACCTAGCCGCGAAGATGCTGCGCACATGATTCGCAACAAACTGGTGCCTGTCGCCGCCGAACTCGACCTCAACGACCTTGAGGGCCGTCAGTCCGATCCTACCGTCAAGATCCTCAAAGACCAGAACAGTATCCAGATCCTCGACATCTCTCCTGTCGTCTGAACATTCGCTGTACACCCTTCAAGCACCTCTGGTGGAGGCGATAGCTTCGCGCTACTCTGCAAGTGAGATCAGCGAATGAATCGCTAGGTACTGGTCTTGTCAGCTACATGCTTGTTTTCCAGCGGTGATGTTATTGCCGTAGCTCCTACGCCATTACGGCGTGGGCTTCGGGAAGCACGGAAAGTCTACCCATCAGTTTGAGGAGCACTTTTCATGAGCACAGCCTATCAAGAAGACATCAGCACCAATGTTCTGCGCCGCATGAAAGAAGGCGGTTTTGACTTTTCACGCTTCCACCCCATTGAGTTCTACGCCATTTTTCCTGATGAAGAACGGGCGCGCAGGGCTGCGGGTGAGTTTCGTGGGGAATCCCTGAATGCCCAAGTCAGTGCGCGCGACGATGGTGCCTGGTACTTGGAACTGAGCAAAATCATGTCTGCCACCTACGACGGCATAGGAGACTTCGAGCAAGACTTTGGGGCGGTGGTCGAGCCGCTGGGCGGGATCATCGAGGGGTGGGGCGTGAAGCAGGAGGTGCGTGGGTTACCCATGTAGCAGCGAGCAGTATGAGAAACACAGCGTATCGGCTGACCTTTGGGTCGGCCGATTTTGTTTGTGGCGTCCACCCAGGTCTTTTCAGCGCCCAAAAAAAGCCACCCGAGCAGGGTGGCCGAAAGGGAAGACCGGGAGGTCGGTCGGTATACGAAGCACTACGTTACCGATCGCGTATAGGGTTGAGCTGTAGGACACGTCCTGTTCAGCAGATGTTGATGATTATCCGTAGGCTTGTCCGGGCAGTGAAATCAACTCTGGCTATGCTGTTGATAGTCAAAGCCCGCATTGCGATGAAGCAGGGGGCAGTGCACCGGGCATTCTGCGCACCAGGACGGTGCGAATGGATTTCGGTGGTTATTCAACGCACTGATTTTTAAGTGTTTATGCCGCTGGCACGGGCCTTGCGATGGTTCTAGCGCCCGGGTGACAAGGAGTTCGGCATGATCCGCACTTATTACGATGAAATGTACGACGGGGCAGGGCAGGTCCGGCCGCATTACCGCGAGTTCGCGCGCTGGTTGGCTGATACCCCTGCTGAACTGCTGGCCCAGCGTCGGCGTGAAGCCGATTTGCTGTTTCACCGCGCCGGTATCACCTTCACGCTCTACGGGGACGAGCAGGGCACCGAGCGCCTGATTCCATTCGACACCATCCCGCGCAGCATTCCCGCCAGCGAATGGCGGATTGTCGAGCGCGGCTGCATCCAAAGGGTCAAGGCGCTGAATATGTTCCTCGCCGACCTGTATCACGAGCAACGCATCATCAAGGCCGGGATCATCCCAGCCGAACAGGTATTGGCCAACGAGCAATACCAACTGGCTATGCAGGGTTTGAATCTGCACCGCGACTTGTATTCCCACGTCTCCGGTGTCGACCTCGTACGTGACGGCGACGGCACGTACTACGTGCTTGAAGACAACCTGCGTACCCCGAGCGGCGTCAGCTACATGCTCGAAGACCGCAAGATGATGATGCGCCTGTTCCCCGAACTGTTCGCCGCCCAGCGTATTGCGCCCATCGATCATTACCCCAACCTGCTGCTCGACACCCTGAAAAGCTCCAGCCCCCTGGATAACCCCAGCGTAGTTGTGCTCACCCCGGGACGCTTCAACAGCGCGTTCTTTGAACATGCGTTCCTGGCCCGGGAAATGGGCGTGGAGCTGGTGGAAGGCGCCGACCTGTTTGTGCGCGATGACCGAGTATTCATGCGTACCACCGATGGCCCCAAGGCCGTGGACGTGATCTACCGCCGCCTCGACGATGCGTTTCTCGACCCATTGGCCTTCAACCCGGATTCCATGCTCGGCGTGCCCGGCCTGCTCGCGGCTTATCGCTCGGGCAACGTAGTGCTGGCCAATGCCATCGGCACCGGGGTGGCGGATGACAAGTCGGTGTACCCCTTCGTCACCGAGATGATCCGTTTTTACCTGGATGAAGAACCCATCCTGAAGAACGTTCCGACATTCCAATGCCGTAAGCCTGACGAACTGTCCCACGTGTTGGCTAACCTGCCGGACCTGGTGGTGAAGGAAACCCAAGGATCCGGTGGCTACGGCATGCTGGTCGGCCCGGCGTCCACGAAGGCCGAAATCGAAGCCTTCCGTGCGCGCATCAAGGCCAAGCCCCATGCGTATATCGCCCAACCGACCCTGTGCTTGTCCACCTGCCCGACCTTTGTCGAAAACGGCATTGCGCCGCGCCACATCGACCTGCGCCCATTCGTATTGTCGGGCAAGGAAACCCGTGTAGTCCCAGGCGGGCTGACCCGTGTGGCATTGCGTGAAGGTTCGCTGGTGGTCAACTCGTCCCAGGGCGGCGGCACCAAAGACACCTGGGTGGTCGAGGACTGATGCCATGTTGAGTAGAACTGCCTCGGATTTGTACTGGATGTCGCGCTACCTGGAACGCGCGGAAAACCTCGCGCGCATGCTTGATGTCAGCTATTCGCTGTCGCTGATGCCGCAAGATGGGCGCGGTGATGGCCTGCATGAACTGGCCATGCCGCTGTTGATCACCGGCACCCTGGAGGATTACCACGCGCGCCACGGCGAGTTGCACGCCGAACGCCTGTTGCACTTTTTTGCCCTGGACGCGGCGAACCCGGCCAGCATCTACAGCTGTCTCGGCGCAGCGCGGGCCAGCGCCCATGCGGTGCGTGGGCGAATTACCGCCGACATGTGGGAAAACATCAACGCTACCTGGCTTGATATTCGTGACATCGCTCAGCAGGGCTTGAGCCGCTATGGCATGAGCCGGTTCTGTGAGTGGGTCAAGGAACGGTCCCACCTGTTCCGTGGTGCCACCTACGGCACCATCATGCGCAACGATGCGTTCCGGTTCATTCGCCTGGGCACCTTTATCGAACGTGCCGATAACACCCTGCGCCTGCTGGACGCCCGCTATGAAATGGCCGGCGACCAGGCCGAAGCCGTCAGCGATGGCACGGCCCACGCCTACTATCAATGGAGCGCTTTGCTGCGCGCCTTGTCGTCGTTCGAGGCCTACACCGAGATTTACCGTGATGCCCCCGGCGCCCGGCAGGTCGCGGAGTTACTGCTGCTACGCGCCGATGTACCGCGTTCATTACGCGCCTGCAGCGAAGAAATTGACCAGATCCTCGCCAGCCTGCCCGGCCTCAATGGCCGACCGGCCCAGCGCCTGGCCGCCGAGATGGACGCGCGCCTGCGCTTTACCGCCATCGATGAAATCCTCGAGGAAGGCCTGCACGCCTGGCTGACCGACTTCATTCCCTTGGTTCGCCAGTTGGGCGACGCCATCTACAGTTCCTACCTGGAGGCCGCATGAGACTCTCCATCAGCCACGAAACCACCTACCACTACGAAGACCAAGTGCGCGCCAGCATCCAGTACCTGCGTCTTACACCTCACGACAGCGAGCGCCAGCGCGTACTCAGTTGGGCGCTCGACCTGCCGCGTCCGGTGCGCGCCCAGGTGGACCCGTTCGGCAACATCCTGCACGTGCTGACCCTGGATGAACCGCACGACGCCATCATCATCGGCGCCCGCGGCCAGGTGGATATCGACGAGTTGCGCGAGGCCGAACATGAGAGCCAGTCGGCGTTCCCGTTCCTGCGTTGCACCCGTCTGACCGAGCCTGATGACGCCCTGCGCGGCTTTGCCCACCAGCACTGCCATCAACGCCGCGACCGTACAGCGCTGATTGATTTGATGCATGCGCTTAACCAGTCGATGGTCTACACGCCTGGCGCGACCGACGTCGACACCTGCGCCGCCCAGGCCTTCGCTGGCCGTGCAGGCGTGTGCCAGGACCACACCCATGCGTTCCTGGCGTGTGCGCGTAGCCTTGGGATCCCTGCGCGCTATGTGTCGGGGTATTTGTACACTGAGGACAGTACGCACCTGGCCAGCCACGCCTGGGCCGAAGCCTGGCTGGATGACGCGTGGTACAGCTTTGATGTGACCAACCAACTGGCCCGGCCGGAGCGGCATTTGAAACTGGCGGTGGGGTTGGATTACCTCGATGCTTGCCCGGTACGCGGCATGCGCCGGGGCGGTGGGCATGAGCAGATGCATGCCAAGGTGTTTGTGGCGCCGACGCCGGTGATTTCAGTCCAGCAGCAATAACGGATGGTAGTGAGCGGGCAAGCCCGCTCACTACCATTTACGCCCCGCCATATGCTTCAAATACCTCACCAGCAAATCCAGCTCACCGTCCGGCAACACACTGGCCGCAAATGCTGGCATTTTCGCCTGCGGCCAATGCCGCAAACTCTGTGGGTCGCGGATATAGCGCTTGAGGAAATCACCGCCAAAATACTCGGTGGGGTTATAGGGAATATTCAAGTCCGGCCCCACCTGCGCGTCACCGGCACCGTTGAGGCGATGACAGGCCAGGCAATTCTTCTGGAACAGCGCAAAGCCCTGATTGATCGGGTCATTGGCCGCCAGTTTCGGGTCGGGCAACAACGCCGGAAAGCGCTCCGCCACGGTCTTCAATTGTTTGATCCCTGAGATCTGGAACGGCCACTGCTCAGGGCTGATATGCCCGGCTTGCGGATCGGTCCACACCAGGTAGAACGGCCCGGCACTCGGTTTGCCTTCCGTCAATGCAGGCCACGGTTGAGCGGGATCTTCCACCGCCAGCCAGGCACGTGCGCCCTGTTTTTCCAGCAGCGGTGCGGCCGTGAGCTCGGCGGCGAAACCATCCAAGGCAACAGCCTGCAGGTGGCTCTCAGGTTTCAGTCCCGGTAAGAGCAAGGCCAGCGGCACTGCCCGATAAGTCATAGTGCGCTTGTAGGAAACGTCATCAACGATCTGCACCGTTTGCGCGTGCGGATGCTTGAGCAAGTCGGCGGTCTGCCAGGTCTTGCTGCTGTGGTCGAGCTCGATGGTCAGTTGCGCCGCCGAAGCGGGCAGGCCGATCAGCAAGGCGAATAGAGCGAAGATGGCTTTCAAGAGGGAGGCCCGGTGTGCAGTGGCGAGGGTGCTCACGATACCGGAAATCCATACATAAAAAGGCAGCCCCTGCAGGACCGCTATGCGCAATGTCCCGGCAGGTGCTGCCAAAAGCGGCAAACCCGGTGCTGTGTAGGCGCGGAATGTGAGTGTTGAGGCGTCACCCAATAACCTTGGTCAAGTTGGGCAAGATCAGGATCAGTGTGGTGGCGAATAGAATAAGTCCCGCCTGACGTACTTTCGAATGTTTGAACATGGCTGACTGCCTTTTGTTGTTATTTCTGAGCGTCAAATGCGTGCCGGTTTTATTTCAGTATGGCGAGATGACGTGTCACTTTTCTTTCAGCTGCTCCAGCAAAACCCGGCAGCAGCTTCTTACTGATTCAACCTTAGAGCCCTCGTTCTTCGTGGCTTAGACCTATTTCATATCAGCCAATCAGCAGTTCAGCTTAAATAAGCATGAGGCATAACGCCATCTTGGCGCCAATGCCTTGGCTAGACAGCTAAAACGATTAATCACGCAATTACCTTAGGTGGCTACCGTTCGTCCGAGCGTGGGGGTCAAAAGCAATGAGCGCATCCGTCATTGAAACCGTGTCAATCGGGCCTAAGGTAGAGGCATCCATGCACAGCGGTTCGAGGACGTCATGACCCAAGCTTTGATCTTTGATGCGATACGCACGCCCCGTGGCAAAGGCAAGGCGGACGGCGCCTTGCACAGCGTCAAGCCAGTGAACCTGGTGGCTGGTTTGCTCACGGCGCTGGCCCGGCGCAACGACCTCGACACCCATCAAGTGGATGATATCGTGCTCGGCTGCGTGACCCCGGTGGGCGATCAGGGCGCCGACATTGCCAAGACCGCCGCTCTGGTGGCGGATTGGGACATCAGCGTTGCCGGTGTACAAGTCAACCGCTTCTGCGCCTCAGGCCTGGAAGCGGTCAACCTGGGTGCGATGAAAGTCCGCTCCGGCTTCGAAGACTTAGTCGTGGTCGGTGGCGTCGAGTCCATGTCCCGCGTGCCCATGGGCAGTGATGGTGGCGCCTGGGTTCTGGACCCGCAAACCAATATGCACAGCCATTTCACCCCCCAGGGCATTGGCGCTGACCTGATCGCGACCCTGGAAGGGTTCACCCGAGAGGACGTCGACACCTTTGCCCTGCATTCGCAGCAGAAAGCGGCCAGGGCGCGTGCAGACGGTTCCTTCAACAAATCGCTGATCGCGGTGCAGGACCAGAACGGCATTGTGCTGCTGGACCAAGACGAATTCATCCGCGGCGATTCCACCCTCGAAGGCCTTGGCAAGCTCAAGCCGAGCTTCGAAATGATGGGGCAGATGGGCTTCGACGCCACCGCGTTGCGGGTCTACAGCCACGTCGAGCGCATCCATCATGTACATACTCCCGGCAACAGCTCCGGCATCGTCGATGGCGCCGCGCTGATGCTGATCGGCTCCGAGGCTATGAGCCGCGAGCTGGGCCTGCAACCGCGCGCGCGCATCGTCGCCACGGCGGTCACCAGCACCGACCCCACCATCATGCTCACCGGCCCCGCGCCGGCAACGCGCAAAGCGCTGGCCAAGGCCGGCTTGCGTGTCGAAGACATCGACCTGTTCGAGGTCAACGAAGCGTTTGCCGCTGTCGTGCTCAAATTCATCAAGGACATGGGCATCGACGCTGCGCGGGTCAACGTGAATGGCGGCTCGATCGCCATGGGCCACCCGCTCGGCGCCACCGGCTGCGCGATCCTCGGCACCTTGCTCGACGAGCTGGAAGTACGCCAGCAGCGCTACGGCCTGGCCACGCTGTGTGTCGGCGGTGGCATGGGCATCGCCACCATCATCGAACGCCTCTGAGCCCAAGGAATTTGTCATGACCCAAGCAATTCGTTACGAACAAGGCCTGGACGGGATCGTGGTGCTGACCCTCGACATGCCCGGCCAGAGCGCCAATACCATGAACGGCGTGTACCGCGAGGCCATGGCGGCAACGGTCGAGCGGCTGGAGGCGGAAAGGGACAGCATTGCCGGGGTGGTGATCACCTCGGCGAAGAAGACGTTTTTTGCCGGTGGCGACCTCAATGAACTGATCAAGGTCGACAAGGCCCACGCCAAGGATTTCTACAACGGTGTGTTGGTGCTGAAAGCGCAACTGCGCCGCCTGGAAAACCTCGGCAAGCCCGTGGTGGCTGCCATCAATGGCGCGGCGCTGGGGGGTGGTTGGGAGATTTGCCTGGCGTGCCACTATCGCGTCGCGCTGGATGACAAGTCAGTGCAGCTTGGCTTGCCGGAAGTCACCTTGGGCCTACTGCCGGGCGGCGGCGGGGTGGTGCGCATGGTGCGCATGCTGGGGCTGGAAAAGGCTCTGCCGTATTTGCTGGAAGGTAAAAAAGTCAGGCCACAACAGGCGCTGCAAGCCGGGTTGATCAATGAGTTGGCGGCAAACCGCGAAGAGCTGCTGGCCAAATCCCGCGCCTGGATTCTGGCCAACCCGGATGCAAAGCAGCCTTGGGACACCAAGTCTTACCAAATGCCCGGCGGCACACCGTCCAGTCCAAAAATTGCGCAGATGCTGGCAATTGCGCCGTCGATTTTGCGCAGTAAAACCAATGGCTGTTTCCCGGCTCCGGAGAAAATCCTCTGCGCCGCCGTTGAAGGTGCCCAGGTAGATTTTGACACGGCGCACCTCATCGAGACTCGCTACTTCACCGAGCTGGTGACCGGGCAAGTGGCGAAAAACATGATCGGCACCTTTTGGTTCCAGCTAAACGAGATCAACGCCGGCAGTTCACGTCCGCAGGGTTTCGCGCCTTGCGTCACCGGCAAAGTCGGTGTGCTCGGCGCTGGGATGATGGGCGCAGGCATTGCCTATGTCAGCGCCAGTGCAGGCGTCGAAGTCGTGCTCAAGGACGTCAACCTGGCGGCCGCCGAGAAGGGCAAGGCGCATTCTGCGGCGCTGCTGGACAAAAAGGTCAGCCGTGGGCAACTGAGCGTTGAGCAACGGCAAGCAATCTTGGCGCGGATTCATCCTACGGCCTCCGATACAGACCTGGCCGGCTGCGACCTGGTCATCGAAGCCGTGTTCGAAGATCGCGAACTCAAGGCTAAAGTCAGCGCCGCAGCGCAACGCGTAGTGGGTGCCGATGCGGTGATTGCTTCCAACACCTCCACCTTGCCCATCAGCGGGCTTGCTACAGCAGTGCCGGATCCAGGCAAATTCATCGGCCTGCATTTCTTCAGCCCGGTGGACAAGATGCCACTGGTGGAGATCATCAAAGGAGCGCATACCTCAGACGAAACCCTGGCCCGCGGTTTCGATTTCGTACTGCAAATCAAGAAAACCCCGATCGTGGTCAACGACAGTCGTGGTTTTTTCACCTCGCGGGTGTTCGGCACCTTTACCAACGAAGGCATCGCCATGCTTGGCGAAGGCGTGGCCGCACCGATGATCGAGACCGAAGCGCGCAAGGCCGGCATGCCGGTCGGCCCGCTGGCAGTGTCGGATGAAGTATCTCTGAGCCTGATGAGCCATATAAGGCAGCAGACGGCCAAGGATCTGCAGGCGGAAGGTAAGGCAGTGCCAGCGCATCCGGCGGCAGCGGTAATCGACCTTTTGGTCAATGAATACAAACGCGTCGGCAAGGCGGCGGTAGGCGGTTTCTATGAGTACCCCAACGGCGGGCAGAAGTACCTGTGGCCGGAGCTGAAAAGCCGCTTTGAACGGGCCGGTCAACGCATCTCGCCACAGGACGTGCGCGACCGCCTGCTGTTTATCCAGGCCATCGAAACCGTGCGGTGTGTAGAGGAGGGGGTGTTGATGTCCACGGCGGACGCTAACGTGGGGTCGATTTTCGGCATTGGTTTCGCGGCCTGGAGCGGTGGCGCCTTGCAGTTCATCAACCAATATGGGCTGAACGATTTTGTCGCCCGCGCGCGCTATCTGGCCGAGCAGTATGGCGAACGCTTCACACCGCCGGCTTTATTGCTGGAAAAAGCTGCCGAGGGTGACGTGTTCCGGTGATCAAGGGGGCTTGCCTTGAAGGGGTATTTCAAGGCAGGCTCTGGGGTGTGCATTATTCCCATCACCGTGTCAGGTATTTTTTATGTCGCTACGCGTCTGTATCCTGGAAACCGATATCCTGCGTCCAGGCTTGATCGATCAATACCAAGGGTATGGGCAGATGTTCAAGCGCCTGTTCTCCAAGCAACCTATCCCCGCCGAGTTTGTCGTGTACAACGTGGTGAATGGCGAATACCCGTCGGACGATGAAGTGTTTGACGCGTACCTGGTGACCGGCAGCAAGGCCGACGCCTTCGGCACCGACCCTTGGATCCAGACCCTCAAGACCTACCTGCTCGAGCGTTACGAGCGCGGCGACAAGCTGCTCGGTATCTGCTTCGGTCACCAGTTACTGGCACTGCTGCTCGGCGGCAAGACCGAGCGCGCCGGCCAGGGTTGGGGCATGGGCATTCACGATTACAAGCTCGACGCCAAGGCGCCGTGGATGAGCCCGGAAGTGGAAGAGCTGACGCTATTGATCAGCCACCAGGACCAAGTGACCACGCTGCCGGAAAATGCCACGGTCATCGCGTCCAGCGCGTTTTGCCCGTTCGCCGCGTACCACATCGGCGATCAAGTGCTGTGCTTCCAAGGCCACCCGGAATTTATCCACGACTATTCCCGCGAATTGCTGGAGATTCTTCAGACAACGCTGGGTGAAAAGGTCTACACAAACGGTGTCGCCAGCCTTGAGCGTGACCACCACGGCACCACGGTGGCGGAATGGATGATGCGCTTTGTGGCACACCAGCCCGAGGCCCGGGTTTAAAGCCATCCCGAACGCTTGAAGCTGGCCCACAGGCCGGTGCAACCGGTCGCAATAAACCCGAGCACCGCAAAATAGCCGTAGTGCCATTGCAGCTCGGGCATGTTCTGGAAGTTCATCCCATAAATCCCCGCCACCGCGGTGGGGAACGCCAGGATTGCCGCCCATGCGGCGAACTTGCGCTGCACCACGCTCTGGCGCGAGGCCTCCAGTAATACACCGATCTCGATGGTCTGGCTGGCGATATCGCGCAGGGTGGTGAGGTCTTCCATCTGCCGTGTCACGTGGATCTGCACGTCACGGAAATACGGGCGCATGTTCTTGTCGATAAACGGGAAACTCAGCTTCTGCAGCTCCTGGCTGATCTCCACCATCGGCGCCACGTAACGCTTGAGCCGCAGCACGTCGCGACGTAGGCCGTGGATCTTCTGGATGTCGCGTTCACTCAGCGAACTGCACAGCACGTTACGCTCCAGCTCATCGATCTCGGCATGGATCGCTTCACTCACCGGCTGGTAGTTCTCGGTGACAAAATCCAGCAGCGCATAGAGTACGAAATCTTCCCCATGCTCCAGCAACAGCGGTCGCGCCTCACAGCGTTGGCGCACAAAGCCGTAGGACGCCGAGTGACCGTTGCGTGCGGTGATGATGTAGCCATTACCGGCAAAAATATGGGTTTCGATAAACTCCAGCTTGCCGTTCTCGCGCACCGGTGAATAGGTGACGATAAACAGTGCATCGCCGAACGTTTCAAGCTTGGGGCGGCTGTGTTTTTCCAGAGCGTCTTCGATGGCCAGCTCATGCAGGTTGAACTGGCGTTGCAAGTTGGCCAGTTCCTGGGCGTTGGGTTCTTCCAGGCCGATCCATACAAAGTGACCGGGTTTGGCGGCCCAGGCGGCGCCTTCGTCGAGGGTGATATCAGACACTTTCTTACCGGCGCTGTAGACGGCGGCCGCAACAACTCTACCCATGGTGCTGATCACTTCTTATTGGGGGGACAGGTGTTGGGCAGCTTAGCTTGAATGGCGTTCCGTTGTAGCTGCCGTTGTTGTGAGCGAGCTTGCTCGCGCTGGGGTGCGAACCGCCCACGATCGTTATTCAGGCCGCCCGCAACTCGCGATCCATCCGCGCAATGCATTCATCCATCTGCGCATAACAAGCCTGCATCAACGCCGGGATGTCATCCACCGTCATGCCTGTAGTAGGAATTGGCGGCAACGAACGTATGAGCACATCACCACTGTTCCAGCGATTAAGCCGCATGTGAGTGACGTAGTTGCTGACACACACCTGCACGATCGGCACACCCGCCGCGATCGCCATATGGAACGCACCCTTCTTGAACGGCAGCAAACCGTTACCCAGGTTGCGCGTACCTTCCGGGAACACCCATATCGACGTGTCTTTATGTTGCAGCGTCTGGGTCGTGGTGAGCATCGCACGGCGCGCCTTGTGCGCATTGCCCCGGTCGATCAACACATTGCCCGCCAGCCAGAATAACTGGCCGAACAGCGGCACCCATTTCAGGCTTTTTTTGGCGATACACACCGTGCGGTACGGCACCACATTGCCAACGACAAACAAGTCATAGTTGGACTGGTGGTTTGCAATCACCACACAGGTGCCGGGCTTATTGCGCAGCGAGTCAACATCGGCTTTTACGTTCAAACGCAGAATCCACATGGCCGGCAGCGCGTAAAGGCGGGCACATAGGCGGCTGTTGTCCGGATTGAATGGCCGGCAGATACCTACCAGCACACCCAGCACACCGGCGAGCATAAAGTGCAGGCTCATCAACAACATACGCAACAGATAAAGCATCGACACGGCCTATCGAGACAAAAGGTGGCGCAGTGTACGGATGTGCACTGGATTCGGCAATTCCCCGGTAGAGGTAGGAGATAGCCGATGTTTTAGTGCATATTTCAACATCTGCCGACACTGGCAGGCTAGAGCGGCTGAAGATCGTTCGGTTTGAAGTCTAAGAAAAAGCCCGACTCAAGGTCGGGCTCTGGCGTATCAGATGTAGGGGTTTAGCTCAGGATATGCCCTTGGTCGTGGATGATTGCATCGTCCAAGGCCTCCAGCAGTTCCTTGCGCACCTTCAACTTGGTGTGCTTGTGGGCGTTCATATTAAGCTTCTTCAACTGACGCGCTGCTTCCAGCGCCGCTGCCTGCAACTCCTCCGGTGCGACCACCTTATCGAGGAAGCCAGCTTGCAGTGCACCCTGTGGGTCGAACATCTCGGCATTGATCACCGAACGGTGAAACGCCGACTTGCGTAGCCGATCCCGCGCCAACTCGATACCCGCGTGGTGCATGGTCATGCCAATCGCGACCTCGTTCAGGCCAATGCTGAACGGGCCTTCTACCCCAATCCGATAATCCGCCGACAACAGCAAAAACGCGCCCTTGGCCACCGCATGCCCAGGGCACGCCACAATTACCGGAAACGGGTGCGACAACAGACGACGCGCCAACGTCGAACCCGACGTCACCAGGCCGATTGCTTCTTTAGGGCCGGCAGTCATCACCTTCAAATCATAACCACCCGACAGAATCCCCGGCGTGCCGGTGATCACAACTACCGCCCGGTCCTTCTCCGCCTGGTCCAGCGCTTCATTAAAGGCACTGACCACAGCAGGAGAAATGGCATTCACCTTGCCGTTGCTCAAGGTCAGGGTCGCGATACCGTCTTCGAGGTGGTAGGCAATCAACTCACTCATGACGCGGTTCCTTGTAGGATTTGTTATAGAAGGCTTGTTAATAGACGTGCATGCGCAGACGTTACCCACCACGCCCGCGCCGGTAAAGCGCTGTGACTGACTGGCCAGTCAGACTTTTCCCGCACACAGGCGGCTGGAATGCCTGGGGCAGGGCTCAATGACTGCCCCAGACGCGCGCCGCTGATGCCTGAGAATGGCACAATCACCACCCCTCGCCGGATGCGTCCAGGCATAACCGGCTAACCGCATGAAAATTCTGAAAAAAACCTTTGCCATCAGAAAGGCTTTCGACTACATTAGCGCGCCTCGACAGACTGAACTGGTTTGACGAGATACGGTGAAGTGTCCGAGTGGCTTAAGGAGCACGCCTGGAAAGTGTGTATACAAGAAATTGTATCGAGAGTTCGAATCTCTCCTTCACCGCCACATTAAGTAAACACAAACCCCTGATTTTCCTAGAGAAAGTCGGGGGTTTGTGGTTTCTGGCGTCTGAAAAATGGCCATATGGGACAGATCTGGGACTGGTGGTGATGTTCCGCTTCTCGCATCACTCTCAAAATCGGCTTGTATACTCTGAAGGAATGTTTTTGAATCAGGACGGCTACGAGCGAGGTGTAGCCGTGGTCTGACCATTTCCTTAGCATCGACTGGAAGTCATCCTTATGAGTCAATTAGAAAATTTAGGCAGCACAGCTTTCTCCCGTCTCCGTGTGTTGCAGCGAATTGAGAAAATAGCCTTAGCCCAGAATGTTACGGAGTTGAGTTTCCGCTTTGGGATTACTATGGGGTACCTAAACGCAGCGGCTGAACTGAGATCGCTGGGAAAGGGGGATTGGGAGGAATTAGTTTTATCCGCAGAGAGCGCATATGACAACCACCCGTTGGCATTGGTAAGCTCTACTAGTTTAACTTGAAAGGGCAGAAAGTTCAGGCGGTGCCGCCTTTGTTGGCTCTTTGTGCTCTATGTGATTTATTCTGAGGGCGGTGGATTGGAGTTGTAGTTGTGTGTTTTTATTGTTTTTCTTTTGTGAACGAAAGTTCTTTCCCGATTTCAATTAATTGAATTCGTCCAATTTTTTTCGACTCAATACATGCAACTGCGTACTTTGAGTTGATATTTCCTAGTAGGTAACATTGCTCTGTTTTGTACTGTTCTCCTACGGCTTTTGGCAGTTTTATGTCTCCGCTTAAGATTGAGCTGCCCCAGACTTTTCCAAGATAAAGAGGAGTTATATACAGGGCGAAAAGTGCCCCGAGTAAAAAGCAAATCGCAATTTTCGCGTTGAGTTTTTTATGAATGCAGACTTGAAATACAGCGAGGGTTACTAGAGTTCCCGCAATCAAGTATAAGCTGTAGCAGATTAATTTTGAAAACTTATAGCTGTTCATCCAGTCTTTGTTTAATTCATCTGTTGGCATGTATTTTAAAAATATTAACGTGAGTGATAGAAGTAAGAAGCTTACTATTTTTGCAGTTACTAATTTTCCAGAAAAGAAAATATAGGTGCTCGCAGCACAAGTTACACCGACCATAGCTAATGGCTCAAGCCCTGCGCGGAGAATGTCCTGTGTAACAGCAAAATCAATAACCCAGCCTGCATTTAATGATTCGTACATTGACATTAGCTTCACAAAGCCGGCAATGTACGCAAATACAGAAAGTCCGACGATGGCGCTGCCAAGTTTACCAAGCCCTTCTAGGAGGTTCGTAGGCACGGGCGGTACGCTTAACGTATTCATGAAAACTCCATAAAGTACGCCAACCTTTTATGGTTGGCGCTGAACAACTAAATATCTATGTTTCCTATCCATTCGACACCGTAGACTTTGAAACGTTTCAACTCCCCTCTGCCAGTCAAGATTCTTGATGCATTTAATGAGATCTTTCCGTCCAGACCTCTGTTTCGATCATGGCTGGATTTTGTAAGAAATTCTTTCTCGGCAGGGCTTACATCTATATCCAAATCAAATGGTATAGTTCTATCTAGTTCGTCTACAAACACTCGACCATAACCACTCAGAATATTGTACTTGGTGACGTTACCAATTATTCCCTCTTCAGGCTCGCCTTCATCTCGAATAGATACGTAAGCCATGGTTGTATGATCTAACCTGATCATCTCTCCTACTCTCGGGCGCGAGATGGATATTTCTATGTTGGCCGCATTTTGGATGGGACGATGTAGTGATGCCATAGGTGACTCAAGCGCAACGCCAATTTCCCCAATAAGAGGCTCAACTCTATCTGCAAGCCGCCTTACGAACGGAGTTTCTGGAATATGTTCCCCTCCTATTGCTTCAGACCAAGTCCATTTTAAAAAATCCCAAAATGCAGGTGTGATTACGCTTGCCCCGATAAATTGGACGACAGGGTCTGTAAAGACAATTGTAACCAACTCTTCGAAGCTACCATTTTTGGGCGGATGCAAATAGACTTTGGCGCCTGCAACTCGCTCAGCTCGCTTTCGAATTTGTCCTTCATTTATAAATGCATGCGTGGTTACTGACAGCGCTCTCGCCAATCCCTGCGTTGAAACGCTTGCATCATAAATGTCTAGCAGCCCTTGATCCGCGCTTCCACCGCTGTATGAAATCTTAAAATTAAGCTCTTTCATTTACACCTCACGTCCTTGAGTTCCGGCCTTGACTGGCCGTAAGCCATCATTCTTGCTGGCGCCTAATGTAGTCAAATTAAGCTGAAAGGCATAGCGTCTATTCTGTCTATTTGCGATTAGACTGCTTTTTGCTTATTTTTGTGTTGTAAATAGGTTTCAGCCTCGCGATATTTGCTTGCCTCGATGCAGCGTCACGACATCTAGAGATTCAATGCAAGCTGCAGCATCCCTACGACATCCGGACCATCCTCATTGATCCACGTCCCATAGTGCTGGCGGATCATGTTTCCGTTGGTATGTCCCATCTGTTCGGCGATCCAGTCGATTGACGCTATCCCCGTGGTCAGTAACTGACTGGCGTACGTGTGCCGGCACTGACCAGGTCCACGATATCGGACCCCGGCCGCGAGCAAGTGAGCCTTGAAAAACCTGTCCCGCACCACGAAGTCGCTGACATGCGGCAGGCCGCTTTTTGTATTCAGGAAGACGAAGTGCAGCTTATGTTGCCGCACGGTTTTGTTGTCTCGCTCAACGATATCAACGGTTTCCGCCTTCTTTTTTCTATTCAACGCATCGATCTTCCGCAACGCATCCCATGCAGGGGCGAGCAAGCGAACCTTGCGCGTTGATCGACGGGTTTTCGTCACCCGATAAGCCCCTCGCACCTTGGACCGACGGAACGTCACCGTGCCTTGCTCCAGGTCGACATCCTCCCAGGCCAAAGCGATGGTTTCGGAAACCCGGGGGCCGGCCCATATCATGAACTGGACCATCAACAGCTCCTGCGTGCGGTTAGTGTGGGTTTCCAGGATCTGTTTGATTTCCGCCCTGGTGAACGGGTCGGGTGCCTCGGGATCTGGCAGTCGCACCATTAAACCCTCGGTCGGGTCATGCGCCACTTTCATCCTGGTGCGATAGAGCCGGAACACCTGGCGGACGTTGCTGATGATGTCGCGGATGGTCTTGTTTTTGAGCGTTTTCGACAGGGTTACCTGTATCCATTCCTGCAGGTCCAGGTGGTCGATATTTTGGATCTGTACCTTCCCCCAGCGCGGCCTTACGTGAACCTCCGCTTTGTTGGCGTAACCCCGATAGCTGGAAGCCGCGACACTGTTAGCTTTGATCTTCAGCCACAGATCCAGGTAATGGCCGAATGTGTTTTCCACCAACTTGATCGAGTTGGGAAAGTGCCGTGCGTAATCGAAGGTACCGGCCTGAATCTCGTACTCGATGATTTCAACCATGCGCTTAGCCTGGGCCACGTTGGCCGGCGTGTTGCCGCCCGGGATCGCTTCCCGACATTTCTCCCCGTTGTATTGAAAATAGATTCTCACGGACTTCCCGCGAGCTTCGACCCCACTCATGTAAACCCCTAACGCTGTGCTTGTGTATCGACAGTCTGACGATCGGAAACAAAAAGGCCCGTTTCCGGGCCAAGTATCTGGTAGCGCATCTTCTGGTGGACGCGGCTTACCGTTTAGGCTTTTGGTTGCGTAGATGGGCGTTCTGCAGCTGGCGCAGCCGGCTGCATTTCAGGTGATTGCCCTGGACGCGCCAATTGCCGCATTGGTCGCAAACGCTGGTGTAATCAATGTTCCAGGGAAAGCGCCGTGCTGGTGCTGCAGGGCTGTTAGACATTGTGTGATACGCCCCGAGTTGCAGGCTTGGCGAGCAGTTGGGCGACGATGGCGGCATCCGTTTCGCTCAGTTCGCCCAGGGTGCTGGCCATCTGGCTGAGGCTTTCGAGGCGGGTACGAGATTCAGGGGTTTTGTGCACCAGGTAGCCAATGACGGCCGCGCCGATGATCGCGGTGGCCACCAGGTGGCGTGCCGGTGTGGTAGCCTTCGCGCCGCTGCTGCTTAGGTTCTGTGCTTGCATGGTATAGCCCTCTGTTGCGGTTAGGTGTCGGGGAGCTGCAACTCCTCGACACTGCTTCTTTTAAGGTCAGTCCTTACGGGCCAGGTGGATCACCAGGCCGTCAAAATCCGGCTCATGCTCACCGCATGATTGCCACTCCAACACCCTCAAAATTTGTTGCCTGCTGCAGTCGTCCACCAGGATTTCGCGCTGGCCACCGTATGCCCGAACTTCCAGGATCTCCAACAAGCCATCTTCCCCATATGCACCGGCCTGGATGATCGGTGCGCTCTCGCCGGTGAATTCCAGGCGGTCCTGTACGGACTGCAGCTTGCTTGCTTTGCCGTCGCCGGCATTGCCCATAAACACTTGGATCTGCATCGGTCTTGCTCTCCTTTACGCCTTGAATGTCCAGCACTTCACTGTGGTAGGCCGGGGTTGTGAACACGGGTTACGGCCGTTGAACGCAGCACGTACAGCGCTGTGTACGGCCTTGTTGCTGTCCAGAAACTTGCGGGAACGGGACTCTTTGAGCAGGTCGCGCAACGTGGCCACGTCAGCCAGCTTCTGTTTGTGTTCGGCGGCGCGCTCACAGAATTCGTTGAGATTGATAGCAATCACGGTGGGGTCGCTGCTGTGGTCGACCACCGGGTCTTCGCTCAAGGATTCGAGGTAGTCGTAAACCTCCCAAAACTCGGCCACGGCTGCATGGTCGGAGCTGATCGACGCCTGGCGCTCGATGGCCATCCGTACGATCTGTCGCTGTGTGGCGGCGACCTGTGGGTCACTCAATTTCAGTACCAGACGAATGCCGTCCAGCAGCGAGAGCATTTGCGCGTGGTTTTTGCTGATGCGCTCCACGCGGATGTAGCCGCGCAGGTCATAGCCGCAACTGGTGCAATTGCCCTGGTCACTGGCATAGGCCGTGCTGCAGGCGAAACAATGGGTGTGCAAACGGCGCAGCTTCGATTCGTGTTCGGGCATACGTTGGGCGAACAGCTCAAGCACCGCGGATTCCTTGCCCACGGCCCGCAAAAGGAAGTGGCTGAGGGTGCCCCCGTCCAGGGCGTTGAGTTGATCAGCAGCAGCACGGCTTTCCGGCGTGACGGTCGGGCGCACGAAGTGCAGCTTCACAATCCGCGTCATGATTGCTTCGTGGGCGACCACAGCCGCGTTCTGGCTGATCGCGATCGTTCCCCTGAATGGAGGCTCGTATGTTTCGTTGCCGGCCGTCTTGACGCCTTTGGTGGCCAATGTGCCGCCGCCGTAGAAGTCTTTCAGCTCGTCCCATTCGAAGGTTTTAGCGTGTGCCCGATCATCGCCATGGCGATCCGCTTCCAGGAACACCACTGGCATTCCGGAGACCTGGCCCATCAGGCGAGAGCGCCCAGCCTTGGTGGATTTCAAAGGGTCAAATCCTTCATAGCCTTCGCGGCCGAGTAGTTTCCAAAGGAGGTTCAAGAGGGTGGTTTTGCCGGCGCCGGCTTCACCTGTGGCTTCCAGGAAAGGGAAGGACTGATAGCGGGCGCGGATCTGTTCGCAGAACAGCGAGCCGAAGAAGAACACCAGCGCGACGAAGCCCTGGGCGCCGAAGCAGGTCCACAGCAACTGCACCCACTTCTCGTCAAAGCCCTTCGCTTCGCGCTGCAGCTTGATCGGGACGCCTTTCTGCAGGGTTTTCAGGCGCAGCTTGCCGAACTCGAAATAGTCTTCGCTGTTGACCTTGTAGGTGGTGCCGTCCTTGATCGCGATGTCACCGTAGACGTAGCAGGCGTATTCCTTGCTGTAGCCCACGTAGTCGATCGTTGAGACGGTTTTGATGCCGAACAACTGGTCTTTCATGAGCTTGTCGAGCTGCTGGCCACTGCCTGTGAACATGGCACCTGCCGCCATACCCAGCAGCCGCTTTTTGAATTCGCTCGCGGCCGATAGCTGGCCGCTGGTGAACGTGTTTTTCACGCTTTCGGAGTCGTGGGGGAAGTCCACGCGCATGTAGTACCAGGACTCGTCTGTTACCTCGTTACGTTGGAAGTACAGCGCCTGGGGGTAGCAGTTGGCGATTTCCACGACGCTGCCGGATTGCTGCAGCGCTTTTTCTCGCTGTTGCGCCTGGTTCAGCAACTGGTCGTCGTGATTCTCGCTGTCCTCGATGTCGGACATGGCTCGATTGAATTTCTCCATGTCCAACTTGAACCAGTACAGGCGGCTCCCGAAGCCCAGGTGAAATTCCCCGCGCTTGTTCCAGTCGTACATGAGCAAGGCTTTTTCCGCCGCGCTTTCGGCCAGCAGCAGGGCGCCCTGATGGCGGGCTTGTTTGAGGTCAGTGGCGATCTGGTCGGCGCGTTTGGTTTCGTCCTGGATGAAGCTCCAGCGCTGATGAAGGTCGTTCCAATCCGACTTGCGACCGTCGCGTTGTGGGATCTGCGCTGACTCGCAGATGAAGCCCAGGGCACGGGCTTCGCGGACCCAACGCCTGGTGTAGGCGTTTGCGCTCGGCTCGTTATCCAAAGCCCAAACCAGCTTGGGCAGCTTTCCGCCTTCCCGGTTTTTAATCAGAGCCTTGAGCGAGTCCCCGGGGAATGCGTTGGAGGACATTGCAGATACGGCCGCGATGTCGTTGTGCACCAGGGCGATGGCATCGAAGATCCCTTCGACAATCCAAATTTCCTTGGCTTCCAGCAGGTTGACGCAGGGCGGGCACCACCAGACGCCGCGATAGCTGTCCTTGGATTTGAAGCGGGCCTTCATCTTTCCGAAGCGATGCGGTTGATCGATCAGGCGTTCCCACCAACCGCCTTTTTCCAGTGCGAAACGCACTGTCGCGCTACCTGCGTTGTGTTCAACCGAATAGAACGTTTCCTGGGTGAACCATCCCTGGATCAGCTCAAACCGAAAGCCTCGGGCGAACTCGAGGTAAGCGCGTGCGGTGGCGTTGGGATGTTGGTCTGTCGCCGGCGCACGTTTGCTCCAATCTTCAAACAGGTCGTCGTACAGTTCTTTCACGTGCAGGGTGTGGCCACACTTTTCAGGGCGACCACAAATCACCATCCATGGCGTGTCAAAACGGGAGTACAGCTCTTTCTTTTTGCACTTCGGGCAGGTGCCGCCGCGCATGTAGTCGGTGCCCGTGCGGTGCTTGAGTCCGAAGTCGGACTGGAGGCGTTGCAACACGTCTTGGCGAAGTTCTTCTTTCATGGGGTTACTTCACTGCTTTAAGGCTGTGGGACAGGGCTGCCATGAGGCGTTTTTGTGCAGCCATGACCGGAATGTGGGCGAGAATCGCGCCGTGGCGCAGACCGGCCGCAACAAGGCGGAATTGGTCGTCATACCAGTGTTCGTTGAGGCTCAAGCGATACTGTTCGCGCAGGTTGGCCAGCAACGCTTCGGCCTCGGCAGGAGGCAGTTGGGTGGTGACAATTACGGCGTTAGCCATCGTTAAACCTCGATTTTGGGCGCAGCTCACCCAAACCCACGGTAAGTGGGGCTGGCGATTGGTTAAGAGGTGTTAGGTTGCGGAGTTAATGCGGGTGGCGCGGCCAGCGGATATCAGGTGTTCATAGATCAGATGGACCGGGACTGACCAAGTGCAGCCGCGCACGGGGTCAGTTATGACCACGGCATGAGATTCGCTTGCTTTGAGGTCGATCCGCTGCCGAATATTGATTTCGGCAAGGTCGCCCAAAGCCTCACAAGTGATACGAAGCGCAAACGGCTTATCGGCCTGGAAGCTATCCACCAGGTGGTTGACGGTCCGCTCAATGAATTGACCTTGATCGCCCAAGTGTTCGGCCTGATGACGTTCGAGGAATGCGAGTGCAGCGGCCCGGATGGTGCTGCGATAGTCCATGCCTGTGCAGGCGTTGTTCATTTGGCTTTCCCCGATTTGGCGCGGTAGAGATCGATCGCGGCATAGACCTCGGCAGTCCGTGCTGCTATGTGCAATGTGTGGGCGTTCTGAATCAACTCGGCTTCGGTGTCGGTGATCACACCGTCTTCAAGCGCCTGGGCAATGGCTTGATCGACAGTTCCCTGTTTGGCCGAACTCTGCATAGCCCGTGCATACATCTCCACGTTGTCCAAGTTCTCGGGGTGGGCCACCGGCACGAACATGCCGCCGTACATAGCCGCCACGTAGTTTGGAAAGTGCTGGGTGCCCGTGACTTGCTCTAGCAGGAAGATCTGCGTATCCGTCAAAGGACGGCAATTGTTGTTTTCGTAGGCGTGGTTATCAAACTTCTTAAGTGGCAGGCCAATACGGGCGGCGGCGCATTCGCGGCCACCTTCAAAGGTGCAAATGATTGCGCTCACGACTTCGCGACGTGTTTTTAGAACCTGGCTTTCCATCTTCTGCTGTTCCCTCAGTGCGCTGGCCATTACTGTGCGATTACGCCGTCTTTGATACCCAAGAGTACGGCTGCGCGATGTGCCTCCCCACGGCGACATTGGCTTTGGCCATTCAGTACCGCATAGACGGTGCTGGGGTTGAGGTTGTGTAGAGCAGCAAAATTTTTCGCAGTCTGACCACGCTTCTCCAGGGACGCACGCGCTTGCTGGCGTGCTTGCTCGGTGATGGTTGAGTTGGGCATAGTGCAATTCCTTGCGTTTTCGTGTGATGACAAGCGCAGGATGTGGCAAAAAACTGCCATTGTAAATATGTGGATGGAAAAATATTGACTCTCTCTGAAGAGATTGGCGCACGGCTGCGCCAACAACGTGCCCAGGCTGGGCTGACACAAGATCAAATTGCGGAGCAGCTTGGTGTCTCGAAACGGACTCAAGGAAATTATGAGTCCGGTGCCAGCGATCCCCCTGCGTCCTACTTGAGCATGGCTGCAAGCGTGCTGGATTTTGATGTTCTCTACATCGTGAGCGGAATACGCACCACGTTGAAGTCCGATGCGTTGTCGGAGGTTGAGGACAGCATTGTTCAGCAGTACCGCAGCATCCCTCCAGACGATCAACGAGCCATTCGACGCTTCGTCAAGGCCATGGCAGACGATGCTGTCAAAGGAGAGAGCTGACCACTCTGTACCTGCCTTGCCGCCAGCTCGCCCCCATATCACTGCGTCAGCAATGGATTTTATGGAGTGGTAAGCATGTTGGATCGCACGAACGCCGATGCCGGTTACGTTGAAATAGCTGCATCTGCGCGGTATGAGCTTTCGCATATTGAACGTCGCCTGATTGGGTCCTATCGCCAATTGAGTCAGCGTGACCAGGAGCAATTGCGCCGACTGACCGAAGCGCTGATGAGCAACCCAGACCAGTCCGACGAGGATTGATTTTTTAGCCGCCGACATGTTGCTGTCGGCGGCAAACATCACGCGACCGCCTGCGATCCAAGCTTTTCAAATAGCTCCCGCTGCTGCGCCCTAGGCATGTCCCTCAGCCGATCAATCAGCAACCTGTCGAATGTCTGCGCGGAGGGGCTGAGCGTATGGGAAAACGTAAGGTTCGCCACCCAGCTATGCCCGCACTTGGCGTCGAGGCATTGGCAGTAAAGTTTCGCGAAGTCAGCGGATAGCACCTCACGCGATGCGATCCGACCTTTGTGCCCGCACTTACAAGTCACTCTCATGTTCCCTCCCCAGGGTGCAGCGAATTGCCACTATGTTCGCATGTGATGCAGGATATTTCTCTATCTTTGAAATATCAGGTAGTGGTTTCGCCTGCGTTCTCGATCTTTTTCCAGTCGATGCGCCTGTCATGGCGTAGTGCGTCATTGAGCTGGTTGAACAGCTGACAGATCGGCCTGATTTCGTTGCTGGTGTACACGCGATCGATTTTTTCGATGTCTCCAAACCCGCCGCTGTTTTCCGGGATGATTCCGGCCAGGGCAGGGTTCATTCGCCAGGCAGCGATCACGTCATTGCGCGTGATGTTCTTCACCTTCTCCAACTCGTCTTTGGCCTGAAAATCCCCCACAGGGATGATCTGGATCGCGTTTTCCTTACCGTTGGGAATGTTAACGAACATCGAGCGAAAGTTGCCCACGCCCTTGCTGGCGCTGATCTGAGCGCGCAGGTTCTCTTCGTCTTCTTCGGTCAGGTCCGGGTCGTTGGTGTAGAAGATGTAACCCGCGTGTGCACCGTTGCTGTAGTAGCGCCGGCGGAACAGGGTCGCGGCTTCGTTGAGCAACAGTGCCTGCAGGCCGCCCAGGTAGTCGGGCACTCCGTAGATGTTCTGTTCCACGTCGTAGTCCAGGACGTGTTCGATTTCGTCCTGGTGGAAGTCCATGTACTTGCTGTCTGGCAGCAGCATCCTGAATCCGCCGTCGACCTTTACCCGCATGTTGATCGCTGGCAGGTGCTGCATCTCCAGCACCTCGCCGAATGCATTGGTGTCGCGGTAGAAATAGGCCTCCCCAAACACCATGTAATCCAGGCTCGCCCGCCCCATGGTCTGCGTGCTGCAGCCCTCGGACGGGATGAATTCACGCAACAGCAAGTTGCGCTTGAACTTGGGAATGGCGCCGTGGTGCGCGTTGGCGCGTAGCAGCTTGGCTAGGCCCGCCCGGGACACCGGTGGCTTGTAGATTTCGCCGTCGTCGCTGAGAAACACCCCCAGGTACTCGCCGATGTTGCCGGACAGCACCTGTTCGGGTTCCCCGAACGTGAACGCCCGCATGGGCTGCTGCTGTCGCGCCTGCCGGTTGGCCTGGGGCTTTTTGTGTCGTGGCTTGGGCATTGTTTCCGCTCGTGACGTAGCGGCTACGGCGCCGCTTGTTGGTATTGAGGGGTTCATTGAACAGGGCGTGCATGATCGACCAGGCGATATCGGCATGACCGGTGGCGTCGGTGCGCGAAGCGCTGTAGGTAACCTGGCCGCTGGTGGTGGTGCCGCGTTTAATGGTCAGAAACGCCTGGGCGATGTCGGTCCAGCCGGCGTCCCACTCGATGCGACTGCCCTGGATCGTGTCCTGGGCCTTGAGTACCAGGGTATTTTTGGTTTCAAGGCTGTAATGGATAGCGGTCGCACGCGGGTAGAAGTCCCGTACCAGGTCAAACACGCCGTAACCGATACCGGTCGTGTCGATGCCGATGTGCTGCACGTTGAAACGCTCGGTAAGTTTCTTGACCTGGTCGGCCTGGTACTTGAACGACTGCCCACGCCAACTGTGTTTTTCCAGGATGCGGAATTTCGCCCCGGGTTCCAGTGGCGGGGCGACCACCACACACGTGGCGTCGTCGCGGGTCCGGCTCGGATCGTAGCCAAGCCAAACCGGGCTGTTTCCGAAAGGTCGATCCAGCTCCGGGTTGTAGTCCTCCCATAGCGATAGGTCGGAGTAGCAACGCTCCAGATCCTTGAGCCCGAACGCGCTCTGGCTGCTGTCGATGAACTTGCAGTAAAATAGCTGCTGGAATTTGTCTTCGTCGTACTCCAGCTGCAGCTGCTCCAAGTCGAACAGATCGCAGCCACCGGCGATGGCGTCGTCCAGGGTGATGGTCTTGCGCCATTGGCCGTCCGGGCACAGCGCGCCCTCGGTGTAAGACGCCTCGGTGGGCCAGGTGCCGCCGGCCTTCTTGCCGCGTTTGCTGTTGCGGAATTCCTCACCGGACCAGAATGGGTACGCTTGGTGCGACACCGCGCTGGGCGTCGAGAAATAGGTTTTACGCCACTTCTTGTGGGTGCCCATGGCGCTGGCCACGGTGCTGAGTTTGTCGAAGTCACGTATCCAGAAATACTCATCGACGTAGACGTGGCCATGGTAGCCCTGGGCGGTGCTGCTGTTGGTGCTGAGAAAACGCAGCTCGGCGCCGTTGCTGAGCGTAATCGGGTTGCCCGTCAGCTCAATGTCGAACCACTGCTTGGCAAACTGGATGATGTAGCTGCGAAAAATCTCCGACTGCGAGCGGCTGGCCGACAGGAACACCTGGTTGTCGCCAGTCAGCACCGCATCCATGAAGGCTTCGCCTGCGAAGTAGTACGTCAGGCCAACCTGGCGGCTTTTCAGGATGTTGCGGATTCGGCACGTCAGCGGGTTTTGTTTGGCCGCGAACAGCTCCTGCTGATAGCGGTACATCTTGCTGATGAACTTATCCAGAAAGTCGACTTCGGTCAGCCCGCTGATGTCGTTCTTGGCTTTCTTCTCGCGTTTCTTCCCTCCGCTATCGCCACGGCCAGAACGTTCGCCACGCGCGCCCTGGTGGCGCTCCAGGGGTTCGCTGGCTGCTTCCCCGGCCGGTGCCGGCGCCGGTTTCACCGCTTGCTTTAACAGGCGCTCGCGCACCGTGGTCAGCCGGTCCAGCTCGTTGAGTTCGTCCTTGGTCAGGCTGCTGGCTTTGTCCAGGAGCAGTGTGATTCGCCGGCCGACGGCCGTCAGCGGTTCTTCGTCCGACAGCATGTCCTCCCAACCGCCCTGGCGTATCCAGTAGTAGACGATGCGGATGTTGGGCAGGTTGAGCTGCGCCTGAATTTCCTTGGCCTTACAGCGGCGTAGAAACAGGCGTTTGGCAGCTTCTTTAACTTCGGTCGAGTAGTACATGGGCCGCAGTCTATGCGGCGAAAAGTCATGAAACGCGGGGTTAAATTCCGTGATCCACCTATATCGCGGATATAGGAGAAACGCGCATTTGAACCGTTTGTTTGGGGCCTGGCAGCTCCCTATCGTGGCGGCTCATTCAACCGATTGAGCGCAGTTAACGTCCATGCCCCGTTCCCTCGTTTCGTACTGGAAACGTGTCGCCACCAGCGGCACCACCGCCGATGGCCGCGAGATCCTTCCCCAGGAACTGCGCGATATCGCTGAAACCTACAAGCCGTCCAAATATACGGCAGTGATCTGGTGTGACCACGAACGCTGGAGCGGTTCCCACGGCACCGTCTTTGCGGTGCGCTTGGTGGAAGAAGGTGAAGACCTTGAGCCTGGGCAAATCGCCTTGGAGGCACAGCTCAAGCCGAATGATCGCCTGCTGCAGCTGAATGATCAGGGCCAAAAGCTTTTCTCCAGCATCGAGATCACCCCGAACTTCGCCGGCAGCGGAAAAGCCTACCTGACAGGTCTTGGCGTCACCGATGAGCCCGCCAGCCTGGGCACCCAGGAACTCTATTTTTCCAAGCAGACCCACCAAAACTCCTTCTATGCCGCCTCCGTCGAACTGGGCTCCTTTGAAGCCGAACCGCAGAGCGAGGTCGGCAAGCTGATCGGCTTGCTCACTGGCCTGTTCAAGCGCTTTGCCACGGATGCCGAGCCCGCCGAACCTACCACCCCAACTGAGAGCAAAACCCCAATGGATGAAGCTACCGCAACGGCCCTCAAAGCCCTGCTGGAGCAGCTGCTTGTCGTCGCTGCCGGCATTCAGGCTGTGATTGAACCCGCCGCCGCAGATGCACCAGAACCCGACCAGGCACCCATCGACGACGTGAGCGCGGCCGTAGACGATATCGTCACAACCGCCGAGGAAGAACGTGAGTTCCGCCGTAGTGGTAGTTCGAACAAGGCCGTTCTGGTTCAGTTGGAGAAGCTGCAAAAGCAATTCTCCGCACTGCAGAACACCTCGACTGGTCGCCTGTTGCCCCGTAACGCCGGGCCGGTGACCACCACTAAAAAGCGGGTGCTCTGATATGGCCCAGCCATTGAGCGCCCGTGGCGCAAAACAATATGCCGAGCTGCAGGAAGCGATGGCCGAAGCGTACGGCGTCGAGCGATCGAGCCGCATGTTCAGTGTGGACCCGACGATTGCCCAGGAACTGAACGACGCTATCACCGCGAAAGCTGACTTCCTGGAGCGTATCAACGTTGTTCCGGTGAGTGAGATCAAGGGCGAAAAGGTCTTTATCGGTGTGAATGGTCCGGTCACTGGCCGTACCAACACCAAGACCACCGACCGCGAGGCCAAGGACGCTTCGGCGCTGGACAACACCACCTACGAACTGGCTGATACTCAGTCGGACGTGGGCCTGCCGTACGCCAAGATCGATGCTTGGGCGAAGTTTCCCGACTTCAAAGAGCGCTATTCCGCTGCAGTGCAAAAGCGCATCGCCCAGGACCGTATTGTTATCGGTTTCCACGGAGTCAGTGCGGCGCCTCAGACAGACCTGGCAGCCAATCCAAAGCTGCAGGACGTGAACAAGGGCTGGCTGCAACAACTGCGCGAGCAGGCCCCGCAGCAGGTACTTAAAGAGGGCACCACGGCAGGCAAGGTCAGGCTGGGCGCCGGTGGTGACTACGCCAACCTTGACGCCCTGGTGCACGACACCAAGCAGATGGTGGACGAGATCCTGCGCGAAGACGGCGACCTGGTCGCGATCATCGGTACCGACTTGCTCGCGTCCGACAAGGCCAAGCTGTACACCAAGCAAGGCGACACGCCGACCGAAAAAGAGCGCATCGAAAACGCCCAGGTGATTGCGACTTATGGCGGCCTGCCGGCTTTCAGCGTGCCGAACTTCCCGGTCAACGCGGTGCTGGTCACCAGTTGGGACAACCTGTCGATTTACTACCAGGACACCAGCTGGCGTAAGCAGACGATCGAGAACCCGAAACGCTCCCGCGTCGAGGACTACAACAGCCGCAACGAAGGCTACGTGATCGAGCAGCTGGAAAAGATCGCGTTCACTGAAAACGTTGAATTGGTGGCGGCGTGAGTTTGGCCCTGGAGCACAAGCGCCGCACCCTGGCCATGGGCAGTGCTGCAGTAGCGGCGATGTCCGCTGCTGCAAGCTTGGCCTATTCGCCGGCCGATGCGCTGAGCAGTCCCGCCAATGCGCGCAAACACTTGCTATTGCAGGAAGCGGCATTGGACCAGGACCTGGAGCGCCTGAGCGCGATGAAAGGGGCTTTGGCGGGACGCCAATTGCTCAAGCGCGACGAGCTGCTGCCCAAGTACCAGGAATACGTCCAGCGCTACTGCGAGTCGGGACTGAACTTCCCTAACCGCGTTGCGGTGCAGGTGATGGTGTGGCTGTTCGACACCGCCCAGTTCGAAGACGCGCTGGAGCTGGCCGACTTCCTGATGGAGCAGGGCCAGAAGATGCCGGAGCGATTCATGCGCCGCGACATCCAGACCTTTGTTGCTGATGCGGTAGCCGACTGGGCCTATGACGAATACAACGCGGGCCGCAGCCCTGAGCCCTACCTATCCGACCTGTTGCCCCGGGTTGACGGCGAATGGGACCTGCCTGAGCAGATCCCGAGCAAATACCACAAGTTGATTGGAATGCGCGCTATTGAGGCTGAGCAGTGGGAAACCGCGCTCAAGCATTTGGAGCGCTCCACCGAGCTGTACCCGAAAGCCGGCAACGACACCCGCATCAAGAAGGTCCGCAGGGCCTTGGAAAAACAAGCGGCCGCCACCCCGGTCTCCGAATAACCGACTACCCCCCCCAGCGGGGACCTGTGGAAGTGAGCCGTCCATTAATGGACCGTCCCACTGAAAACAGGCTCCCCGCCCTATTTGAGCGGCCAGCAATGAGCTTTTCCGGGAAAACCACCACCTTTGTGGAACTGACGATCGAAAATGACGGCTTCTGGCCGGACCTTTCTGTGACCGAGTTTCAGAAAGAACAACGCGTGCCGGCGGAGTACCTGGTGGAGCTGCTAGTCGACACATTGAAAAGCGCCATGTTCGAAGTGAACACCGACCTGGCCCGCGTGAAAGCGAAGCTGCAGACGGCAGGGGTATCGAACCTGCAGGAAGCGGCCGGTGTGGCCACCCCGGCAGAATGGGCTTACGCCTATAAGGTCACGCTCTATAAACGCGCTGTCTACAGCCGCGCCAAGGGCAATTCACTGCCCCAGTTTGCCACCGTGACCCGCCGCGAAAGCGCGGAAAACACCGGCAAGGAAGCGCCAGAGCGTGCCGAAACCTTCCTGGCTTTCAGCCAGCAGGCCGTGCGTGCGCTGCAAGGTCGCGGCCGCATTACGGCGTCGTTGCAATGATCCAGCTGCAGGCGCTAACCGCCTACCTGATGGCCCGTAACCTAGTGGCGCCTGAGCTATTCGACAGCTGGACGGAGCAGGTCAGCCTTGAGCTGATCTGGAAGCCCGACCGCGACGGCTTGCACATGGCTGACATGCGCTACCGCGCTGTGTTCTCGCTGGAGAGCTTCACCGGCAATCCTTCCAGGCTGATGGCCCTGGTCGGTAGTTGGTTGGAAACCCATGACAGCGACCGCGACCGCCACGAGCTGCCGGCACCGATGTTTACCGTTGAACCACTTGACCAGGACAGCTTCGACGTGGAGCTGTCGCTTGAATTCATCGAGCCGCAATACCTGGCCGAAGATCCTGCCGGCGAGATCGAGGCGTTCGGCAAGACCTGGGCGTTCGTCCCCTTCGATCTGTGGGTAGCTGAGCAAGGCGAGGTGAGCAGCGATGGCCGCTAATCCGCTCGCCCTCGATGTCCGGGGCATGGTCAACGTCGACGCTCAGTTGGCGTTGCTTGGGCTACCGCCCCAGTTACGCCGACGACTGCTGAACAACGTAACCAAGCGCGTGCGGACGATGAGCCGTAAGCGGGTGCGCGAACAAAAGAACCTGGACGGCACGCCGTTCGCTGAACGCAAGGGCTCTGCCAAAGGCAAAAAGAAGATGGAAGCCGGCCTGGCCAAGCTGCTGCAGGTCACCCGCGTCAGCTCCGACGAAGCCGAACTGGGCTGGAAAAACGCCCTGACCCGCTGGGTCGCCGCGCAACAGCACAACGGCGTCAGCGAGCGACGTACCGCCGCGCAGATGCGGCGCTGGAACAAAGTCCCCCCAGGCATCGCCTGCACCGACAAACAGGCCAAGCGCTTGCGCCGGCTGGGCTTCCGTGTCCGCCAGAAGGGCAAAAAGGCATTGGCCAGGCCATCAGTGGCTTGGATTCAAGAGCATGTGAACTACGCCAAGGCCGGCCTGCTGATCCGCATTTTGAACGACGAACGAACCGAAACAACGGGCGCGCAAAGCTGGGATATCACCCTGCCAAAACGCCAGTTCCTCGGTGTGGAGAGCGGAAACGAAACCCGCGACCTGGTTAACCAGGTGTTCCAACAAATCCTTAATTCACCCCGCTAACGAGGCACAGCATGGCACTTGGCAAAGTCAGCGTTAACAATCTCAATCTGGGCCAAGGCGCCGTGACTGAGATCGAGCGCTATTTTCTGTTCATCGGTCCCGGCCCGAAAAACACCGGCAAATTGATCGCCCTCAACACCGACAGCGACCTGGATTCGCAGCTGGGTGTGCCGGCCAGCGACTTGAAAACCCAGGTCACTGCTGCCCGCTTGAACGGCGGTGATCGCTGGGCCTGCCTGGCGGCGCCGATCAGCGCTGACGGTGACTGGAAAATCGCCCTGGAAACCGCGCAGCAACAGGGCTTTTCCGTCGAAGCAGTAGTGATCACCAAGCCGGTATCCAAGGGCGACGAACTGTCGGCCATGCATGACGCGGCTATTTCCCTGAACAACACCTACGGCCGACGCGTATTCGTCATGGCTGCGTCTGCTGGCATCGTCGCACCGCTGACCTGGTCGCAGTACCTGGTCGAGCAAAAGCCAATCACCGCCGATGTGGCCGCGCCGCGTGTGCTGGTGGTTCCGCAGCTCCACGGCAATGACCTGGGCGTGTTGGCCGGTCGCCTGGCCAATGCCGCCGTCAGTATCGCTGACAGCCCCATGCGCGTGGCCAGCGGCCCCGTGCTGGGCCTGGGGCCAGTCCCGGTCGACGCCGAAGGCATCCCGCTGCCATCCGCGATTCGTGCCGAGTTGGATAAAGCCCGCTTCTCGGTCGCCCAGACCTATCCCGACTACCCGGGCGTGTACTGGGGTGACGGCAACATGCTGGATACGCCTGGCAGCGATTACCTGGTGATCGAATACCTGCGCCTGGCTGACAAGGCCGCTCGCCAGATCCGCCCCCTGTTGATCCGCCGCGTGGCTGATCGCCGCTTGAACAGCACCGCCAACAGTATGGCTGTGAACGTCAACGCGCTGATGGCACCACTGCGCAAGATGGCCAAGTCGACCAAGTTCGCCGGCCAGGTGTTCCCGGGCGAGATCCAAACGCCCAAGGACGGCGACATCGTGCTGACCTGGACGAGCAAAACCGCCGTCGAGGTGTACATCAAGCTCAAGCCCCACAACTGCCCGAAAGACCTCACGGCGAACATCGCCCTGGACCTTTCCACCGACGATTCGGAGTAACCCCATGTCACGTATTGGCGGCAAGAACTTCGACGTGAACCTGGGCGATCTGCAGGTCCACGTCGAGAGCTGCACCCTGGATATCACCGACAACAGCAAGACCGCGCAAACCCGTGGCGTGCCTGACGGCTACGTCGACGGCGACGTAGCGGCAGCGGGTGAGATGGAACTGGACTCGACCAACTTCGGCCTGGTCGTTGAGGCAGCACGTACGGCAGGCAGCTTTCGCAAGCTGGAAGCGTTCGACGTGGTGTTCTTCGCCAAGGCCGGCGACGACGAGCTGCGCATTGAGGCGTTCGGCTGCAAGTTGAAGGTTTCCAGCCTGTTGAACATCGATCCCAAGGGCGGGGAGAAGACCAAGCACAAGGTGCCTTTTGAGGTCACCAGCCCGGACTTCATCCGCATCAATGGCGTGCCGTACCTGGATGCCACCGAGATTGAGGGCATTAGCTGATGGTCTGCCCGTTCGATCGCGCCCAAGCCCTGGAACAACGTCAGCGGGACCAGGCTATCAACGCCCAGTTGGCCCAGGCCCGGCGTGAGTCAGCGGGCCCAAGTCTTACTCACTGCCAGGACTGTGACAACGAGATTCCTGCAGCGCGCCAGGCGCTCGGCGGCAAGACCCGTTGCGTCCCGTGCCAGTCTTTTTTCGAAAAAGGAGTGCAGAGATGAGCACGAATCAGGCGGCCCAGGACACCGCAATCGCACTGGCGAAGGCGTCACCTGCGATCGGTGTAGCTGCCACTGGAGCGACAGGGGCCGTCGACTGGTCGGCTGTCGCCTACATGCTCACTGCCGTTTACATGGTGCTGCAGATCCTGCTGTTGGTTCCCAAATATCGCCAGATGTTGCGCGACTGGAAGGTGAAGCTATGAGCCTGCGCGGCAAGATCGCCGCCGGTGCCATTGCGCTGTGCAGCTCCACGCTGGTGGTGTTCCTGGGCACCTGGGAAGGCAACGGCCAACACACTGTCCACGCCGACAAGCTGGCCCGTGGCTTGCCCACCGTGTGCAAAGGCATCACCCGTCATACAAGCCCATACCCCGTGGTTGTGGGTGACTACTGGTCGGACGCCCGGTGCGACGAGGTAGAGCAGTTGGTGATCAGCAAAGGCCAGCTGCAGCTGGCCGACTGCATCACCAACCAGAACGTGGGCCAGAACACGTTCGACGCTCTGAGCAGCCATGGCCATAACGTCGGTACCCCCAGCACCTGCGCCAGTCGCGCCGTGGGCTTGATCAACGCCGGCCGCATCAAAGAGGGCTGTCAGGCCCTGGCCTGGGCGCCTGACGGCAAAACCCCGGTATGGGCCTTTGTCACCACCGCCCAAGGCAAGAAGGTGTTTGTCCCTGGCCTGCACGCGCGCCGTCTGGCGGAAGTGGCTCTGTGCGAGGCGGGCCTGTGATGCGTGAGGGCGCTTTCATCCTGGTGCTGTGCCTGGTGGCCTGGTTCGGCTTCGACCTGCTGCAAGGCCAGCGCGACACCGCTCGTAGCGAGCGTGACGCCGCGCTATTCGAAGCCAGCGGCCTGCGTGAAGCGGCGCGCATCAGCGGCGCGATGCTGGCCGAGCGTGACGCTATAGACCTTCAACGAACCCTGGAACTGAACCATGAACGTGCTGAAAACGACGCTTTGCGCCTTGACGTTGCTGCTGGCCGTAAGCGGTTGCGCGTCACCGCCACCTGCAGCGCCTCAGTGTCCTCCAGTGCCGGCGCCAGCGGCGTGGCTGATGCAGCCGCCGCCGAACTCACAGCAGACGCTCGACCGGATTATTTCACCCTCGTCGACCAGCTCGCCCTGAGCAAAAAAATGATTTTGGGCCTGCAAGACCACGCCCTGCGGGTATGCCCGCGCCAACCACAACAGACACTCAACCCCTGAACGGAGTTACACCATGACCGATAAACGCGACATCACACTGGAAATTGGCGACCAGGAATTCACCTTTGAGCTGACCCCGCAGGACGTCACCAAATACTTCAACGCGGTGAACCAGAACAACAAGGTTTCACCCGCCAACAACCTGCTGGTAACCACCGTCAAGCAAGAAGAACGCGCCCGCCTCAAAGGGATGTTGGGCAACCCGGTGTTGGTTATGCAGCTCGCCGGCACGCTCCTCGAGGAGTACGGCCCTGATGTTGAAGTCACCGTAAAAAAGCCCTCGACCACGCCGAACGACTGACCGAAAACGGCCTTGGCCAACTGGTAGCCCTGGCCAGCCGCTGGCTACCTGGGGCCGAGCCCACCGCCGAGGTGATGGGCACGGCCAAATGGCTGGAGGACGAGCACTGGCGGCGGATGGAAATTGCCATCGCCAACGGTATCGCCCACGCACTCAACGGATAAACATTGATGACCGACCGTAGCGCCCGCCTGGCCTTCATTTTGAGCCTGACCGATAAGGTCACAGCCCCTATGGGCAAGGTGAAGACGAGCTTTTCTGACTTGGCCCAACAAGGCCAGAAGAACATCACCCAGATGGGCCTTGGCCTGGCTGGGATGGTGGGCGCCGGTGTGGCCATCACCCAATCACTGGAACCAGCCCTGGAGATGAACCGCGCCCTGGGCGAAGTCCGATCGCTGGGCGTGGCCGAAGATGCGCTGAACGCACTGAATCGCAAGTCGCTGGAATTCTCCGTCGCTTATGGGGAAAACGCCCGGGATTTTGTCGCCTCGGCATACCACATTGAAGGTGCGATCAAAGGGCTGGTGGGCAATCAGCTGGCGACGTTCACGAACGCCAGCGACGTGCTGGCCAAGGCCACCAAGGCCGACGCAGACACCATGGGCACCTACGTCGGCACCATGTACAACCTATTCAAGGGCCAGGCCGACGCCATGGGCAAGGGCCAGTGGGTTGAAACGCTGGCCGGCCAAACTGCCACCGCCGTGCAACTGTTCCGCACCAGTGGCGAGCAGATCGGCGAGGCATTCAAAAGCGCCGGTGGTCTGGCCAGCACCGCCGGTGTAAGCCTGGCCGAACAAATGGCGGTGCTTGGCACCTTGGGCGGCACCATGGACGGCGGGGAGGCCGGTGGCCTCTACAAGTCGTTTTTTGAGAACGTCAGCGGCGCATCTGAAAAGCTCGGCATGTCCTTTGTCGACCAGCAGGGCAAGTTGCTGCCAATGATGGACATCCTGGACAAGCTCAAGGGCAAGTTCGGGGATCTGTCGATCGAGGCCAACGGCAAGCAACTGCGCGACGCCTTTGGTGGTGAAGCGGCCCGCCTGATCACCACCTTGATGGGCGACACCGGCCGCTTGAAAAACGGCATGGAACAGTTGGGCAACGTGCGCGGCCTGGAGAACGCCGAGCGTATGGCCAAGAACATGGTGGACCCGTGGCAACAGTTCGGCGCCGCTGTGCAGGCCCTGCGTGTTGCCTTCGGCCAGTCATTGATCCCGATCCTGGCGCCGCTGATGGATCGCCTGGTGGGGATCGCCAGCACGCTGACTCGCTGGACCCAGCTGTTCCCCAACATTACCCGCGTGATCGGCATCGCCACGTTGGTGGTGTTCGGCATCATCGCCGCCATGTCCTTGCTTACTTTGACCGTGGGCATGTCGAAGATGGTCTGGTTGGGCCTGGTCACGGTGTGGAAAGTGCTGACTATGGCCGGCCTGCGCAGTATCGCTATGTTCCTGTACCACACCGTTATGGTGATCGGCTTCGTGGCCGGCCTGGTGCTGATGGTCGCCTGGATGGGCCTGGTTAAGGGCGCCATGCTGCTGTGGCAGGGCGCTATCTGGTTGGTCAACACCGCGTTGCTGGCCAACCCGGTGACCTGGGTTGTGATCGGCATTGTTGCCCTGGTCGCGGCCGTGGCGGCGGCGATCATTTACTGGGACCAGTGGACAAGCGCGCTACTCAACAGCGAGGCGTTCAAATGGGTCAGCGGCCAACTGACCGCCTTGTCTGACTGGTTCGATTCGATGGGCGGCTGGTCGAGCATGGCCAGCGCCGCCTGGGACGGCATCGTCAGCATCTTTAAACAGGCCATCAATGGCTTGATCGAGATGTTGAACAAGATCCCCGGCGTAAACATTGAAGCGGCGTTCGGTGACATGCCAGCAGCGCTTGAGCTGCCAGGTATCAGCGCACCCAGTGTTGAGGCGCCGTTGCTGCCGCAACTGGTGAGTGCACCCCAGCAGCCGATCCAGGCGCCGCTGATGATGGCCACCACACCGAAAATGCAGCCGTCAGCCATGCCGACCCTAAACGCCCTGCAGACCCAGACCCAGGCTCAAGCGCCGGCCTTGGTCCTAGCCCCGGTACCGAAAACCCCGGCGCCGATCGCGCAGCCACTCGCTGCCTTGGAGCCACCACGTCAGCCGCCGGCCCTGGTGTTGGCACCGGCGCCCACAGAGAAGGCCGAACAGAGCCAGCAGCGCATTAACGGCGCCGTGGCCAGCCTGTCACCGAAACGGCCCGACGCCGTGCCCCGGGGCGGCTTGCTGGCGAGCATCCAGAACAACAACCAAACCCAAAACAAGGGCACCCACGTGGAGAACGTGAACATTCACACCGGTAAGCAAATGAATCCGCTGGAGCTGGAAGGGATGTTGGCCATGGCGGTGGGTGGATGAGCGAATACATCGACCTGTTGATCGTCGACAACGATCTGGCGCTGGACCCATCCCGTCAGCCGCTGCTGATCGAGGACCGCGCCAGCATCGCGCAGGACATTGCGCACATGATCCGCGAGAGCGGCTTGCTGGTCACCCTGGTGGCCGAGCGCAGCAAGTTGCGTCAGCGCGACTGCATCCAGCAGTTGGAGCTGCTGGTGGAGGCCGACGCACGCCTGGTACCGGGCACTGCGTTGATTAACCAGGTGCAGTCCGGACAGTACCTGGTCACGGCCAAAACGCTGAAATTCGGTGACATTGAGGTGACCCTGTGAGCGACGTCGATTTCAAACAGGCGCTGATAGACGCCGGCATTCCGACCACCGAGGAAGGACTGCGCCAAGCCTGGGAAAAGGAAGTGGCCGCCCAGGGCAGCAAGATGAGTAACACCAGCGCCTATTCGCCGTTCTGGCGGGTAATCACGGCACTGGTGACCAAGCCGGTCATGTGGCTGATCAGCTTTATCAGCGACACCGTGCTGCCTAACTTCTTTGTGAAAACTGCCCGCGACAAGTGGCTGGACATGCTGGCCTGGGCGGTCAACGTTGAGCGTAAAGGCGCGACCAAAGCCAAAGGCGTGTTGCTGTTTATTCGCGACGTCGCCGGCGGTGCGCTCGAACTGCCCGCCGGCATCCTGGTGCAGTCTGCAGCGATCAACGGCCATATCTATCAACTGGTGACCACCCAGGCCGCAACCTTTACCGATGGACTGATGCAGCTGGAAGTCCCAGTAGAAGCCCAGGAGGTGGGCAGCGGCTACAACCTGGCCCCGGGTTATTACGCGATCCTGCCGGTACCGATTGCCGGCATTGTCCAGGTGGTGAACGCGGATGGTTGGCTGATTGCACCAGGTGCAGATCCTGAGCCGGACGATCAACTGCGTTTGCGCGTGCGTAACCAGTTCTCGGCGGTCAACCAGTGGCACACCGATGCAGTCTACCGGGCGATGATTTCGGCTTTTCCGGGCGTGCGGCCGGATGGTGTGTACTTCCTGCACGGCGCACCCCGGGGACCAGGCAGCGCCAACGCCTATGTGCTGTTTGAAGCGGACGTGCCGGCGGCGACTTACCTGGAGCAAATCAACGCGCATATCCGCGACCAGGGCAACCATGGCCACGGCGACGATCTGCTGGTGATGGTCATGCCTGAAACCCAGCACGCGCTACGGCTGACCTTGTGGCCACGCGCATTATTGGGCGCCGAACAGCGCGCCAAGCTGCAGGCCGACGTCGATCAGTTTATCCGCGCCGCCTTCCGCGAGAGCGGCACCGGTGACTATCAGCCGACGCTGACCTATCCGCAGTCGCGGTTTTCATTCAGCCGCCTGGGCGAAGAACTCCACCAGCAGTTCGCCGGCATTGAATCGCTGCACTTTGATAACGCTGACATCGTGTCGGAGTTGAGCATCCCCCGGATTCAATCGCTGCAGGTGGTGTTCGCATGATCAAGCTGAACTTGCCGTTCTGGCTGGACGGCCCGCAGTTGGCCAAGCTCAAGTCGGCCAGCCAGACCTGGTGGGGAAAGGTCGAGGGCTGGTTGCAATGGCCCTTGCTGCAGATGGATGCAGACACCTGCCATTTGACCGTCCTCGATCTGCTGGCCTGGCAGCGAGATATCAGCCGCTTCAAGGACGAACCCGAAAACCTGTACCGCTTGCGCGTCAAGTTCGCCTTTATAAACGCCGTCGATGCCGGCAGCACAGCGGGCCTCAAGCGCATCCTGCAGCGCCTGGGCGTCGGCTACGTCGAGATCGACGAGCGTATGCCCGATCGAGACTGGGACGTGGTGCTGCTGCGCCTGTCCGACTCGCAGCTGTCGCAAAACCCTGAGCTGATGCGGGTTCTGATCCAGCAGTACGGCCGCACGTGCCGGCGTTATGACTTCGTGACCATCACCCCCGTATCACTGCGCATTGTCGCGGTGGACTTCAACGACGACCAGCAAACGCTGGTTGCCAGCCTGTAGGAGCCTCCCGTGGGAGCCAGCATTACCCTTGCAGGTGAAAGCCTGATCGCGCAAAAACAAGGCGCACAACAACCCCTGATCGTGTCCCGTTTTGTTCTGGCCAATGTGCCTGGGCTGAACCCCAACGGCCCGGTTGATCGTGCGGCGCCGAAGCCGGCGGCGCACTTGGTCGCGAGTTATGACGTCACGCAAAAAGGGTTCGTGAACCCTAACCAAGTCGTCTACAGCCTGATGATGGGCAGTGATATTGGAGACTTTGACTGGAACTGGATCGGCCTGGAAACCGCTGAAAATGTGTTGTTGGCAGTGGCGTATGTGCCTGTACAGCAAAAGCGCAAGAACATCCCACCGCAGCAAGTGGGCAACAACGTCACGCGCAACTTCCTGGTGGTGTTCGACGGTGCGCAGGCGCTAACAGGCATCACCGTCGACGCAAGCACTTGGCAGCATGATTTCACTGTGCGCCTCCACGGTATCGATGAACGCGAACGCTTGAGCAATCGCGATATCTACGGACGAGCTTGTTTTTTTGGCAGCGCTTTTCAGGTGGAGAAAGTCGGCAGTGATTACCGACTTAAGCCTGGAATGGCCTATGTCGAAGGGATTCGCCTAGTTTTACCTGAGTTCTTCCCAGTCGCGGTGCCCAGGTTGCCGAGCGCAGTTTATTTGATCGCATCACTGCGCCGTGAATTGAGTGACGTGGTGGCCAGCTGGACGTTGGGATACGAGGCAAATCAGGCTGATTACACTGATAGCTCTGGCACCCGACATTACTGCATTGCGCTGGCGGACCTGACGCCTTCACAGATCAGCGACTATCGTCCTGCAGAGCCTATAAACAGCCCGCTCATCAGTCATTTCGCGGCACGCACTGGGGACTACGCGCAGTTGCGCGCCCGAGCAACAACTAAGGGTGACGTAGGGTTGGGTAGCCTTCCTAACGCCATCAGCGACGATTACGCGACAGATAACAGCTTGATCATCGCCACGACCAAAGCGGTCAACTCTGTGCGCCGTCTGCTGCAGCAGGCGATAGATAAAATCATCTCGGGAGACACGCCAGCCGGGAAGGCGAAACGGCTGGAAACCGCCAGAACGCTATCAATCAGCGGAGCGGGCACGGGCGAGGCGCAGTTTGATGGTGGTGACAACGCCACCATCCCGCTGACACTTGCAGACAGTGGGGTCAAGGCTGGCACGTACCCTAAAGTTCAAGTGAATGCGAAAGGCATCGTAGTCGGAGCCCAGGCGCTCACGGCCCAGGATATCCCTGGTTTGGACTGGAGCAAGATCACCAGCGGTAAGCCTAATACGCTCAACGGTTACGGCATCACCGACGCAATACATGCCGGGGACTACGGTCTGGCGGGCACTACATCGCCTTCATCTGCCATCGACCATAAAGACCTTCCTGGCGGCTTTCACTACTTTGGAGCTGGCTACACAACCTTTAGTGAGTACGTCGGCCTGATCAATATTCCCTACGGCACTTCCTCTTATTCAGGCCAGATCGGCCTGCAGCAAGGGACTGATGACGTCAAATTGCTGGTTCGCTCGGTGAACAAGACAGGGGATTGGACGCCTACGCGCTCTGTCTGGCACAACGGGAATTTCGACCCAAACACTAAAGCTGATGCGGCTACGACACTTGAAGGCTATGGCATTACCAACGCCATTCCGACGGGGTTAACCAATAAACGGCCCCAGCTTTACGCCCCGCAATCAGGGGACGGCGTTGATCGTGGCGCGCTTGAGATCCGCGAAGCGGAAGCCATCGGCAGCGGTAGCGGCGCCGCTCAATACGCGCCGCGAATCTCTTTTCATTGGCGTTCGGTCGCCTCCGGTGGCCTGAGCATGAACGCCGCCGGAGAACTGCTATGGAACGGGAGGCCCCTGTGGCACAGCGGTAACGGCCCGAAAAATACGGCGAGCCTGGGCGATATCGGTTTTTGGCGCTGCGCTGACACAGGTGTGGTTCTTCAATGGGGGACGGTCGCTGCGCACCCTGCTGTCGCTCAATCAGTGAGTTTCCGCGTGGCGTTCAACGTCGTGTGTTTTGGGGTGCTCCCTACTACCAACAACGCGAGCGGTGGTGCAAACGCTGACTCCGGTTATCAGGTCGTGAGCAAGAGCGTGACCGGGTTTACGGCCTACCGACAAGACTACAACATCACCAACATCGGCCAAGACAGCGGCTATAGCTGGTTTGCCGTAGGGTTCTGAGGAACGATCATGAGCAAGTTATTCAGCGCTTCAACAATGGGCTTTTACGACACCGAATTCAGCCTCTCGATACCCACTGATGCTTTCGAGATTTCGGATGAGCTTCACGAACAGTTGGTTTCCGGCCCGTCGCACGGCCTGCAGTTGTCGCTCAATGCGAAAAATAAGCCTTGCTTGATCAAGGTTGAGCAGGATTCCAATGCTCTGGCGACGATGGAACGCCGGTGGCGGGATACACAGCTGTCTCTCAACGAATGGCTGGTAACGCGTCACCGTGACGATCGGGAGATGAACGTCCCTTCCGTTCTGACAGATGAGCAGTTCGCCGAGTTACTGGTTTATCGTCGGGCATTGCGGGATTGGCCCGAGTCGGAGTTCTTTCCCAAGGTTTCGCATCGACCCGCTGAGCCTGTTTGGCTTGAGTCTCAGTTGGTATTGAACCCATGACCTGGGCGCCCGTCGCAATGCGCTGGCCGGCTCAGGCTACCCACTGGATGGGGCAGCTGTCAGCGGCCAAGGAGCTGGCCAGCACCGAGCAGGTCAGTACTGCCAAGCGCTTGGCGGATCTGAACGGCAAGACCAGCACCAACCCGGGGCCGGTGGGTGACGCCGCCCAGGGCGCGATCGTAGCCGGCCGCGGGGCATTGGCGGATCAGATGGGCGAGGCCCCGGCGTGCTTGGTGGTGACGCCGTTTCAAAGTGGTATCGGCCAGGGTCGCGGCTATCAGCGCTTCCTGTCGGCACCGAACCTGCTGCAGCACCTGGCCGGCAAACTGGTGGACGTGAGCGACAACGGTCGGCCGGATGGCCCCCAGTTCGCCTTGTGCCTGATGTTCCTGGCCACGCGCTTTGATCAACTGGCCGAGAGCCTGGCCCGCTTCAATGCGCTGTTGCCCATGCCTGACCTGGTGCGAGCCGAGCGCCGCGCACGGCACCTGTCGAAGCTGGAGACGGAAAAATGGGAGATCCCCGCCGCCGGCACGCTGCCGCGTTGGCAGGCGTTGCCCCTGGAGCGCTGCACCGTGGTCACGGCCGCGCAACAATCCATGTCTGGCCAGCTCGCGGTACTGGAGAGCTACGCGGCCGACAGCTCGCCCATGGCCGACCTTGCCGCGCTTGCCAACCGCAAGGCGGCACAACAGCAGGGCCGGGATCAGCAACTGGCCGACCTGAAAGCCTCACTCGCCGGCGGCCTCCCTGACAGCAGTACGCGCGCGCGCCTGATCGGACCAGGCAACGCCACCGAGCTGCGCCAGGCGTTGCTGGCCGGTGACGCCCCGGGGCATGAATGGGTGCTCTGTGCCGGCGCGCTCCTTGTGGGATCGGAAAAGGGGTTGAGCTTCGTCCGCGAGTTGGTTGGCCTATGACGCTGCTACTGGATGGACAAGAGGTACGCGGGAAGAACCTCAAGGTCACCGGCAATCTGCGCATCGAGAGTGACGATTTGTCAGGCCAGACCAGCAATACGGACAAGGGGCACAAGGGCTTCAAGCCCAAGACCCTGACCGTCAACCTGATGATTCCGTTCGTTGACCAGGTGCAATTGCGCGACCTGATGCGCCTGGTGGAAGCGACCGAAGGCGGTGGCCAGCTCAAGACCTACCGCATCGTCAACGACACCGCCGCCGCGTTTGGTATGCGCCAAGTGACGTTCACCGAAGGCGTGAGCGCCCGGGAGGACGACAACCTGCGCGGCTGGCTGATCCAGTTCACCCTGACTGAAAAGCTGTCGAACCCTGAGAAAGTCGAGGGCCGGCGATCGGGTAACGCGGTCACCGCACAATCTGGCCCCGGCGGGGCAGTGGGTGGCAGCGGCGGTACCGGTGGCGATTCCAGCAGCGGGCCGGAGGATCTGACCGGCTTTGAAGCCACGCTGAAAAAGGTGGACGGTTGGCTGGGCGGGGCTAACACATGAAGCTGCACAAGGAGTTGGCCATCAACGGCGTGCCCTATGTCCTGGTCAAAAGCGAAGTCCGGCTGGACGTGAAAAGCCCCGGCCGGGCGACATTCACCATTCAAGCCTCGGCGCCGGTCAAGGGGCTGGTGACGCTCGATATCGGCTACAACGGCAACACGCTGCAGCGACACTTCATTGGCTACGTCGAACGCTCCACCACGGCCAGCAGCACCCAACAGGTGCTGTTCTGCCGCGAGTTGGCCGCGATCCTGGCCAACCCGCTGCCGCTGAATCTGCGCCACGTCGATCTGCGCGCCGTCCTGATCGAGATCGGCCAGCACACCGGGTTGCGCTTTCGCGTCCCGGATCGTTCCTACGCCGGCGTTAAGGCGCCGTTCTTCTACAGCCTGGCTGCCGGCTACCAAGCCATGGACAGCCTGGCCCGGGTTTTCAACATTCCCGACTTCATCTGGCAGCAGCAGGGTGACGGGGAGGTGTTCGTGGGCAGTTGGGCCGACAGCTTCTTTGGCGTTCGCTCGCCGCTGCAGCTGCCGGTGGAACTGTTCGACGACTACCAGGGCAATCAAAGCGCAATGATTGCAGCCCTTCCCGGGTTGCGACCAGGTGCAACAATCAACCAAGGCGAGCGCATCACCAGTATGGCGCTCATCGACAACCAGATGGCCATCCGATGGACGACGCAATCCGCCGCAGCGTAGAACGACAATTCCCCGAACTCACCGGTGGTTATCACCTGCCACGCTTCGCCCGCGTTGTCGCCGTGGCCGACGCCCCGGCCGGCGCCGGCATCTGTGACGACTTCCGGCCGCGCTATGCGGTCGACATCGAGGTCATGGGGCCGGACGGCGAGCCAGACACCAAGCTGCCGATCCTGGCCGGTGTGCCGTTGCCCCTGCCCACTGGTGGCGAGGAAATGGGGATCTATGCGTTCCCCGAGGAAGGCACCCAAGTCGTGGTGTGCTTTGCCTACGGCCTGCCGCACAAGCCTTATATCCAGACAATCCTGCCCCACGGCCTGAGCATGCCCAGCGTGCCGAAGGGTGACCAGGTGTGGCAGCACAGCGAAGCCTGTCAGCAGCGTGTGGACGCGGACGGCAACTGGCTGCGTCAAACGGACGGCAAGATTCGAGATAAGGCGATCGAGCGGGAAGTCGAGGCCATGGGCAACATGGAAACGTTCCAGACCCACACCATGACGGTGGACGACCATTCCACTGAGTCAGTGGGTGGGATCAAGACGATCGAGGCGTTGGGCGCGCTCAAGCTGCTTTCGGGCGGGTCTGCGAGCCTGGCGGCGGTGGATGATCTGCACCAGGCGACTGGGCGGGACTTGAACCTAGTAGTGGGGCAGAAGCACAACGCCACGGTGGGTGGCGATATGGAGGAAAGGATCGCGGGGCTGCGCGAAAGCTTGTCCGCGGTCAGTCAGCGGTTGGTCGCTCCTAAAAATCATATGGGGTCTGAGGCGGTTAATATCTTCCAAGTAGTATGTGATTTGCTTGGAGTAGTTGAGCAAATGAACATACAGCTAGCGACACATACCCATGCTTCAACACCAGTACCTTCTAACGCTAGCGCTTTTATGCAGTATGCACAAAGCTTAAGGGCTCTGAATGGTGAGCTTGAATCAATTACTTTGTGATTAAATTTTCTGGTGCTGTGCTGATGAAGCAATCTATGTCTTTTGAAACTATCGAAAGCAAGTCTTGTAGCTCTATCGTGAGGAGCTTCATCGCGTGTGCTGTTTGGTCCATTCTTAGCTTCCGCGCTTCTTGAATTGCGTAGTAATCGTGATATTCATCGAGTCTTTTTGTGAGTTCCTCATTTATTTCTTTTCCCTCTGCGATCGCCCGATTTGCTAGTTCTTGAGTAGCATTCCTGCCTGCGCTAAATGCGATCTGGCAGTCAGCATTGTTTAGATTGATCATTGATATTAAGCCTTTGACTCGCATGTAACTACGGATTATTTTTGCTGATAATTGAGGGTCTATGTTGGCTAGGCAGGAAGGTGCAGAGTCGTAAATCGGAAATGGATTTTTCCCGATAGGAAAAATATCTGTACAGGGTTCTCCGTTCGGTAGTTCCAATAAGTCGGAGCCGTATTCAGAGAAATAGATTTCCCACGCTGACGTTAACTCGACCTTGATCAGTTTAAGCGTGTTTCGGGTAGTTTCAATTTCGTCGTGTTTTGATTTGTTGATTGAATAGTTATGAGCTTTTGTTGTTGCTTTGCTGGTTGCTCTTGCCCCAATATATGCGGCAGTTAGCGCTATAAATACCTCTGTTGAGAACAGTTTTCCTATGGCCGCTATAATAAGGTTTGAAATGTCAATTAACTGCATGTCTGTCTAGCCTTTTTGTTAGTGAATTGGTTGGGGACGCATTTGCAACAGGCGTTATGTTGAAGGGGGCTATTGTTTGCAGTTATTTGATCGGTCAAATTCTACGTTGAATATTTCAACAATCGGCATCATGACATCCATGATTTTGTGGGGTTCGTAAAATGTATAAGCACCTGTATATCCATATATGTTCAGATTTAGTTTGTAGTAGAGGCTCAGGCACCGCATCAATCGACCGCGTTCCCTAGCTTCTCTCTTTGCCGTCATTTCAGCGAATTTGGGGTGCGCAGACGAGTTTCTCAGATCTATCCATGCTTTGACTTCGTCTTTTGTAATAAGCCCTTTTTCAGCAAGAATTTTTAATGCTGCATTAGCGTGAATGTTTCCCCAACGCTTTACGTTTGTAATGATCGTCTCTAAATGAGTAGAGTTTATTTCAGTTTTTCTTAGTGTTTTAATTATCTCATCTTTTTGAAGTTCGAAGTTAGAGTCCGCGCTATCCGTTTCCAGTTTTGGAATAAACAGATCTATCAGTAGCCCTTCTATTGATACAGTAAGCGTCAATGCTGTAATCGATTGTGTAGCATTAAAGCCCTGCCATACTCTCTTCCACTGGCTAACGGTGCTGTTAAAAAAACGTGGAAGTTTTTTCTGGATTGTTAGAATGTTTGGAAGTAGTTGGAAGTGATAAGGGTCATTCCACTCATCTTGAGAAAGCATAAGCAGGTCATTAACTGGCTTGGGAATCTTTGTTTTGTTGATTTTTTTGTTTATGCTTCGGATGTGATGTTTTATGTCGTCGCCCGTTCGCGTTGTTAAAACACATGCAGTGAGCATGGTTCCACTCGTGAAGCCGATATAAAATTTTAACGCTTCGAATAAGCGGTCTACATCAAAGCTCCCGTTTGCATAAACGGTCGTATAGTTTTCTTGATCTACGATTGATACTTTGAAATTGTCTAGGTCAAGATTGGTCTGGTTTCTATTAAATGACTTGCCTGTAAGAGTGTCTTCGATTGAGTTTACTGTGTTTTTTGGGATGTGGCTGGATTCTAGGCTTTCAAACCAAAGGTAGTTCTGTTGCTGTCCAGGTATGCTTTGCTTGGTATGATGTATTATTTCGCTTAGCAAAAAATTACATTTGAAAGGCGGGGTGGCATTCATTATTCTTAAATGTAGTGCGAAGTTTTCCGCTACCCATGTATTGCCCTGGACGTCGACAGCTATAAATTTAAGATTCTTCGAATCGTCTTCGTTGTCAAATTGATAGCTTTCACCATACATGGATAATTTTAAGCCGTTAGCGCTCGTGCAAATAAAATCGCAGAGTAGAGCCCCGGAGACATTGATTTTTATAAGTCCGTGACCGCCTAGTTCTAATCCGTTGGCGCACGGTTGCCAGACAGTCATAGACACGAAATCAATAAGCAAGTCTCCCTGACGAACACTCTCTGCGTAATCTTTTAACGAAAACATCGCACTGCTCCCTGTGGAAGCTACCGGCACTGCGCATCGGTTTCTTTCCGACGTCGTATACGCCCGCTTTGAATTCGGCCATTGCTGACCTTCCTTTTATGCATGGCAGTACGCCAGTCAATCTGGGTGCTGTCAATTAGTCCATTATCCCTCTAGCAAAAAAACGTGTAATACGGGAAAAATAATCGCGAAAAAGCACTTATCCCCCTCCCGCCGACGGGCTTTGTGTCCCTTTTTTGTGCAAACGGGTAGTGGGTGCAAACGGTGCCCTTGCCCAAGCCCGCTGCGGGGTCTGGGGGATGTTTCGCGATTGCACAGAGTGCAAGGCTTTGCAAAAAAGTGCAGTGGCCTTGCATATGCGTCACAGGACGGCAGCGGAGTGGTCACGCAGACGAGGCGCCCGGTTTACGGGGAGTATGGTTGTGAAAACCTGCTGCAGGCGATGTTTTCGTTTTCGGAACCATTCATATCAGAGGCCTACCAGCCGCTGTCGAGTCCTACGCGAAAACGACTGTGAGGCCCAGCCTGTCTGGGTTTCCGGCATTCTGAGACGTTGCACAGCATCGCCATCAATTGCCGGCTGTCAGTACCCATCAAAAGCGTGTGGAAAAAAACGGCAAAACCGTTAGCGCATGGCTATTTTTCAGGCGAGGGATGGGGAAAGGGTAATATTAGTAATCGGTAGGTCAGAACGGGCTGGAACCCTTACGGGACGTGGATTTCAGCCATTACCTTGGAGGGTAATATAAGGTAACGAGAGAGGTAATATTTTGTTCAAGTCCCCATTTTACTGGGTTTGGCGGCTCACTGACATTACTAGCACTGAAAGTAATTTTCTAACCATTTACTTACCTTATTATTACCTCTATAAAACTATATCAAATACCTGATTTTATTGGGATTTATCCGGTTTTTCATAGCTCATTACCAAAATTACCTTTTTCCCATGCCTCAACATAAATCACTCAAAACGCCTGTTCTGACCGTTTTCCGCAACCTGGTGCATTTAAGCCATGGGACTGACATGGGACAGATCTTGCGCGCACCACCGGGCTGCAGCCCTTATAAACCGGGGGCTTTGCTTTCAAAAACAGCGAACGGGTAGTTTCGAATCTCTCCTTCACCGCCAAATTTGAAACGACAAAACCCCTGAAAACGTTAAAGTTTTCAGGGGTTTTGTGTTTTCAGAAGGTCAAAAAAGGCCCATATGGGAATATCCATGGGAACACAGGCTGCTGGTATGGCCGTCTTCATTGATCCCTACTTGCTTCATTGCTCGCGCCTAGCGCTGAGACGCAACGTCTCACCGTCTCGTGTCTACCTAATGTGGTCTGACCTGCAGCGTCTCACCTGAACTCGATCCTCGCCATCCTTGAGTACCCATCCCGCCGCTCTAAAAAAGGGTTGCCCAGGTGTTTTTGCGGATCTGGCACCGGCTTTGCTCTAGCCCCAGTACCCAGCCCGACTGGTCAACCAATAATAAAAAGAAGTGCCCGATGTCTCGCTCAATCGACTGGTTTTGGCCGCTGTGCAATAGCACTGAGGCCTCTGCCGGCGGACGGTTGCGGGGCGCCAGGACCAACCGTCTCAAGGAGATGTCGCGATGACCCTTTCGATCAAACCGCAACGCAGCATGCGTGCCGCTGTCTGGCACGGCCGCAATGATATTCGTGTCGAGGATGTTCCGCTGCCGATTTCGCCGCCTGCTGGTTGGGTGCAGATCCGTGTGCAATGGTGCGGAATTTGCGGGTCCGATTTGCATGAGTACGTGGCGGGGCCGGTGTTCATACCGGTTGACGCTCCGCACCCGCTGACCGGGATTAAGGGCCAATGCATTCTCGGTCATGAGTTTTGTGGCGAGATCGTCGAACTCGGTGACGGTGTGCAGGGCTTCAGTGTCGGCGAACCGGTGGCGGCCGATGCGTGCCAACATTGCGGCACGTGCTACTACTGCACCCACGGGCTGTACAACATTTGCGAGAATCTGGCGTTCACTGGGTTGATGAATAATGGTGCCTTCGCCGAACTGGTCAATGTGCCAGCCAACCTGCTGTACAAGTTGCCGGCGAACTTTCCGGCCGAAGCGGGGGCACTGATTGAGCCGCTGGCAGTGGGCATGCACGCGGTGAAAAAAGCCGGAAGCCTACTCGGGCAACACGTTGTGGTGGTCGGTGCCGGCACCATTGGCCTGTGCACCATCATGTGCGCCAAAGCGGCCGGTGCGGCTCAGGTGATCGCTCTGGAAATGTCCGGAGCGCGCAAGGCCAAGGCCCTGGAAGTGGGGGCGACGCATGTGCTCGATCCCAATCAATGCGACGTTATGGCTGAGGTACGACGCCTGACGGGTGGGCTCGGGGCGGATGTCAGTTTCGAATGCATCGGTAACAAACACACGGCCAAGCTCGCGATCGATTTGATCCGCAAGGCCGGCAAGTGCGTACTGGTGGGGATTTTCGAGGAGCCCAGCGAGTTCAACTTTTTCGAGTTGGTGGCCACGGAAAAGCAGGTACTGGGTGCACTGGCCTACAACGGCGAGTTCGCTGACGTGATCGCTTTTATCGCGGATGGACGGCTGGACATCACACCGCTGGTGACTGGGCGCATTCAGTTGGAGCAGATCGTGGGTCAGGGCTTCGAGGAACTGGTCAACAACAAGGAGCACAATGTGAAAATCATCGTGTCACCCGCTCGAGTCTGAAACGAGTGATGGGGGGCGTGATGCATTAAATCCACATTCAAAAAACCAAAACACCGGGCAATGCCCGGTGTTTTTTTATGCGTACTGCTTTATTTCGCAGCTTTCAACTTGACCACATCACCCGAAATCTTGGTGGTGTAACCGCTCAGCACCCACGCCCAAAACCATTTTTCCTGGACCTGAGTGTTGATCAGCGCATCGCCGCCTTTTGCCTTGATGGCAGCATCCTGGGCGCGAACGAAACGGCTGTTCTGGCCGATCGGGATGACGCCGAACAGCATGATGCCAGTGGCGCTGGCTTCGCTGTGACCCAGCACGGTGTATTGGCTGCTGTCGTATTGCGGGGATTTGATAGCGGTGCCGGTGCAACCTGCGAGGGCGAGACCAAGAACGGCTGCGGCAACTGCTTTACTGACGTACTTCACTGTGTAACTCCATGGACAAAATATCGAGATCCAATTCTCGAGGGGCGCTACTCTAATTGCTCGGGCAACATATTGAAATCAATTGCCTGAAGATTTCATGTTCCGATACCTGCATGTAATCGGAAAAACAGTCAGGAGAACCAGATAGAGCGCGAGGCTGCAGTTCACCAGTCCAGCAACCAACCCAATGGCACCCAGCAACCAGGGCCACTCCGAAGACGTCAGCCCGGAAGGTTTCCAGCCGCGATCACGGATGAGGCGTAAGACGGCGAGTCCTAGGCCGCTGCCGAGGTACAGCAACCCTGCGAGCAGGCCCAGGCCGAGACTTTTGGCGAGTGGGGTGCTGGCGCCGAAAAGGGCAGCTGCCGCGAGTGCGTAAACAATGCTGAGATTCATGGGGCATCTCCGAAAGTCAGGCCCATGGTACGCCGCTCGTTCAGGGTGTCTCTTGCGTACTCAATAACGGCCCCGCCGACCCAAACGGATAACTGCCCATCCCAATCCGCAACGGTGCTATCGGGCTCGCCGCCGCACCATCAGCAGTACGTTGTCGATAACAATGGTTTCCCCCGGCGCCCGCATGAGTACTTCCTTGTAGATAGATGGATAAACGGGACGGATTTGTTTGAGGTTTTACGCTATCGCGGTGTGATGGCAAAGGGCATTACAAATGCTGGTCATGAATTCCAGGACTTGCTAAGGTCGCCGCCTTTCCAACACGCCATTCAGAGGGATCTAAATGCATCCGGTGCTTCGCAAGACATTCGGCGGGCTTTCTGCCCAGTACTACATTCGCAATTTTCTGTTCGGGCTGATTTTTCCCGTGCTGATCTATACCGCGCTTACCCACTCGAAAACCGGAGTGTTCACAATGGGTGCTCTGTTTTATTGCGTGGTCAACAGCGTGCTTTACCCCTACGCACGCTTCGTTTACGAAAGCATCATGGATTACATCTTTGGCAACAACGTGTTCTTCGTGAATGCGATTCTGATGCTGACCGTCAAGGTGTTCACCATGGCGATCTGCTGGAGCATGGCTATTTTCATTGCGCCAGTTGGGCTGGCTTACTTGTACTTCCACCACAGCAGAGCGGCGAATCGGGCCTGATTCAGTTCAGCGCAAGTCAGTAGATCTGGTAGTTGGCCAGACTGCGATTACGGTGTGACAGTCAACGATGATGTTGAGTGATGGTCCGTCATCGCAGGCAAGCCAGCTCCCACATTTAGCCTGCGCCGTGTCAGATATGCAGCCATGCCAAGCTACCCAACAGCACGGCCACACCCGCTGCCGCGTAGGACACACGCTTCAACCACTCCTTCCTCGTCAGCAACGTAATCGCCGCCAACGAAATCGCGATCTGAATCGCGGTCATCGCCTGGGCCCAGCGATGATGCTGGTGCAGCGCCTGCTCCGACTTCTCATCCCACTGCGTTGACGTGGCTTCAAGCTTTTCGGCCTGCTTGCGCACGTCTTCCTTCTGGCCCTTGTAGCGCTCGATCTCTTCCTTGTAATGCACCGCGTCCACACCTGGAATGTGCGTGGCGAGTTCCGCGAGGTTTTGTCGGCTGGATTTGGCCTGGTAGTAATTCCACTGGTTGGCGGCTTCGGTCTTGAAAATGGCGGCGTTGTTTTTGTCCATCGCCGCTTCGCTTTCCGTGGAGCTGGCCTGGTAGCTGAGCATGGCGCCGAGGGTGGCCATGAGGGCGGTCATCACGGCGATACGACTGGCGAAATTGTCCCCGCGGCCGTGGGCATGTTCGGTGGTGTGTTCGACGTGTTTTTCGTGGGGGCTGGGGACTTCGAAGGCTTCGGACATGGCGGCGTCTGTGAAGGGAATGAGGGCGTCTGATTCTTCACCAGCGAAGCTGTCTCAAGCCTGTACGTAACGCCGGATCAACCGCGCATACACCGCGATATTAATCATCAGCACCAGCGCGCCTAAGCCCCATTGGATCTGTGGGGTCAGCCCGGCGGGGTAGATGAGTGTGAGGATGTAATGCTCGATGAACCCACCGCCATAGACGTCCTGCCCGGCGAGATGACGAAACAGGTTTTCCCAACGGGTCAATGGGCAAGGCAGGTGAAACACCTCGACTGCAATGGTCGCGTGAGACTGCAACGTCGCAGGCGTGAAAGGAAGGGGTGTGGATGATGACTTGCCATAGATCCTAAAGCTTCAACGGGTTCGGATGGATGCCGAACGCTTTGGCTATCTTCTCTCGTGTGATCTTACGAGGCTTGTTCACCGTTTCTTGCTGAGCAAATGCCGATTGGGAGATGCCCAGGCGGTTGGCTGCTTCTTTTTGCGTTGGATTCAGGTGCTCGCGCCAGGCGCGGATGGGAGTAAAGCCATCGACAATCAGGCCGACGACTTGATGCGGGATAAGGTGGTCCCGTCCCAGCTGTGAAAAGTACTGCCAGTATGGGATGACCACAAACGCAGGCTCGCCTTTGGTATCGTTGATGATCTGTATGTGGGGAGATGTATTAACCATTTTTTCCTGTTTAGCCTTATATAAATCTTATATTTTTATAAGGATTTAATAAGTGTTTTGAGGTTTTTTCGGGAATACCTTACACCCGGTGCCTCCCAACGTTAGCTTGTCCCGCTGAAGTCAGGCGATCAGAGCTGTTGCTGTATGTGATTGTTGCTTGGCAACTGCACAGGTTGCTTGCAAGCCGCGCGGGCCGGTATTGTGCTGAATCCTTTTAGTCCTTCCTCCAGGGTTCTGTAGTGATGAATGCACCGCATACCGCAGTCGGTCCGATCAAGGCCGTGATTTTCGACATGGACGGGTTGTTGCTGGACACTGAAGGCATCTACACCGAAGTCACGCAGATCATCGCCGAACGCTACGACCGTACCTATGACTGGAGCATTAAGCAGCACATCATCGGGCGTGGCGCTCAGGATTTGGCCGACTACGTGGTCAAGGCGCTGGATTTGCCGATCACACCGGCCGAGTTTCTCGAGATCCGTGAACCGCTGATGAGCGAGCGCTTCCCCAAGGCGTTGGGCATGCCCGGCGCCGAAGCATTGGTGCGGCACCTGAAAGCGCACAATATTCCGATTGCTGTGGGCACCAGTTCGTCGCGCAATTCGTTTGGTCACAAGACCACGTTGCACCGCGAATGGTTTGCCCTGTTCGACACCATCGTCACCGCTGACGACCCGGAAGTCGGCGCCGCCAAACCTGCGCCGGACATTTTCCTCACCGCCGCGCGCCGCCTGGGCGTTGCGCCCGAGGATTGCCTGGTGTTCGAAGATTCGCCCTTCGGCGTGACCGCCGCGAAGGCTGCCCACATGACCGCCATCGCCGTGCCGGATGAAGCAATGGCCGACAGCAAATACCACCACGCCGACCAGATCATCCGCAAACTCGCGGATTTCGACCTGGCCGCCTACGGCCTGCCGCCGCTCTCCTGACCAAAACGCGGTCAAAAAAATGTGGGAGCTGGCTTGCCTGCGATAGCGGAGTATCAGTCGCTGGATAAATTGGCTGATACACCGCCACCGCTATCAACCCAATTAAACTCTCGGCAAAATCACTGTTCGCCGGGTTCATATCAGTATCTACCGGCCCAGGCTGCACGTTATTGATGGTAATCCCGCGAGGCCCCAGATCCCGCGCCAACCCTTTGGTCAAGCCAAGGATGACCACACCTCGGTCTACCGGCCGAACTGGCCCGGCCAGCCAATGATTTTCTTCGGCCGCGGCGTCGCATACGTCCTGATCTTCGACGTCGACAACCGCAACCGTACCAAGGACTCAGCAATGGTCACCGCCGCCGTCACGCCATCCACCACCGGCACCCCGGTGCGCTGGCGAATCTGCTCATCCAGCCCGGCCATGCCACCACACCCCAGGCAGATCACCTCAGCTTTGTCCTCGCGGATGGCCAGTTCGGCCTGACGCACGATAGCCTCCATCGCCGCCAACGGGTCTTCTTCCAGCTCCAGCACCGCCATGCCACTGGCCCGCACCGAGGCGCAACGCTGGTACAGGCCGGCGAGTTTCAGGCGGTCTTCGATCAGCGGCACAGTGCGGTCCAGGGTGGTCACCACTGAGTACGCATGGCCCAGGAACATCGCGGTGCTGGCGGCGGCTTCGGTGATGTCCACCACCGGCACGTTGAGCAATTCTTGCAAGCCTTCGCGACCGTGTTCGCCGTAGCCGGCCTGGATCACCGCGTCGAACGGCTGGTCGTAGGCCATCACCCGGTCCATCACCGCGAGGGCCGCCAGGTAGCTTTCAAAATTGCCCTCTACCGACTCCGCGCCGAAGTAGGGCGTGAGCCCGACAATCTCGGTGCCCGGCGCGGCCACGGCCCGTGCCTGCTGGGCGATGGTTTCAGTGATGGATTCGGTGGTGTTGACGTTGACCACGAGGATACGCATGGAATGTCCTTGATTAATGACTGACGTTATCGACTGCAATGCTTTCGCCGCTGACATCGGCGTAGAACGGCTGGCGCTTGGCGATCAGCCCATACAGCAGCGCTGCAATACCGGCGCCAAACATCCAGGAAAACGGTGAGACGCTGGCGAAACCGGGCAGCAGGGCCAGGAGAATGGCGATCACTGCCGCAGGAACAAACGCCGCCACTGCACGTAAATTGACCCCGCGGCTGTAGTAATAAACACCACGGGGGTCTTCGCTATACAACTGTGGCACGTCCACCTGGGTTTTACGGATCAACCAGTAATCGACCATGATCACCCCGTACAACGGCCCCAGCAGTGCGCCCAGGCCAGACAGGAAATACACGATCACTAGCGGGCTGTTGTAGAGGTTCCACGGCAGGATCAATACGGCCACGGTCGCGCTGATCAACCCGGCGCGACGGAAGTTCAGGTACTTGGGCGCCAGGTTGCTCAGCACAAAGGCCGGCGCGACAAAGTTGGCCATGATGTTCACCGCCACGGTGACGATCAGGAACGCCAGGCAACCCAGTACCAGAAACACGGTATCAGGGATGGCTGCGATGATCTCGGTCGGGCTTTCGATCACCCGGCCATTGAGCTGGAACTGCCCGCCGCACAGCAGCACCGTGATCGCAGCGAACACCAGAATATTCACCGGCAGGCCCCAGAAGTTGCCGACCTGAATGGTCTTGCGGCACGGCGAAGAGCGGGCGAAGTCGCAGAAGTTCAGAATCAACGTGCCGTAGATCGACAGCCACAGCGCGCCGCCGGCAAAGATATTGCGCCACATCTCGCCACCACTCAGCGGTTCACGGATCGACCAGGCTATATTGCCGCCGACCTGGAAGTACATCCAACCGGCCAACGAGGCTACCGTCAGCAGAATCACCGGCCCGGCGAAGCCTTCATAGCGGCGCACCATTTCCATGCCGTAGGCCAGGATCACCAGTTGCACCAGCCAGATCGCCACAAAACAGGCCCAGCCGAGGGATGACAGACCGAGGATGGAGTTGTGGTCGTAGTCGGCGAAGCCTGGATGAATGGCTGTCAGCAATACGCGGAAAACCACCGAGGCCAAGTAGGTCTGGATACCGAACCAGGCAATCGCAATCACCGCGCGGATCAACGCCGGAATCTGTGCGCCATGAATGCCGAAACTGATGCGGCTGATCACCGGAAACGGTACGCCGGTCTTCTGCCCCATATAGCCCGACAAGTTCATGAAGAAGTACACCAGCGCCGCACCGATGCCGAGGGACAACAAGATCTGCCAGCCGCCCAGGCCCAATGCATACAAGCCAATGGCGAACGAGTAGTTGGCGATGTTGTGTACGTCGTTGGTCCATAACGCAAAGATGCTGTAGCGCCCCCAACGCCGGCCTTCGACCTTGGTGGGCGCCAGGTCCTTGTTATGTAGGCGCGGGCTGAGTACCAGCGGGCCCGGAAGTGTCGCCTCGGGGTTCAGGGAGGAGGGCAGATCCAGTGCGATGTCATTCGAGAGGCTAGTACGCATTCCGGCAGGCTCCGGCACATCAGCAGTCGGGCCGCAGATGGCAAAGTGTATGTAGGTTTTGTATTTATTGTATACAAAGCGTATTTCACCTTAAGCCACATGCGTGCCAGTTTTCGATCTATGAAAACGACGGATAATTTCCTTTTTGTAGATTTTATAAATAACTCGCTGAATTAAAAGCGATATAAATTGACCGTTTGAACAGCTATTTATTTTTCTATGGGAGAGGGATAGATCACGACGGAAAACAGAGGGCGAGTAGAGGTGTTACGTTATGGTGCGCATCGAGGAGGATTGCACACATAAATGGCACCGATGGTTACATCTATGTGTACATTCTAGAGGTCAACACAAAACAAATGTGGGCGCTAAGGACTTAGGCCTTACTGATGATGTTCCCCGCATGCAACCCACATTCCTTCTGTGTAGCCTCTTCCCACCACCAACGCCCCTCGCGTTCATGCTGGTTCGGCAACACCGGACGCGTGCAAGGTTCGCAACCAATGCTGATGAAACCACGCTCATGCAAGCTGTTATACGGCAGCTCCAGCATGCGGATGTAACCCCAGACTTCCTCACTGGTCATCTGCGCCAGCGGGTTGAACTTGTACAAAGTGCGCTCAGGCGTAGAGAACGCCGTGTCGATTTCCAGTGCAGCCACCTGGCTCCGTGTACCCGGGCTCTGGTCGCGGCGCTGGCCGGTGGCCCAGGCATTTACGCCGGAAAGCTTGCGGCGCAGCGGCTCGATCTTGCGCACGCCGCAGCATTCGCCATGGCCGTCCTTGTAAAAGCTGAACAGGCCCTTCTCTTTGACGAAGGGCTCCAGCTCGCGCTGGTCTGGTGAGATCAACTCGATGTCTATCTTGTAGAAGTCGCGCACCTGCTCGATAAACCGGTAGGTCTGCGGGTGCAGGCGGCCGGTGTCGAGGCTGAACACTTTGACGTTCTTGTTCAGCTTCCAGGCCATGTCTACCAGCACCACGTCCTCGGCGCCGCTGAAGGAAATCCACAGATCATCACCGAACTGGCTGAACGCCAGCTTGAGAATGTCCTGCGCAGACTTGTTGGCGTAAGTCGCGGCGAGTTCAACGACGTCGAAGGCTTGGTTCATCAGGACGGTTTCCTACAGGTCAGTGGCGCTGAGCGCTCTATAGGGGAGTGATGGTATCAAAATCCGCCCTGCGTTGCGGCGGCGAGCGTGAGTCGCTAGAGTTCGGCAGTCCTTTTGCCCGCTCAATCAACAACATCTAAATGGGAGTGTCTTGTGGAAATTGCCTGTCTTGACCTGGAAGGGGTACTGGTTCCGGAAATCTGGATCGCCTTCGCCGAAAAAACCGGTATTGAATCCCTGCGGGCCACCACCCGGGACATTCCCGACTACGACGTGCTGATGAAGCAACGCCTGCGCATCCTCGATGAACACGGGCTCAAGCTCGCCGACATCCAGGAAGTGATCGCCACCCTCAAGCCGCTGGACGGCGCTATCGAGTTCGTCAACTGGCTGCGTGAGCGCTTTCAGGTGGTGATCCTGTCAGACACCTTCTACGAATTCTCCCAGCCGCTGATGCGCCAACTGGGTTTCCCTACCCTGCTCTGCCACCGTCTGATCACCGACGAAACCGACCGCGTGGTGAGTTATCAATTGCGTCAGAAAGACCCCAAGCGCCAGTCGGTATTGGCCTTCAAGAGCCTGTACTACCGCGTGATCGCCGCAGGCGATTCCTACAACGACACCACCATGCTGGGCGAAGCCGACCGTGGGATTCTGTTCCATGCGCCGGAGAATGTGATCCGCGAGTTCCCGCAGTTCCCGGCGGTGCATACGTTTGAGGATTTGAAGAACGAGTTCATCAAGGCGTCGAATCGCCCGTTGAGCCTGTAAGTCCTTCGGCGCGGCTGGTGGCCTCTTCGCAGGCAAGCCAGCTCCCACATTTGAATGATGTGAACCCGATCAAATGTGGGAGCCGGGCTTGCCTGCGATGGGGTCAGCAGGTTCACCGCCTAAACCCCTGCCAGCAAGCTCTCATAAGGAATACGCAAGCCTTCGTGCAGCCGCTTGATCATCGACAGGCTGAGCGTGCGCTTGTGGTTCAACACCTCTGATACCCGCCCACTGGTACCCGTTTCAAAGAGTAAATTCCCACCTGGAACTCGGGGGCGCTGACGCTACAAGCCTTCCAAAGTGTGTAACAACACCCGCACCTTCGTCAGCGACTCCTGATACTCCGCCTCCCATTGCGAGTCCGCCACAATCCCGCCGCCGCCCCAGCAGCAGACCTGCCCCTCCTTGACCAGCAAGCTACGGATGGCGATGGAGCTGTCCATCTCCCCCCGAACATCCAGATACACCAAAGAACCGCAGTACAGCCCGCGTCGAGTAGGCTCCAGCTCGTCGATGATCTGCATCGCACGGATCTTCGGTGCGCCAGTGATGGAGCCGCCGGGAAAGCTGCCCGCGATCAGGTCGAGAGCGTCTTTGTCGTCGGCCAACTCGCCGATAACGCTGCTCACCAGATGGTGGACGTTAGGGTAGCTTTCCAGGCTGAACAGCTCCGGCACGCTCACCGAGCCGGTGCGGCAGGTACGGCCGAGGTCGTTGCGCAACAGGTCGACGATCATCAGGTTTTCGGCGCGGTCCTTGGGGCTGGCCAGCAGTTCGGCAGCGTTGGCAGCGTCTTCTTCGGGCGTCAGGCCACGTGGGCGGGTGCCTTTGATGGGGCGGGTTTCGACGCGACGCTTGCTGATGTGCACGAAGCGCTCGGGCGACAGGCTCAGTACCGCGCCGTCGTCCGGCAGGCTTTGGAACCCGGAGAACGGTGTCGGGCAGGCTTTGCGCAATGCGCAGTAGGCGACCCATGGATCGCCAATGCACGGTGCACGGAAGCGTTGAGCAAAGTTGACCTGGTAACAGTCGCCGGCCTGAATGTAATCCTGGATGCGCGCGATGGCCTGGCGGTAAGCCTCGGCGGTGAGGTCCGGGGCCATGGGGCCTTGAAGTTTGAAGGACGCGGGCGCGTCGATAGCGCCAGTGCTGAATAGCGCAATCAACCGTTGCTGCTCGCTGTCGGCCAGTGCCGGATGAAACACCAACTGGCTGGTCTGCGTGTGGTGATCGCTGATCAGCGCCCAGGCATACAGCCCAAAGCGCGCATCCGGCAGGTGCAGGTCGTCTGTTGCAAGGTGTGGCATCTGCTCAAGGTGCCGACCAAAGTCATAGCTCAGGTAGCCGATCAGGCCTCCGGCAAATGGCAGCTCATACCCGACAGGCAAATCCGCCTCACCCAGCTGCGTGAGATTTTCCCGCAACCGTTGCAGGAAATCGCCACCGCTTTCGTCAGGCGATACCGTCAGCGTCGCTTGCGGCCAAGCGCTGAGAAGGTCATACCGCCCGCGTTCAGCCGCTGGCCGGCCGCTGTCCAGCAGCACGGCACCAGGCGCGTGGCGAATGACCGCGAAATACTCGGCGGGGTTGGCCCGGTAGGGCAGCGGGTGTACGGAACAGGTTGACATGAGGGGCCTTAAAGGCAGTTGCAAGTTTTGAGCTTCAAGCTGCAAGTGTAACAAACACGAGGGCTGTGTCTTGAAGCTTATAGCTTGCAGCTTTTAGCTGGCGAAAGCCCCAATATGCCCAAACATTTCCTGCACGAACTTCACCCGCTCTTCCGGGGTTTCCGTCACGCCGGCTGCTTTCAGTTCTTCCAGTCGCGCTTCCACCGCATGCGTACGCAAGGTTAAACCGCAGTCGTTGGCAATCTGAATATTCAACCCAGGCCGCGCATTCAGTTCCAGGATCAGCGGGCCTTTCTCCTGGTCCAGCACCATGTCCACGCCGATGTAACCCAGCCCGCACAGCTCATAGCAGCCGGCTGCGAGCTTCATGAAACCGTCCCAGTTGGGCAGTTGCACGCCATCCACCGCGTTGGTGGTATCGGGGTGTTTGGTGATGATGGTGTTCAGCCAGGTGCCGCGCAGGGTCAAGCCGGTGGCGAGATCGACGCCGACGCCAATCGCGCCCTGGTGCAGGTTGGCCTTGCCGCCCGACTGGCGGGTCGGCAAGCGCAGCATGGCCATCACCGGGTAACCCATCAATACGATGATGCGAATGTCCGGCACACCTTCATAGCTGATGCTCTTGAAGATCTGGTCAGGCACCACGCGGTATTCGATCAGCGCGCGATCACGGTGGCCGCCCAATGAGTACAGGCCGGTGAGGATGCTGGAAATCTGATGTTCGATCTCCTCATGGCTGATGATCTTGCCGGACACCGTTCGATAGCGCCCTTCAAAGCGGTCCGCCACCACCAGGATGCCGTCGCCGCCGGCGCCCTGGGCCGGCTTGATCACGAAGTCGCTGCGCCCGCCGATGATCTCGTTGAGCTTGTCGATTTCCTTCTCGGTGGAGATCACCCCGTACATTTCCGGCACATGGATGCCGGCCGCCAGCGCGCGTTCCTTGGTGATGATCTTGTCATCCACAATCGGGTACAGGCTGCGCTTGTTGTACTTGAGCACGTAGTCGGCGTTACGCCGGTTGATGCCCATGATCCCCCGCGCTTCCAGCGCCTTCCAGGTCTTCCAGAATCCGAACATTACTGATCTGCCTTCAAGAAGGCCTTGAATCGCACCAGCTCGGTCAAGCGGTAGCCGCGATACCGACCCATGGCCAGCATGAAGCCCACCAAAATCAGCAGGATGGCTGGGAAGGTGAACACAAAGTAGATCAGCTCCGGCACGCTCATGATCAAGTGCGCGAGGGATGCGGCGAACAGCGTACCAATCGCCACTTTCAACGCATGGTTGGCGCCGCGTTCTTCCCAGGTGATGGACAGGCGTTCGATGGTCATGGTCAAAATCACCATCGGGAACAGCGCCACCGACAGCCCACGCTCCAGCCCCAGTTTATGGCTGAACAGGCTGATGGCCGCGATCAGCACCACCACAAAGGTCAACACCACCGACAACCTCGGCAGCATCTGCAGCTTCAAGTGCTCCAGGTACGATCTGAGCGACAAACCCAGCGCCGTGATAATCGTAAACAGCACAATCCCGAAGCCCAGCTGCGTCTCGCGGAACGCGAGGGCGATCAGCACCGGGGTGAACGTTCCCAGGGTCTGCAGGCCGATCAGGTTGCGCAGGATCAAAATCACCAACACGCCGATCGGGATCATCACCATGATCATGAAGGTCTGCTGGGTTTGCAGCGGCAGGCCGTACAGCGAGTATTCGAGGAAGTTGGCGTCGGTGTTCTCGTCGGTCAGCTTGGCCAGGCGAATCGCGTTCATTTCGCTGTTGTTCAGGCTGAAGGTCACCATGGCCTTCTTGCCGCCATCGACGGTGATCAGGTTTTCATCGCCGGTCCACCACTGCAAGCGGTCGGCGGGCAGGCCTTGTTCGCCGGTCTCCGGGTTGAAGTACAACCATTCATTGCCGTTGAAGCTGCGCAGCCACAGTTCCGGGCTTTGCGGCTGGTCGGCGACCAGGCGGATGGTGTGGACTTTTTCCACCGGCACGTGGGCAATGGACAGCAGCAATTCGACGATCTTGGCTTTGTGCGGCGTCGACGGATCGCCCGCGAGCAGCAGTTTCACATTGTCGTCGTTGAGGTTGTTGGTGCGCTTGATGGCTTCAGTAATAAAGGTCTCGACGTCGGCCGAGTGCTGGCGGATCGGCGCAAGCAGGGCTTCGGCGGCGATCTTCTCCGGGCCTTCCACCGCGATGCTGTCGCGGAAGGTGGGGCCCTTGACCTTGACCTTTTCGCCGCTGTAGCGCTTGGTCAGGACCAGGCGGTAATACAGGGTCTGGTTGCCCTTGGCGCGGCGTGCCGACCAGGTGACCTTGCGGTTGCCGTCGGTGCGGTTGACGCTCACGCCGTAATTATTCGAGATGAAGCTCTCGTTGAGGCTGACGAAGTCGCGGCTCAAGGGCGGTACGAACATCTGGATTTTCACGGGATCTTTCGGGTTGGCGACGAACTCGACCTTGGCGTCGATGTTCCACAAGTCGTCGGTGGCGTCCTCGGTAACGGGGATCCCCAGCACGAAGATCTGATAGGTGGTGACCGAAATACCCAACACCACCAGGATGGCGATCAGGAATTTCAGGTGCAGGGTCAGAGAGCGCATTCGTTTTACTCGGCGGTATGAGCGTCGGCGGCGCAAGCGGGCTTGCCCGCTGCGTATTTAAGACTGGGGTCGACCAGCGCATCAAAGCGTTTCAGCGCTTCGGAGCCAATCAGCAGCGGGTATTGGAATGCGCTGCGGTCAGTCAAGTTCACTTCGATGCTGCGTAAAGCAGTGCCCATGCAGATGTCTAGGGCAATCACCGGACGGGCGGTGTAGTTTTTGTCCTCATCGGGGTCGTAGTCACCGGCACGGCGCTTGATCTTGCTGACGCGCGCCAGGGGGCGTTCGATGGGGTGGGAATGGGCGGTGTCGATGGCCAGGTAGAAGCGAACCCAGGATTCGCCATTGCGCTTGAAGCGCTTGATGTCGCGGGCGCTGAGGGAGGCGGTCTTGGCACCGGTGTCCAGTTTGGCGGCGACTTCCAGATTGATGCCGGCCAATTGGGCGTATTCGTTGAGGCCATACACGGTCTTCTCGGCAGCGACGCCAAGGCCTGGCATGAACAATAGGCAGAACAGGGGTAAGGGCTTGAGTCTCATAAATCCTGAGGCGGTGCAGTGCGATGTTTGATTCAAGGCGACTGGCATTACTGCGCAAGCTCCCTCGTGCGCCGTTTCATCTAGCGATGTCAGGCAAATACCGCGAGCATTCTAACATGATGCTGTTTTGGCGCCAGCGCTGGCAGGCGGCCATGCCGTGCACGCGTTCAGAGGTAGTTATTAGACGATTGTCGACAATGTAGTTTTATTCTTTGACTATATTGGTCTGATTGGCTAGTTTTTAATGCATTGTTTTTAAAGGTGTCGACAATATGCTGGATCAGCTGGAACCCCCAGTGATGGTGCAAGACGATTCCCAGACCATGTCCGAGAACGTCTTCCGGCGTATCCAGGCCGCCATCGTCAAGGGTGAGATCGCCCCGGGCAGCAAGATCTCCGAGCCGGAACTGGCTCGCACCTACGGCATCAGCCGTGGCCCGTTGCGTGAGGCGATCCATCGCTTGGAAGGCCAGCGCCTGCTGGTGCGTGTGCCTCACGTCGGCGCGAGGGTGGTGTCGTTGAGCCATGCCGAGCTGATCGAACTCTATGAAATCCGCGAATCTCTCGAAGGCATGGCCTGTCGCCTGGCCGCCGAGCGCATGACCGATGCTGAAATCGAAGAGCTGCGCCAAGTGCTGCACACCCACGAACGCGATGAAGCGTTCCAGGCCGGCCTCGGTTATTACCAGCAGGAAGGCGACTTCGACTTTCATTACCGGATCATTCAAGGCGCTGGCAACCGCACCCTGACCCAAATGCTCTGCGGCGAGCTGTACCAACTGGTGCGCATGTACCGAATCCAGTTTTCCGCCACCCCCCATCGTCCACGCCAGGCCTTTGCCGAGCACCACCGCATTCTTGACGCGATTGCCGATCGCGACGGTGAATTGGCCGAACTGTTGATGCGCCGGCACATCGGCGCGTCCAAACGCAACATTGCCCGTCACTTCCCAGGCGGTGCTACTGATAGAGGTGAGTCATGAGTTCTAACAATAAAAGCACCCCCGGCCAGCGTTTCCGTGACGCCGTCGCCAGTGAGCACCCCTTGCAGGTGGTCGGCGCGATCAACGCCAACCACGCGCTGCTGGCCAAGCGCGCCGGTTTCAAGGCGATCTACCTGTCGGGTGGCGGGGTGGCTGCCGGCTCCCTCGGCGTGCCGGACCTGGGCATCACCGGCCTGGATGACGTACTCACCGACGTACGCCGCATTACGGATGTGTGCGACCTGCCGCTGCTGGTGGACGTGGACACCGGTTTCGGCTCCTCGGCGTTCAACGTGGCGCGTACCGTCAAGTCGATGATCAAGTTTGGCGCGGCTGCCATCCATATCGAAGACCAGGTCGGCGCCAAGCGCTGCGGCCATCGCCCGAACAAAGAAATTGTGTCGCAGCAGGAAATGGTCGACCGCATCAAGGCCGCCGTGGATGCGCGCACCGATGACAGCTTCGTGATCATGGCGCGCACCGATGCCCTGGCCGTCGAGGGTTTGGAATCCGCCCTGGAACGCGCCGCCGCCTGCATCGAAGCTGGCGCCGACATGGTGTTTCCGGAGGCCATTACCGAATTGGAGATGTACAAGCTGTTTGCCTCCCGCGTGAAAGCGCCGATCCTGGCCAACATCACCGAGTTTGGCGCCACACCGCTGTACACCACCGAACAGTTGAAATCTGCTGATGTTTCCATCGTGCTGTACCCGCTCTCGGCGTTCCGCGCCATGAACAAGGCCGCCGAAAACGTCTACACCGCGATCCGTCGCGACGGCACCCAACAGAATGTGATCGACACCATGCAAACCCGCATGGAGCTTTACGATCGCATCGACTACCACACCTTCGAGCAGAAGCTCGACGCGCTGTTCGCAGCCAAGAAGTAACGAATGGCCTCCCTAATAAATTCAAGATTGGAGAAAGAACATGGCTGAAGCAAAAGTACTCAGTGGCGCCGGCCTGCGTGGCCAGGTGGCCGGGCAGACCGCACTGTCCACCGTCGGCCAAGCGGGCGCCGGCCTGACCTATTGCGGCTACGACGTGCGTGAACTGGCCGCCGATGCGCAGTTTGAAGAAGTCGCCTACCTGCTGCTGTACGGCGAACTGCCGACCCAGGCCGAGCTGGCGGACTACCGCAAAAAGCTGGGCAAGCTGCGCGACCTGCCCCAAGCGCTCAAGGAAGTGCTGGAACGCATTCCTGCCGACGCCCACCCGATGGACGTGATGCGCACCGGTTGCTCGTTCCTTGGCAATATCGAGCCGGAGAAAGACTTCAGCGTGCAGCGCGACGTCACCGATCGTCTGTTGGCGGCCTTCCCGGCGATCATGTGCTACTGGTATCGCTTCAGCCACGACGGCAAGCGTATCGACTGCGTGACCGACGAGCCGACCATCGGCGGCCATTTCCTGCATCTGTTGCACGGCGAAAAACCGAGCGAGTTGCACGAGAAAGTCATGAACGTGTCGCTGATTCTCTACGCCGAGCACGAATTCAACGCTTCGACCTTCACCGCCCGCGTGTGTGCGTCGACCCTGTCCGATCTCTATTCCTGCGTTACCGCCGCCATCGGCTCCCTGCGCGGGCCGCTGCATGGCGGCGCCAACGAAGCGGCGATGGAGATGATCGAGCGATTCTCTTCGGCTGAAGAAGCTGTCGAAGGCACGCTCGGCATGCTGGCGCGCAAGGACAAGATCATGGGCTTTGGCCACGCGATCTACAAAGACAACGACCCGCGCAATGAAGTGATCAAGGGCTGGTCGAAAAAACTTGCTGACGAGGTGGGTGACAAGGTGTTGTTTCCGGTCTCCGAAGCCATCGACAAAACCATGTGGGAACAGAAGAAGCTGTTTCCCAACGCCGATTTCTACCATGCCTCGGCGTATCACTTCATGGGCATCCCGACCAAGCTGTTCACCCCGATCTTCGTGTGCTCGCGCCTGACTGGCTGGGCCGCGCATGTCTTCGAGCAGCGCGCCAACAACCGCATCATCCGTCCAAGCGCCGAATACACCGGCGTTGAGCAGCGCAAGTTCGTGCCAATCGAACGTCGCTGAATGAAGAGACCGGCGTCTTGAAGTGGTCACTGAATCCAATGTGGGAGCGGGCTTGCTCGCTCCTACATTGGATCGCATTTCACATCAAATCCGCGTCGTCTTTTCCTTTTGTATCTACCGTGACCGAGCCCTGACGATGAACACTGAATTCCGCAAACCACTCCCCGGCAGCCGCCTGGATTTCTTCGACGCCCGCGCGGCTGTCGAGGCAATCACCCCCGGCGCCTACGCCACCTTGCCCTACACCTCCCGCGTCCTCGCAGAAAACCTGGTGCGTCGTTGCGACCCGGCCACCCTCAACGCGTCCCTGAGCCAACTGATCGAACGCAAGCGCGACCTCGACTTCCCGTGGTTCCCGGCGCGCGTGGTGTGCCACGACATTCTCGGCCAGACCGCCTTGGTCGACCTCGCCGGCTTGCGCGATGCCATCGCCCTGCAAGGCGGTGACCCGGCGCAGGTCAATCCGGTGGTGCCGACCCAACTGATCGTCGACCATTCCCTGGCCGTCGAAGCCGGCGGTTTTGACCCGGACGCGTTCGAGAAAAACCGCGCCATCGAAGACCGTCGCAACGAAGACCGTTTCCACTTTATCGAGTGGACCAAGAAGGCCTTCAAGAACGTCGACGTGATCCCGCCAGGCAACGGCATCATGCACCAGATCAACCTGGAGAAAATGTCCCCGGTGATTCAGGTGCGTGACGGTGTTGCATTCCCCGACACCTGCGTTGGCACCGACAGCCACACCCCGCACGTAGACGCACTGGGTGTGATCGCCATCGGCGTCGGTGGTCTGGAAGCCGAAAGCGTGATGCTCGGTCGCGCCTCGTGGATGCGCCTGCCGGAAAGTGTCGGCGTGGAGCTGACGGGCAAGCTGCAACCCGGCATCACCGCCACCGATATGGTGCTGGCGCTGACCGAGTTCCTGCGTAAGCAAAAAGTGGTCGGCGCGTGGCTGGAGTTTTTCGGCGAGGGCGCTTCAAACCTCACCCTCGGCGACCGTGCAACCATCTCCAACATGGCACCGGAATACGGCGCCACCGCGGCGATGTTCTACATCGATCAACAGACCATCGCTTACCTCAAGCTTACTGGCCGCGAAGACGAACAAGTCACCTTGGTTGAGCAATACGCCCGCCACACAGGCCTGTGGGCCGATGACCTCAAAGGCGCGCAATACGAGCGCGGCCTCACCTTCGACCTGTCCAGCGTTGTGCGCAACATGGCCGGCCCGAGCAACCCGCACGCTCGCGTCGCTACCCGTGACCTGGCGGCCAAAGGTATCTCTGGCCAGTGGGAAGAAGTGCCGGGGCAAATGCCCGACGGCGCGGTAATCATCGCCGCCATCACCAGTTGCACCAACACCAGCAACCCGCGCAACGTCATCGCCGCAGGCCTCTTGGCGCGCAACGCCAACAAACTGGGGCTGGTGCGCAAACCTTGGGTCAAATCCTCCCTGGCTCCCGGTTCGAAAACCGTGGCGATGTACCTCGACGAAGCCGGCTTGACCACTGAATTGGAGCAGCTTGGTTTTGGTGTCGTGGCCTTCGCCTGCACCACCTGCAACGGTATGTCCGGCGCACTCGACCCGGTCATCCAGCAGGAAATCATCGACCGCGACTTGTACGCGACCGCCGTGCTCTCGGGCAACCGCAACTTCGACGGGCGTATTCACCCGTACGCCAAGCAAGCGTTCCTGGCCTCGCCGCCGCTGGTGGTGGCTTACGCGATTGCCGGCACTATCCGTTTCGATATCGAGAAGGACGTGCTCGGCCTCGACGCCAACGGCAAGGACATCCGCCTGCAGGACATCTGGCCGAGCGACGAAGAGATCGACGCGGTGGTCAAGGCCTCGGTCAAGCCGGAGCAGTTCCGCAAGGTCTACATTCCGATGTTCGCGATCCACGAAGACACCGGCCCGAAAGTCGCGCCGCTGTATGACTGGCGCCCGCAGAGCACCTATATCCGCCGTCCGCCGTATTGGGAAGGCGCGCTGGCCGGCGCGCGGCCGCTCAAGGGCATGCGCCCGCTGGCGGTGCTGCCGGACAACATCACCACTGACCACCTGTCGCCGTCCAACGCAATCATGCTCGACAGCGCCGCCGGCGAATACCTGGCGAAAATGGGCTTGCCGGAAGTCGACTTCAACTCTTACGCGACGCATCGTGGCGACCACTTGACTGCGCAGCGCGCGACTTTTGCCAACCCGAAACTGTTCAACGAAATGGTTGTTGAAAACGGCAAGGTCAAGCAGGGATCTCTGGCGCGCATCGAGCCGGAAGGCCAGGTCACGCGGATGTGGGAAGCCATCGAAACCTACATGGAGCGCAAGCAGCCGCTGATCATCATCGCCGGCGCCGACTACGGCCAGGGCTCGTCCCGCGACTGGGCGGCCAAGGGCGTGCGACTGGCCGGTGTGGAAGCGATTGCCGCCGAGGGCTTCGAGCGTATCCACCGCACCAACCTGGTGGGCATGGGCGTGTTGCCGCTGGAGTTCCTGCCGGGCACGGATCGCCATACGCTGAAGATCGACGGCAGCGAGACCTACGACGTGGTCGGCGCGCGCACCCCGCGTGCCACGCTGGCATTGGTGATCAACCGCAAGAATGGCGAACGTGTCGAAGTGCCGGTGACCTGCCGCCTGGACACCGCCGAAGAAGTGTCGATCTACGAGGCGGGCGGCGTGTTGCAGCGTTTTGCCCAGGACTTCCTGGAATCGGCGGCGACCGCCTGAGGGGTAACCATGGCACACGTAGCGCAAATCAAGATCCCCGCCACCTACATGCGTGGCGGCACCAGCAAGGGTGTATTTTTCAGCCTCCAGGACCTGCCCGAAGCGGCGCAGGTACCGGGCGCTGCGCGGGATGCCCTGTTGCTGCGGGTGATCGGCAGTCCCGATCCCTATGACAAGCAGATCGACGGTATGGGCGGTGCCACGTCGAGCACCAGCAAAACCGTGATCCTGGCCAAAAGCACCCGCGCTGAGCATGACGTGGACTACCTGTTCGGCCAGGTATCCATCGATAAACCCTTCGTCGACTGGAGCGGCAACTGCGGCAACCTGTCGGCGGCAGTCGGCGCCTTCGCCATCAGCGCCGGTTTGGTTGACCCCGCCCGCGTGCCCCGTAACGGCGTGGCCGTGGTGCGCGTGTGGCAGGCGAATATCGGCAAGACCATCATCGCCCACGTGCCGATCACCGACGGCGCTGTGCAGGAAACCGGCGATTTCGAACTGGATGGCGTGACCTTCCCGGCAGCCGAAGTGCAGTTGGAGTTCATGGACCCGGCGGCGGAAGAGGAGGGCGGTGGTGGCTCGATGTTCCCCACTGGCAACCTGGTGGATGACCTGGAAGTACCCGGTGTCGGCACCTTCAAGGCGACGCTGATCAATGCCGGCATCCCGACGATTTTCATCAACGCTGAAGACCTCGGCTACACCGGTACCGAACTGCAAGGCGCAATCAACAGCGATCCGAAAGCGTTGGCCATGTTCGAAACCGTGCGGGCCTACGGCGCGTTGCGCATGGGCCTGATCAAACACCTGGACGAAGCCGCGCAGCGCCAGCACACGCCGAAGCTGGCGTTTGTGGCCAAGCCTGCGGATTACGTGGCCTCCAGCGCAAAGACGATCAAGGCCGACGATGTGGACTTGCTGGTGCGTGCGCTGTCCATGGGCAAGCTGCACCACGCGATGATGGGCACGGCGGCGGTGGCGATTGGCACCGCGGCGGCCATTTCCGGGACCTTGGTCAACCTCGCAGCCGGTGGTATCGAGCGTAACGCCGTGCGGTTTGGGCATCCGTCCGGCACCTTGCGTGTCGGGGCCGAAGCCACTCAAGTGAACGGCGAATGGATTGTTAAGAAAGCCATCATGAGCCGCAGCGCACGGGTGCTGATGGAAGGCTTTGTACGCGTGCCCGGCGACGCGTTCTAACCCCCAACACAGACCCCACAGGGTAAGTAGTGCATTACGCATATAGGCAGGTAACCAGACCGGCCGCAACCCGATCAACCGTGACCCCGAGGACTACCCCCCAACCATTTTTTGGAGCACTGCCATGAGCGCCAACGTCGACCAGAACAACCGCCCCGACTACGACCAGGTCCTGCAGGACATCGCCGACTATGTCCTCAACTACCGGATCGACTCGCAGGACGCATTGGACACCGCCCGCCACTGCTTGATGGACACATTAGGTTGCGGCCTGCTGGCCTTGCGCTTCCCCGAGTGCACCAAGCACCTGGGGCCGATCGTCGAGGGCACGGTGGTGCCGTTTGGCGCGCGGGTGCCGGGGACGTCGTTCCGGCTGGACCCGGTCAAGGCGGCGTGGGACATCGGTTGCATCGTGCGTTGGCTCGACTACAACGACACCTGGCTCGCCGCCGAATGGGGTCACCCTTCGGATAACCTCGGCGGCATCCTCGCCGTCGCCGATCACCTGTCGCAAAAGCGCGTGGCCAATGGCGACGCACCGCTGACAGTTCGCACCGTGCTGGAAGCGATGATCATGGCCCACGAAATCCAGGGCGTGATTGCCCTGGAAAACTCGTTCAACCGCGTCGGCCTAGACCATGTGCTGTTGGTAAAAGTCGCCTCCACGGCCGTCACCGCCAAGCTGATGGGCGCCAACCGGGAGCAGTTGCTTGCGGCGTTGTCCCATGCGTTTGTCGATGGGCAGGCGTTGCGCACTTATCGGCATGCGCCGAACGCCGGGTCGCGCAAATCCTGGGCGGCAGGGGATGCGTCGAGTCGGGGTGTGCGGCTGGCGCATATCGCGTTGCGTGGCGAGATGGGTATTCCCAGCGTATTGAGCGCGCCGCAGTGGGGGTTCTACGACGTGCTGTTCAGCCACACCAACAAGGACCTGATGCTCAAGCCGGAGGACAACCGCGCGTTCAGCCTGTCCCAGCCCTACGGCACTTATGTGATGGAGAACGTGCTGTTCAAGATCAGCTTCCCGGCAGAGTTCCACGCGCAAACGGCCTGTGAAGCGGCGGTGACCTTGCATCCATTGGTAAAAGATCGCCTGCATGAAATCGAGCGTATCGTTATTACCACCCATGAGTCGGCGATTCGCATTATCTCCAAGGTCGGCCAACTGGCGAATGCAGCGGACCGTGACCATTGCCTGCAATACATGACTGCGGTGCCGCTGGCCTTCGGCAATCTGGTGGCCGAGCAGTACGAAGATGAATTCCACGCCGCGCATCCAATTATCGATCAGTTGCGGGAAAAAATGGTCATTGTCGAAAACCCGCGCTACAGCCGTGAATACCTGGAGGCCGACAAGCGTTCCATCGCCAACGCCGTTCAGGTGTTCTTCACGGATGGCAGCAGCACTGAGCAGGTGGCGGTTGAGTACCCGATTGGGCATCGCCGGCGCCGAGTGGATGGCATTCCCTTGCTGGAAGACAAGTTCAAGGCCAACCTGGCTACGCGGTTTACTGCACAGCGCTGTGGCGAGATTGTTGCGTTGTGCAAGGACCAGGCGCGGCTTGAGGCGATGCCCGTGAATCGGTTCGTGGACCTGTTCGTGATCTGATTGGCACTACGTATTCATCGGTGGAAACCCTATCAATGATCTTTATTGTCAGTGCTATCAAGTCAGGGCCAGAGGTCATTCGAACCGTAAAATAACTCGGCGGTTGTGCTTGCTCTTCTTCTCGATCTTCTCGCAAAACACCCGGCCGATTTCTTCGGTGTTGGTCACATGCGTGCCCCCACACGGCTGGATATCGATACCGGCAATTTCAATCACCCGGACCGAGCCCTGAATCACCGGTGGAGCCACCGCCTGGGTGCGGGTGATCTGCAGCAAGGTGGCGTACTCCGAGGCCGGCATCGACAGGGTCTTCACCGCGTGAGCCTGTTCAATCAGCGCATTGAGGTCGCGGGTGATGGTGTCTTTATCGAGGGTCATTTCCGGCAGGTCGAAATCCAGGCGCCCCTTGTCCGCGCTGATGCTGCATCCCGTTACCGGTGCGTTGATGATCGAGCACAACAGGTGCAGGCAGGTGTGCATTTTCATGTGCTGGTAACGGCGATCCCAATCGAGTCCGGCGTCCACCTGCACCCCGGCGACCAGTTGCTCGGGGCAGTATTCCACCTGATGCCAGATGATCGAGCGCAGCACCGGGTCGCGCACCGTGCCCGTCACTTCGACCCGCGTACCGTCCGCCAGCGTGAGGTGGCCGGCGTCGCCTGGCTGCCCGCCACCCGTGGGATAGAACAGCGTGTGCTCCAGGGCAATGCCGTGTTCGCTGACGGCAATCACCCGTGCGCTGAAAGCATTCTGGTAGGGCGCGCTGTCGAACAGCGCCAGGGTTTCCATGGTGTGCACAGACATGTTCAACCTCGCACGATCAGTGGGCTGGCTTGCAGCAGGGAACGCACCATTGCACTCAAGCCAGGAGGTGAGAGCAGGGTGATTTCAAATTCGGGGCCGCAGACCTTCAGGTTCAGTGGCAAGCGCGGCAATGGGTTGCCCGACTCCACCCGGTGCAACCGGAACTGCAGGTGGTGACGCTCTTTTACCGTGGGCTCCAGCATCAGGCCCTGCAAGGGGTGAAAGTCGGCGTCCAGCACCGTCACCTTGTGGCTGGCATTGATCTCGCCAACCACATGTAACCGCTCATCCAGGGCGAAGGCGCCGAGGTAGTTGCTGTGGTCCGACTCATCGTTCTTTTGCAGTTGGATCTGGTTCACCACCTTCACTTTGGTGCCAGCGGGAACGTCCTGCGTGATCACGCAGGATGGGCTGATAAATACGTTGTCGCCGATCAGTACATAGCCCAGCACGCGGGCGCCGGAGCCGACTTCGACGTTATTGCCCAGGCGCGGGTGGCGCTTGCCGTCGGGGTTGTTGGCGATGCCACGGGCGCCCAGGGTGACGCCGCAGAGGATGTAGCAGTCGTTGCCAATCTCGCAGGTTTCGCCGATCACCGTGCCGTAGCCGTGGTCCAGCACGAAGCGTCGGCCGATCCGCGCTGCCGGGTGAATCTCGGCGCCGGAGAGCACTTTGCCCTGGTTACTGAGCTTGAGCGCGATGCGGGAAAACATCCCGTTGGTCTGGTCGGGAAAGTTCCACACCAAGTGCGCCAGCCGGTAATACAGCACCGCCTTGAACGAAGCGTAGGACTCCAGGATCAGCTCGCCACGCCCACGTGATGCCGGATCGCGGTAGGCGTAGGCGATCAGGTCCTCGGCCACTGCCTGGGCGGCATTCTGGATCAACGGTGCCAGGTGCGGTTCCAGCTGTTTCATTTGCACGGGTGTGAGGGTCTTGATGAGGTGAGTGATCAACTCATCGTGCAACTGTTGCATGTCGATAAAGCCGCCCATAGAGGCACCCCCGCGTTCTGGATGGTTGGAAAACCGATTATTCGAAACTCGGCAGGTAGCTGTCGGCATTGTCGTAGACCATGGTCAACACCACCGTTTCGGGCGGCAGTTCGGGGGCAAGCTTGGCGATGGCCACCATGCTGGCGGCGGAAGACAGGCCCAGGCTGATGGCGTCGGTGCGCATGATGCGTTTCATCATGTCGATGCATTCCTGGCGCGAGACCTTGAGCATGCCGTCGATCACGCTCAGGTTGAGGATGCTTGGTATCAGGCCAATCGACAGGCCCTGGATGTGGTGCGGCGCGTGCTGGTTTTTCAGCAGGTCACATTCTTCCGGTTCCACGCCCATGACGCGAAGGGCTGGCCAGGCAGCTTTCAGGGTTTCGCCGATGCCGGTGATATGCCCACCGGTGCCTATGCCGCTGACGAAATAGTCTGCGCGTTGCTCGCCAAAGGCGCGGAGGATTTCTGGTGCAGTGGTGTCGCGATGAGTCTGTGGGTTAGCGCCGTTGCGCTGCTGGTTGAGCATCACATAGCTGGGGTTTTCCAGCTGCAGCTCCATGCACTTTTCGCCGTGGGAGTTGTTACCCAGGCGACTGTCCGACAGCACCACCTTGGCTCCGTACAAACGCAGCAACTTCTGTTTTTCGGGGCTGTAGTTGTCGGGGATCACCAGCACTACTTTGTAGCCCAGCACATTGCCGGCCATTACCAGGCCAATGCCGGTATTGCCGCCGCTGGGCTCGATGATGGTTTGCCCGGAGTCGCGGATCAGCACACCCCGGCGCTCGGCGTCGAGGATCATGCCCAACGCGATGCGCGCCTTGTGGCTGCCGCCCGGGTTTAGGGATTCCAGCTTGGCGTAGACCTCGACGCCGAGGTCTTCGGAAAACTGCGCCAGGCGCACGATTGGCGTATGGCCGATCACGTCGAGAATGGAGTTATGCAACATCAGTCAGCCCCCGGCTCAGTACAAAGGCATGTCGGGTTCGACGTCGCGAACCCAGTGTTTCATGCCGCCTTGCAGGACTTTGGTGTTAGCGAAGCCGGCTGCCAGCAAGGTACTGGCGGCTTGTTCGGCCCGGGTTCCGGCGTAGCAGATCAAATAGTGGGTGTTGTCCCGACTGAGGCTGTCGAGGTGCCCGTCCAGTTCGGCGAGGGGGATATGCACCACGCCCGGCAATTTGCACACTTCCAGTTCGCTGGCGTCACGCACGTCCACCAGTACGTCGGCGCTGCGCGGGTGGTCGAGCAGTTGCTTGAGCACGCGGGGCTTGATATAGCGCTCTTCGGCCAGTGAAGGCTTGTTCGGCACTGCGTCGGCGCAGACCGTTGGAGTGTGGGCCTGGCTGTGGCGCAGTTCCGAGCAGCACGGGCAATCAGCGCGGCGCTTGAAGCGGATCTCGCTGAACTTCATCGCCAGCGCATCAAAACGCATCAAGCGCCCGGACAAAGGCTCGCCAATGCCGATCAATAGCTTGATGGCCTCGGTCGCCTGGATCATCCCAACCACGCCGGGCAGTACGCCGATCACGCCCCCGGCGCTGCAATTGGGGGCCAGTTCGGCCGGCGGCGCGCTGGGAAACAGGCAGCGGTAGCACGGGCCGCCTTTGTAGTTGAGCACGCTGATCTGCCCGTCGAAGCGGTAGATGGCGCCGTACACCAAGGGCTTGCCGAGTTGCACGCAGGCGTCGTTGACCAAATAGCGGGTGTCGAAATTGTCGGTGCCGTCGATCACCAGGTCGTAGGCGCCCACCAGTTCCAGGGCGTTGTCGGCATTCAGGGCGGTGTCGTGGGCATTGATCTGGATATGACTGTTGAGGTCTTGCAGGCGCTGCTTGGCGGATTCGACCTTTGGCATACCCAATGTGCTGTTGCCGTGGACGATCTGGCGTTGCAGGTTGCTGCTTTCCACCACATCGAAGTCCACCAGCCCCAGGGTGCCGATGCCGGCGGCTGCCAGGTACAGACTGATCGGCGAACCCAGGCCACCGGTGCCGATGATCAGCACCTTGGCTTTCTTGAGGTTCAACTGACCTCCGCGACCGACACCCGGTAGGGTGATGTGGCGCACATAGCGCTGTACTTCCTCGTTGCTCAAAGCGTCGACGTCGATGCCGCCCGACGTGGCGAGCAGTACTTCGATTCTGGCTTTTTCAGGCAGCCGTTCATCGGCACCAATCAGCTCCTCCTCAGCGGTAAACAGGAAGTGTTCCTTGAGCTGGTTGTTCTTCTCGTGAAACAGGTGCGGACGCAATAGCGGGTGGCTGCCGCAGAGGTTTTCAATGACTTCGCGCAATGTCGATCCGGTGCCCTTGAGGGTCGATTCCGGCAGCTTGGCCACGCGAACCAGAATGTCAGGGAAAGAGACAGCGTTCATGGACAACTCCGTGTGCAGGTCGTTGAAAGGTTTAAGGGCGAAATGCTTGCCATCCCAGGCAAACAGCTTGGAGCCCAGGGCCTGGCCCTGGCGAACGTCTACCACCAGGTAGCTGGCGGGGTAGATCGGCTCGCCCATGAACAGCGCCTTGTCCTGGTCTTCGTCGCTGAAATAGGCACCCACATCCGGATGGGAGTGGTAGATCACCACCACCGGGTTGTCGCTACGAAACGCCTTGTTCATCAGCAGGGTGTCGGCCACCGAAAACGTGTAGCCATTGGCGGCGCTGCGCGGGTACATCTCGGGGTTCTTGCGGTGCAGCTCATTTTGGATATTGCTGCCCAGGTACACGCTGCCGTCGGCGAAGACAAAACCACAGCATTCCTCGGGGTAGCTGCGGCTGGCGTGGGCGTAAATCTGTTCCAGGGCTTTTGGGCGGAGTACGTCCATGTTTCTCTCGCGTTGCTCATGTTGATGGGAAAGGAGGGTCAATTTTTCTTGGCCATGAGTTTCTCGATGGGCAATTTGGTAATCGCAAAGCCGGCCAGCAGAATGGCCGAATACAGCATCAGGTCGCGGGAAATCGCCAAGCCTTCGTACCAGGCGCCGATGATCACCGCGAACACCGGAAAGATGATGAACACGAACGACAGGATGATCGGGCTCAAGCGCTTGAGCAGCATGAAGTACACGATGAACCCACCCACTGAAGCCACCAGCCCCAGGTAGAACAGGGCACTCCAGGAGCGCAGGGTGATGTCTTCGAATGTCGGTGTTTCAAACCACAGCCCGGCGACGAACAGCATCATCCCGGCAATGCCGATGGGCAGAGTGTTGTAGGTGATAACGCTGATGGCGCTGCCTTTTTGCTTGGTAATCACGTAGCACAAGGCATGCATGATTGCGGCGGTCAGGATCGCCAGAACGCCAAAGAACTCCGCGTGGTCCAGGTGCAGGCCCTGGCTCTTGATGATCATGTAGAGGCTGCCGAAGCCGATACCGATGCCGACCACCTGGGAAAAGTAGATACGTTCGCGCAGGAACAGCGCGGAGAAAATCAGGATGAATACCGGCATGCAGCTGAATAACAAAGCGGTGAGGCCGGACGAGACATGCATCTCGCCGTAGTTGAGCAGGTAGTAGGGCACGCTGAAGTAGGACAAGGTCACGAACACGAAGAACCAGTGGCTCTCACGGGGAAACAGGATCGGCTCGCGACGCACCATGGCAAAACACAGGAACAGCGGGAAGGCGATGAGGAAGCGCAAACCGGCGGAGGTCAGTGGCGGAACGCTCTCCACGGCAATCTTGATCCCCAGCCAGGTTGTGCCCCAGCTCAGGCACACGATCAGGAACATCACGCTGGTGACCAAGCCGGCCAACCACTGTTTTTGGGGTTTTGTCTTGGCAGTGTTTTCGAGAACGGCGGACATTGGCATCGTTTATTGCTTCCCTGAGCCGGAATTGAACTCTATATTGAGCGTGTAATGAGTTGTAAAATTCGGCGATTGAACCCGTAAAAGCACACTATTAGGGCGAAAGATGGCTGTCAAAACAAATATTGACATGGTGTCAATTATGCGTGAGGGGTTGTCCAGCGGGCAGGGCGTGAAGTACAAGCGCCTGTCCGATGTCATGGAGCGGGGCATCCTCGAAGGCTTGATTGAGCCGGGACGAAAACTGCCGCCCCATCGGGTGCTTTCCGACAATCTTGGCGTCACCATCGGCACTATCAGCCGCGCTTACGGCGAGCTGGAACGTCTGGGGTTGGTTGTCGCGCGGGTCGGTGACGGCACGTTCGTGCGCAAGCGTGGGATGGAGCGCCAGCGCGATGAAGGTTTTCGCAACTTCAGCGAAGAGCCGCGCCAGTTTTTCGACATGAGCCGCAACATGCACATCCCAGGGCAGGAAACGCTGTTTCTGGCCCAGAGCTTCCAAACCCTGTCGACCAATGCCAAGTTTCTCCAAGATATCAGTGCCTACACCCCGGACGCCGGCCTGCCGCGCTACCGCGAAGCCGGTGCGCAGTGGCTGGTGCAGCGTGATTTTCATCCGATCCCCGAGCAAGTCATCTGCGTCAACGGCGGCCAGCATGGCTTGCTGTGCTCGCTGATGGCGCTGTTGCGGGCCGGCGATACGGTGGTCACCGAACAGCTGACTTACCCCGGTTTGATCACCGCCGCGCGCATGCTGGGTATCCGGTTGATCGGCCTGGAAATGGATGAAGAAGGTGTGCTGCCGAGCGCGCTGGATGAAGTCTGTCGTAATCACCGGGTCTCAGCGCTGTATTGCACGCCGACCATCCAGAACCCGACCACCGCGGTGCTCTCGGTGGCGCGTCGCGAAGCCTTGGTCAGGGTGTGTCGGGAACACAACCTGCTGATTCTTGAGGATGAAGCCCACGGTGTGCTGGTCGAAGACCGACCACCGCCCCTCAGCTATTTCGCCCCCGAGCGTACGATTTTGATCAGTAGTCTGAGCAAGGCGGTGTCGGCCGGGCTACGTGTGGGCTATGTGCATGCGCCGCCGGCGTTGGTCAGCCGTATTTCGGCGGCGCTGCGTTCGACCTGCTGGATGGCCACGCCTGTCACCCTTGAGTTGGCCACCCAGTGGATCGAAAACGGCACGGCGCAATACCTGTTGCGCCAGCAGATCAATGAGATCAGCCGCCGTAAGGCGCTGGTACGTGATCTTCTGGCGGGCCTGGAATACCGCACCCACCTCAACAGCCCGCATTTCTGGATTGAAGTACCGGAGCCGTGGCGGGCGTCGGAAATCGAGGCGGAGCTCAGGCAGAACAACTACTTGATTGCTACGGCCGAGGCGTTTGCCGTGGGGCAGACGGCGGTGCCGCAATTTATTCGGGCGAGTATCTGTAATACGTCGGGGGATGATCAGTTGTTGCGGGCGGGGTTTGATGCGTTGGCCACCGCGCTGGGGCAGGGGGGAGGAAGGTTTCAGCTATAAGCTATAAGCTATAAGCCACAAGCCACAAGCCACAAGCCACAAGCCACAAGCTGCAAGACTAGAAGAGCTGATTGGTTCTTTCTTGTAGCTTGTAGCTTGCAACTGCTTCACTTGAACCTGCGCTCCACACCTTTCTCCACCAGAATCTTCGCCGAAATCTCTTCCACCGAAAAATGCGTGGAATTGATATGCGCAATATTTTCGCGCCGGAACAGATTTTCTACCTCGCGCACCTCGAACTCGCACTGGGCATAGCTAGAGTAGCGGCTATTAGGCTTGCGCTCATTGCGGATCGCAGTCAGGCGGTCCGGATCGATTGTCAGGCCAAACAGCTTATGCGAATGCGCCCGCAGGGCGGCCGGCAGCGTCAGGTGCTCCATGTCATCTTCGGTCAGCGGGTAGTTGGCCGCACGAATGCCGAATTGCATAGCCATGTACAGACAGGTCGGGGTCTTGCCGCAGCGCGACACGCCCACCAGGATCAGGTCGGCTTTATCGTAATAGTGAGTGCGGGCGCCGTCATCGTTGTCGAGGGCGAAGTTGACGGCCTCGATACGCTCCATATAGTTGGAGTTATGACCAATGGAATGGGACTTTCCTACTGAATAGGAGGAGTGTTCACTCAACTCCTGCTCCAGTGGCGCCAGGAACGTCGAGAAGATGTCGATCATGAAACCATTGGAGGTTGCGAGTATCTCACGGATGTCTTGATTGACGATGGTGTCAAAAATGATCGGCCGAAAGCCGTCTTTTTCAGCTGCCAGATTGATTTGTTGTACCATGGCCCGCGCTTTATCCACGCTGTCGATATAGGGCCGCGTGAATTTGGCGAAGGTATTGTTTTCGAACTGCGCGAGCAGGCTTTGACCCAATGTTTCGGCTGTGATGCCGGTGCCGTCGGAGATAAAGAAAGCAGATCGTTTCATTTGAGCCCTGGGCCTTAAGCTGATGGCGAATCTTGGATATGATAGGCGCGATTTTGCCGTCCCGCAGTGGGCCGCATTCTCACTTATTTTCCAGGTCCAGGCCACAAGCGCTGGCGAATGCTCCTACTGAGCTGCCGGCGTCCTGAGCTTTTCCAACACAGTTAGTGGAGAGATCACCTTGGTAGAGTACGTAGTTTCCCTCGATAAGCTCGGCGTCCATGATGTAGAGCACGTGGGGGGCAAGAACGCATCCCTCGGCGAGATGATCAGTAATCTTGCAGGCGCTGGTGTGTCGGTGCCTGGTGGTTTCGCCACCACGGCCCAGGCTTACCGGGATTTCCTCGAACTGAGCGGCCTCAACGCTCAGATCCACGCCGCGCTGGACGCTCTGGACGTCGATGACGTCAACGCCCTGTCCAAGACCGGCGCCCAGATCCGCCAGTGGATCATGGACGCCGAGTTCCCTGAGAAGCTCAACGAAGAAATCCGCGTCGCCTTCGCTGCCCTGTCGGCTGGCAACCCGGACATGGCCGTCGCCGTGCGCTCGTCGGCCACCGCCGAAGACCTGCCAGACGCCTCCTTTGCCGGCCAGCAAGAGACCTTCCTGAACATCCGCGGCGTGGAAAACGTGATCCGCGCGGCCAAGGAAGTGTTCGCCTCGCTGTTCAATGATCGCGCGATTTCCTACCGTGTGCACCAAGGTTTCGACCACAAGCTGGTGGCCTTGTCCGCCGGTGTACAGCGTATGGTGCGTTCGGAAACCGGCACCGCCGGCGTGATGTTCACCCTCGATACCGAATCGGGCTTCCGTGACGTGGTGTTCATCACCGGCGCCTACGGCCTGGGCGAAACCGTTGTACAGGGCGCGGTCAACCCAGACGAATTCTACGTACACAAGCACACCCTTGAAGCCGGCCGTCCGGCCATCTTGCGCCGCAACCTGGGCAGCAAGGCCATCAAGATGATCTACGGCGACGAGGCCAAGGCCGGTCGCTCGGTTAAAACCGTTGATGTCGACAAGGCCGAGCGCGCGCGTTTCTGCCTGACCGACGCTGAAGTCAGCGAATTGGCTAAACAAGCGATGATCATCGAAAAGCACTACAAGTGCCCGATGGACATCGAGTGGGCCAAAGACGGTGACGACGGCAAGCTTTACATCGTGCAGGCCCGTCCGGAAACCGTGAAGAGCCGCACTTCGGCCAATGTCATGGAACGCTACCTGCTGAAAGAAACCGGTACTGTTCTGGTGGAAGGCCGTGCCATCGGCCAGCGCATCGGCGCCGGCAAGGTGCGGATCATCAAGGACGTGTCCGAAATGGACAAAGTCCAGCCAGGTGACGTACTGGTTTCCGACATGACCGACCCGGACTGGGAACCGGTGATGAAACGCGCCAGCGCCATCGTCACCAACCGGGGCGGGCGTACCTGCCACGCGGCGATCATCGCCCGTGAGCTGGGCATTCCTGCGGTAGTGGGTTGCGGTAACGCCACCCAACTGCTCAAGGACGGCCAGGGCGTGACGGTTTCCTGCGCCGAAGGTGACACCGGCTTTATCTTTGAAGGCGAACTGGGCTTCGATATCAAGCAGAACTCCATCGACGCCATGCCCGACCTGCCGTTCAAGATCATGATGAACGTCGGCAACCCGGACCGTGCCTTTGACTTCGCGCAGTTGCCGAACGCCGGTGTTGGCCTGGCCCGCCTGGAGTTCATCATCAACCGCATGATCGGCGTGCACCCCAAGGCCCTGTTGAACTATGACGGCCTGCCGCTGGATATTAAAGAAAGCGTCGACAAGCGCATCGCTGGCTATAACGATCCGGTGGGCTTCTACGTCGAGAAGCTGGTGGAAGGCATCAGCACCCTGGCGGCGGCGTTCTACCCGAAAAAGGTCATCGTGCGCCTGTCGGACTTCAAGTCCAACGAGTACGCCAACCTGATCGGCGGAAAACTCTACGAGCCGGAAGAAGAAAACCCGATGCTGGGTTTCCGTGGCGCCTCGCGTTACATCAGCGAAGCGTTCCGTGACTGCTTCGAACTCGAATGCCGCGCCCTCAAGCGCGTGCGCAACGAGATGGGCCTGACCAACGTCGAGATCATGGTGCCGTTTGTGCGCACCCTGGGCGAAGCGAGCCAAGTGGTTGACCTGCTGGCGGAAAACGGCCTGTCCCGTGGCGAAAACGGCCTGCGCATCATCATGATGTGCGAACTGCCGTCCAACGCCATCCTGGCTGAAGAGTTCCTGGAATTCTTCGACGGTTTCTCCATCGGCTCCAACGACCTGACCCAGCTGACCCTGGGCCTGGATCGCGACTCCGGGATCATCGCTCACCTGTTCGACGAGCGTAACCCTGCCGTCAAGAAGCTGTTGGCCAATGCTATCCAGGCTTGTAACAAGGCCGGCAAGTACATCGGTATCTGCGGCCAAGGCCCTTCCGATCACCCGGACCTGGCCAAATGGCTGATGGAGCAGGGCATCGAAAGTGTCTCGCTGAACCCTGATTCCGTGCTGGAAACCTGGTTCTTCCTGGCGGAAGGCCAAGCGTCGGCCTAAGGTCGTCACGTCAAAAGTGCCGGTCACCCGCTGAGGGTGACCGGCATTCTTATCTGTGCAGGGCGGAAATCCTTCCGGACGCCGCCCTTTTTTGTGCAAGAGCATTATGCAAAGCAGCAGCAACCTGTTTCCCGTCGCCCTGATCAGCGCTGAACGTCGTGGCGACCTGAGTGAAGATGTATACCGCCTTAAACCTGGCAACAGCCCCGACGGCACCGTGGAGTTGGCGGTTACCCGTTTGGGCTTGGCCGATGCCTCGGAAAACCGCGGTATTCCGGTAATTTTGTTGCATGGCAGTTTTTCCAATCGGCGCTTCTGGTATTCGCCCAAGGGGATCGGCCTGGGCGCTTATCTGGCGCGCCAGGGCTTTGATGTGTGGATCCCGGAAATGCGTGGCCACGGCTTGTCCAAGCGCAATCATCACTACGCTCGCAACCGCGTCGCGGACTACGCACGCTATGACTTACCGGCCATTGGCGCATTTGTGCGTGAGCAAAGCCGACAGGTTCCACACTGGATCGGCCACTCCCTGGGCGGGACAAGCTTGGCGGCGGCCTTGGGCGGGCAGCACCTTGGCGCGCCGGCAGTGGCTTCAGTGGCACTGTTTGGCTGTCAGGTCAGTCGCACCCACTGGCCGTTGAAACTCCCCCCGGTGGAATGGACGGGCCGCTTGCTCTTGAAGCGCTTCGGCGAGCTGTCTGGCTCGCGCTTCAAGCGCGGCCCGGAGGACGAGCCTGCGGGCGTGTTGATCGAAGCTATGCGCTGGAATGGCCTGTTCGGGCGGTTTGGTGAAGGTAAACACGACTGGTGGAAAGGCTTGGCAAGCGTCGATGTGCCGCTGCTGGCTGTCAGTGCTGCCGGGGATCATCAAGACCCCGACTGGGCCTGCCGCAAGTTGTTTGAGCAAGTCGGCTCCGAGCACCGCCAATACTTGTGCCTGGGCCGCCAGCGGGGGTTTAGCGGGGATTTCGGGCATGTGGAAATGCTCGTCAGCAAAGCCGCGCAGGTCGAAGTGTGGCCATTGGTGGCGCAGTGGCTGAAAGATCCGCTCACACCCTTGTCTGGCGCGCAAGCCGAGGTATTGGCCGAGGCTTGAAGGAGCGCTCTGCCAAGGGCGTTTCACTCGTGTGTGGTTGCGGCTAAGATATGACGCGTCAAACGCTTCTGGTCATATTCAGTCGCGCAGTGGCTATTGCGTTGCGGCGAAGCGGATGGGATGTTTCGCACCTGCTTGGCCTGGCGCTTCTTTCGAAAGACACCTCTTTGACTGAAAGGAATTTTTCAATGAACCATTACGTGACTCCCGACCTGTGCGACGCCTACCCGGATCGGGTGCAAGTGCTTGAGCCGATGTTCAGCAATTTCGGCGGACGAGATTCGTTTGGCGGCGAGATTGTCACCATCAAATGCTTCGAAGATAACTCCCTGGTCAAGGAACAAGCCGACCAGCCTGGCGCTGGCAAGGTGCTGGTGGTCGACGGGGGTGGTTCGCTGCGCCGCGCGCTGCTGGGCGACATGATTGCCGAGAAAGCCGCGAAAAACGGCTGGGAAGGCCTGGTGATCTACGGCTGCATCCGTGACGTCGATGTGATCGCCCAGACTGACCTGGGTGTTCAGGCTCTGGCCAGCCATCCGATGAAGACCGACAAACGCGGTATCGGTGACCTGAACGTAGTGGTCACGTTTGCAGGCGTGACGTTTCGCCCGGGTGAATACGTATACGCCGATAACAACGGCGTGATCGTTTCACCCAGTCCGCTGAAAATGCCTGAATAAGACAGGAGTGAGGATGTTCGAGGAAGAAAACGCGCAATGGGGGCTGGTGCATGCCCTGGTGCTGGACGGTAAAGGCGGTGCGCGTTCGATTGCCCGGACTGAACTCGATGATTTGCAACTGCAGCCCCAGGAAAGCCTCTGGCTGCATTGGGATCGCAGCCACCCGCAAACCCAGACCTGGCTACGTAAATCCAGTGGGTTGAGTGAATTCGCCTGTGACCTGTTGCTGGAGGAAAATACCCGGCCGCGCCTGTTGCCGCTGCCGGACTCGGAATTGCTGTTGTTCCTGCGTGGGGTCAACCTCAACCCGGGCGCAGAACCGGAAGATATGGTTTCGGTGCGTATTTTCGCGGCGGCCAGTCGTGTGATTTCCCTGCGATTGCGCCCGTTGCGCGCCACTGATGAGTTGCTAGTGCAATTGGCGGACGGTAAGGGGCCTAGAACCGCGTCGGAACTCATCCTTTATATGGCGCAGTACTTGACCCATAAAGTGCAGGATTTGGTCGCCGACCTGTCGGAAGTCGTCGACGCTGAGGAAGAAAAACTCGATACCGACGAACGGTATACCCCGGAACATGGCAGCGTTTTACAGATCCGTCGGCGAGCGGCCGGGCTGAAGCGATTCCTCGCGCCGCAGCGGGATATTTTTGCCCAGCTCACACGCATCAAATTACCCTGGTTCTGCGATGACGATGCCGACTACTGGAACGAATTGAACAACAGCCTGACCCGTTACTTGGAAGAGCTCGAATTGACCCGAGAGCGCGTGGGGCTTGTGCTTGAGGCCGAAGATCGGCGCTTGAGCGTGCGTATGAACCGCACCATGTACCGCTTCGGGATCATTACCGGGATCTTCCTGCCGATGAGTTTTCTCACCGGTCTGCTGGGTATAAATGTGGGGGGTATTCCGTTCTCCGCCAGCCCCTATGGATTCATGATTGCGTGCCTGTTGATGGCCTCGGTTGCGCTCGGCCAGTGGTGGCTTTTTCGACGGTTGCGCTGGGTTTGAGCTGAATATGAGCTGAACGTAGGAAAGGTCGTATGTGACCCCGAGAATTTTACCCTCGTCTTTTAAAACACTTGCGAGAGGTCTTTATGCACGATCCGTTCGAACAGTCTTTGCGTGACATGCTCAATGCCTCGCCGTCCAACCGCGACGACGATGCTTGCCTGGGCCGCGTGTTGAAAACCGCCAACCGTCAGGTGGGTGCGGGTGACCTGTTCGGTCTGCTCGGTCGCTGGGTTCCGGCATTGATGATGGCCCTGAACAACGGTTCGGCCCACGTATCGCCGGTTTCCCGTCGTAAACCTCTTGCTCGCACTGCTGATAAGGCTGATTGAATATGGAACTTGATCTCTGGACCCAGAGCCTGGTCACCGCGATGACCGCATTGTGGACTAAGGTGGCGAACTTCATTCCCAACCTGTTTGGTGCACTGGTACTGGTACTGCTGGGCTTTGTCGTGGCCAAGTTGCTCGACACTCTGCTGTCCAAATTGCTTGCAAAACTGGGCCTCGACCGCTTGATGGCAGGCACTGGCCTGACTAAGCTGCTGGGCCGCGCGGGGCTGCAGGTGCCGATCTCCACATTGATCGGCAAAATCGTTTATTGGTTTGTTTTGTTGATTTTCCTGGTTTCTGCGGCTCAATCCCTTGGGCTTGAGCGAGTATCAGCTACGCTCGACATGCTGGCGCTGTATTTGCCGAAAGTTTTCGGCGGCGCGCTGGTATTGCTGGTAGGCGTTTTGCTGGCGCAATTGGCCAATGGGCTGGTGCGTGGCGCCGCTGAAGGTGTGGGGCTGGACTATGCCGCCGGTCTTGGGCGAATCGCTCAGGGACTGGTAATCATCATCAGTATTTCGGTCGCGATCAGCCAGTTGGAGGTCAAGACTGACCTGCTCAACCACGTGATTGTGATCGTTTTGATTACCGTTGGTCTGGCCGTTGCGCTGGCCATGGGCTTGGGAAGCCGGGAAATTGCCAGTCAGATTCTTGCGGGAATCTATGTGCGTGAGCTGTATCAGGTAGGGCAACAGGTGCGTGTGGGCGAGGTCGAAGGGCAAATCGAAGAGATCGGCACAGTCAAGACGACAGTACTCACCGATGACGGCGACCTAGTGTCGTTGTCCAATCGGATTCTCCTCGAGCAGCAGGTCAGTAGCCGCTAATCCGGAAAACCCTGCTAATGTACGCCGCCGCGAGCCCGGCTGACCGGGCAGTGGCGGACATTGACCTGACTGTCGGCACGACTTGTTTTGAATAAAGCCCAAACGCTGTCCACGCGCTATGACCCCCGTGAGCTCTCTGATGAGGAGCTGGTCGCGCGCGCGCACACGGAGCTGTTTCACGTAACTCGTGCGTATGAAGAATTGATGCGCAGATATCAACGCACTCTGTTCAACGTTTGTTCAAGGTATTTAGGGAACGATAGAGATGCGGATGATGTCTGTCAGGAAGTGATGCTCAAGGTGCTGTACGGCCTGAAGAACTTCGAGGGCAAATCGAAGTTCAAAACGTGGCTGTACAGCATCACCTACAACGAGTGCATCACGCAGTATCGGAAGGAACGGCGAAAGCGTCGCTTGATGGACGCCTTGAGTCTTGACCCCCTTGAGGAGGCGTCTGAAGAAAAGGCGCCGGCACCCGAGGAGAAGGGCGGACTTGATCGCTGGTTGGTGTATGTGAACCCGATTGACCGCGAAATTCTGGTGCTACGATTTGTCGCAGAGCTGGAATTTCAGGAAATCGCTGACATCATGCACATGGGTTTGAGTGCTACAAAAATGCGTTACAAACGTGCTCTTGATAAATTACGTGAGAAATTTGCGGGCGAGACTGAAACTTAGTGCGTGGCAAATATCTCTTACGTGTAGGCAAGTTCTGTTAGACTTGTCGCCGAGTTGTCCCCCGGTTTGTGGGACTGCTTTACAATCACCAGATGGGGATTTAACGGATGAAACTGAAAAACACCTTGGGCTTGGCCATTGGTTCTCTTATTGCCGCTACTTCTTTCGGCGTTCTGGCACAAGGCCAAGGCGCAGTTGAAGGCGAGCTGTTCTACAAGAAGCAGTACAACGATAGCGTCAAGCACATCGAAGACGGCTTCAATCCTGGCGCTCGCATCGGTTATTTCCTGACCGACGACCTGTCCTTGAACCTGTCGTACGACAAGACCAACCACACCCGTTCGAACGACGGTACTGGTAACCAGAAGATCAAAGGCGATACCGGCAGCCTGGTTGCCCAGTATCACTTCGGTCAAGCTGGCGTAGACAGCCTGCGTCCGTACGTAGAAGGCGGTTTCGGCCACCAGAGCCGTACCAACGTTCTGGCTGACGGCCACAGCGGTCGCGACCACACTACTTTCGCTACCGTTGGTACTGGCGTGAAGTACTACTTCACCAACAACCTGTACGCTCGTGCCGGTGTTGAAGCTGACTACGGTCTGGACAACGGCAAGTGGGACTACTCCGCACTGGTCGGCCTGGGCGTGAACTTCGGCGGTAACGCTGGTGCAGCAGCTCCAGCCCCTACCCCAGCACCAGCTCCAGAGCCAACTCCAGAGCCAGAAGCTCCAGTTGCTCAGGTTGTTCGTGTTGAGCTGGACGTTAAGTTCGACTTCGACAAGGCCGTTGTTAAGCCTAACAGCTACAGCGACGTTAAAAACCTGGCCGACTTCATGGCTCAGTACCCAGCTACCAACGTAGAAGTTGCTGGTCACACTGACTCCGTAGGTCCAGACGCTTACAACCAGAAGCTGTCCCAGCGTCGTGCTGACGCTGTTAAGCAAGTCCTGGTTAAAGACGGCGTTGCTCCAAGCCGTGTAACCGCAGTAGGTTACGGCGAATCCCGCCCAGTTGCTGACAACGCAACTGAAGCTGGTCGCGCTGTTAACCGTCGCGTAGAAGCGTCGGTTGAAGCTACCGCTCAGTAATTACTGAGTTGTAGAAAAAAGCCCGGCTTAGGCCGGGCTTTTTTTCGCCTGTGATTTGCCTCAGGCGCTGGCTGTATCTGCCAGGCAAACAGCCTGTTCGGTGGCGGCAACGCGGCCGATCACCAAGATTGCCGGGCTCTTCAGGGCAAACGCACGGGCGTCCTCATGCATATGGGACAGATCGCTGCGGCACTCCCTTTGTTGCGGCAACGATGCATTTTCGATCATCGCCACCGGCATATCCGGCATCATCCCGCCATCCAGTAATTGCTGGCGAATCTCCTCCAGTTTCGCCACGCCCATATACACCACCAAGGTTGTCCCGCCCTCTGCCAGGGCACGCCAATTCAGGCTGCTGTCGTCCTGAGTATGTGCCGTGACCAGGGTCACGCCACGGCTTACCCCGCGCAACGTCAACGGAACCGCGCAATTCGTAGCGCCGGCCAGGCCCGCGGTAATCCCGTTGACCAATTCCACCTCGATGCCTCGCTCACGCAACCACACCGCTTCTTCACCGCCGCGCCCGAAAATGCACGGGTCGCCACCCTTGAGCCGCACTACGCATTTGCCCTGGCGCGCATAACGCAGCATCAGGCGGTGGATAAAAGCCTGCGGAGTCGAGCGGCAGCCACCGCGTTTCCCCACGATAATCACCCGCGCTTCGGCACAGTGTTCCAGCACCGCCGGGTTTACCAGATCATCGACCAGTACCACATCGGCTTCGCGCATGGCCCGAACGGCCTTGAGGGTCAACAGCTCCGGGTCACCGGGACCTGCGCCTACCAGCCAGACTTTTGCGTTCATAGGTTTTTCCTCGTCCAGGGATGACGTCAGCTGTGAAAGAGTGAGTACAACAGCACCAGGTTGATCAGCATTGAGATCAACCCCAGCGCGCGCCAGACCTTCAAGGGTTCACGCTCCAGCAACGGCCTGGGACGGATGCTCAGTTCCTGCCGGTCAGCCTGGTCCAGCACCCGCAACCACTCTTCGGCGGTTTCATAGCGGTGTGACGGATTCGCAGCCACGGCCCGTTCCAGGCTGAGGGGCAACCAATCCGGCAGATCGGGGCGATAGCGGCTGGCGCTGACAGGGTGGGTGAACCTTGGCCGTTGGAAAGCTTCGATTTCACCGTAGGGGTAATGCCCAGTCAGCAAGTAATACAGGGTGACACCGACGCTGTATAAATCCTGTTGGGCTGTAGGACGGTCGCCATTAAATGCCTCCGGTGCGATGAAGCTTGGCGTGCCCGGCAGCACATGGGCATGGTCTTCCGACAGGCCTGGGCAGTACGCCAGGCCGAAATCCAGCACCCGCAGTTCGCCGTCGTCCCCCAGCAGGAGGTTTTCCGGCTTTATATCACGGTGCAGAATCTGACGCCGATGCAGCATGCCCACCGCACGCAGCAAGCGTTCGGCCATCGATTGCCATTGCGCCAGGGGCAATGGACCTTGGCGCTGGAACCGTTCAGCCAGGGTTTCGCCGGAATATTCACGCATCACGTAGTACAGATGCTGGCGCCCGCTGGCGACGTGGACTTCAGGAAACGCCCGCCCTGCAACCCGCCTTAAAAACCATTCCTCCGACAGCAACGCCTGGCCGGCGTCGCGATTATCGTCATGGCTCAACGGCAGTGTTTTCAGCAGCCAGGGTTGCTGCTGGGCGTCCCTTACCCGGTATAACAACGACTGGCGGCTTTGCGCCAGTACGGTTTCCACCTGCCAGCCTTCGAAGTGTTGCCCGTCTTTCAGCGGTGGTGGCAGGGGCCATTGCTGCAACTGTACCAAGGCATCGCCGAGCGTGGCTGCGCCGAGGCTGTCGATGCGCACCAGCAGGGCGCTGGCATTGTCCTGGCTACCGGCTAGGTGTGCGGCGCTCACCAGCGTATTGACTGCCAGATCCAGGTCCGTTTGCTCGCGCAAAATCGCGCGGATGCTCTGATCACCCAGGGTTGCCCACACGCCATCACTGAGCAGCAGGAAACACTCGCCTTCGCGCAGTTGGCCGTCGAGAAAGTCCAACACCAGGTGTTGATCCAGGCCGAGCGCGCGCTTGAGCACATGCTGCATGCCCGGTTGTTCCCACACGTGATCCTCGCTGATGCGCTGCAATTCGCCATCCAGCCAACGATAGGCCCGGCAATCGCCGACGTGCGCCAGGGTAAAGCGCTGGCCGCGAAACACCAGGGCGCTGAGGGTGGTCAACAAGGGCTGACCACCGCCATTCGCCTGCAGCCAGCGATTCTGTGCCAGCAGCAAACGTTCCAGGGCCTGGGCCACGCCCCAGGTTTGCGGCGTGGCGTAGTAATCCATCGCCAGCGCCTGCAGGGTCGAGCGCGCGGCCAAGCCACCGTCGGCGCACTGGCTTACGCCGTCGGCGATGGCACACAGGTAACCTTTGCTCGCCGCCAGTTCGGCCATAGGAGTCACCACCCGTAGCGCGTCCTGGTTTTCCGCCCGTGGGCCGATGGCACTGGCTTGGGCGACGCTCAGTTGCAGACTCATCAGACCCGCGCAGCCGTCACGGCAGCCGAGCCCCAGGTGGTCCTCCAGCGACGCTTCACGCCGTGCAGGCCAAACCAGGCCAACACGGCCAGGCTGGCGAACAGCCACAGGGCCAGTTGATAGCTGCCGGTACTTTGTTTGATCGCGCCCATGCCCGCCGCCAAAGCAAAACCGCCGATACCGCCGGCCATGCCGATCAGGCCGGTCATCACGCCGATCTCGCGACGGAAACGCTGTGGTACCAGTTGGAACACCGCGCCATTCCCGGCACCCAGGCCGAGCATAGTGCAGACGAAAAGTGCCAGTGCCGCGTAGGAACTCGGTAGGTTGAAACCCACCGCCGCGATACAAATCGCCGCCACGCTGTACATGCCCAATAGGGTACGAATCCCGCCGAAACGGTCCGCCAAGGCGCCACCTAGGGGGCGCATCAGGCTGCCGCCGAACACGCAGGCGGCGGTGTAGTAACCGGCGGTCACTGGGCTCAGGCCGTATTGGTCGTTGAAGTAGCCGGGCAGGGCGCTGGCCAGGCCGATAAACCCGCCGAAGGTCACGCTGTAGAAAAACATGAACCACCAGCTGTCACGGTCGCCCAGGGCCTTGAAGTAGTCAGCCATGGACTTGGCTTTCGGCCGTTCAGGGGCGTTGCGCGCCAGCCAGGCAAAGACGATCAGGGTCATCACCAGTGGAATCACGGCAAAGCCGAAGACGTTGTTCCAGCCAAAAGCGGCCGCCAACACAGGCGCCAGCAATGCGGCGAATACAGTGCCGGAGTTGCCCGCGCCAGCGATGCCCATGGCCTTGCCCTGGTGTTCTGCCGGGTACCATTGGGAGGCCAGTGGCAGCGCGACGGCAAACGATGCGCCGGCCATGCCCAGAAACACGCCCAGCAGCAAGGCTTGCTCATAGCTGTGGATTCCCAGCTTCCAGGCGCCGAACAGGGCGCAGATCACAATCACCTGGCCAATTAGCCCCGCGGTCTTCGGCGACAGCTTGTCAGCCAGCATCCCCATCAGAAAGCGCAAAATCGCACCGGCGAGGATGGGCGTTGCGACCATCAGGCCGCGTTGTTGAGTGGTCAAGTGCAAGTCGGCGGCAATTTGTATCGCCAGTGGGCCCAGCAGGTACCAGACCATGAAGCTCAGGTCGAAATACAGGAACGCGGCAAACAGGGTCGGGGTGTGCCCGGATTTCCAGAAGCTTGATTTCATCACGCACCTCAACGGTTGGGAGTCTTGTAAGAAGGCCTGGTGATGGAACAGCCGGTTAAGGCCGCCCCACCGGCCCCTTTAGCGGGGGCTAAAACAAAAAAACGCCGCCACCGGGTTCGCGAGGGCAAACCGGGTGAGCGACGTCTTTGTCGTGGAGGGGCAACCGCCGTTGGCTACCTGTGATGTTTACTTAGCAAGAGCTGCGCCAAATCAGCCGAGCAACTCACTCATGGCGATAATCTGCTCCGCCACCTGGATCAGTTTCTGCTGGCGGCTCATGGCCTGCCGGCGCATGAGGGTGTAGGCATCTTCCTCATTGCAGTCCTTCATTTTCATCAGCATGCCCTTGGCCAGCTCGATGCGCTTGCGTTCCGCCAGTTGCTGGTCCCGAGCGTGAAGCTGAGCGCGCAGGGCCTGGTCGCTCTCGAAGCGCGCCATGGCCACATCGAGGATCGGCTGCAGGCGCTCGGCCTGGATGCCTTCGACGATATAAGCGCTGACACCGGATTTGATTGCCTGGCGCATCACGCTCGGGTCGTGTTCGTCGGTGAACATCACTATCGGCCGGGGTTGGTCGCGGCTGACCAATACCACTTGCTCCATCACATCACGGCCCGGTGACTCGGTATCGATCAGGATCACGTCCGGGCGCACTGTTTCGACGCGTGCGGGCAGGTCGATGGTCAGGCCGGACTCGTCAATGACTTCAAAGCCGGCCTCGATCAGCGCCGTCCTCAGGCGGCCGACTTTGCGCGGGGTGTCGTTGATCAACAGGATTCGCAGCATGGAAGTCCTCCTGTCAGCGCAAGGCTTGGCGGTGGGTGGTGTTGGCCAGGGCATGCAGGCGGAAGCTGCGGGCATAGCCGGCGGGTTCGGAACCGTCCCAGATTTTGCCGTCGATCAGTTGGCTGCTGCGCATGTCCTGGTCTTTCACCTTGATACCCAGCGCGTCAGCCGCCTGGCGAAACAGCGGCAGCTGCTGCACTTGGCGCGCAACGCCGAGATAGTCCGGGTCTTCACGCAGAAGGCCCCAGCGCCGAAACTGGGTCATGAACCACATGCCGTCAGAGAGGTAGGGCAGGTTCACCTCGCCATCAGCAAAAAAGCGCAAGGCGTGGGGATCCTGCCATTGGTTGCCCAGGCCATCGTCATAGGCGCCGAGCAGGCGTGGTTCGATGCAGTCGAGCGGGGCGTCGAGGTACTCGCGGCCACTGAGCAATTGCGCGGTGGAACGGCGGTTTTCGGTGCTTTCTTCGATAAATCGACTGGCCTCCAGGATCGCCATTATCAGTACACGCGCGGTGTTGGGGTACTGGTCGACAAACGCCTGGGTACAGCCGAGCACCTTTTCTGGATGATCCGGCCAGATTGCCTGGGTTGTTGCCAGGGTAAACCCTTGGTTTTGCTTGACCGCGCTGGCGCACCAGGGTTCGCCGACGCAAAAACCATCGATGCGTCCGGCTTGCAGGTGCGCAACCATTTGCGGTGGCGGGACCACCACGCTGTCCACATCCTGCAAGGGATGAATGCCTTGGCTCGCCAGCCAGTAATACAACCACATAGCGTGGGTGCCTGTGGGAAACGTCTGGGCAAAGGTCAGTTTTGTTCGGCTTTGGTGCGCATGGCGCTCCAGTGCCTCAGGAGTGATCACCCCTTGTTGCTGCAACCCGTGGGACAGGTTGATGCTTTGCCCGTTCTGGTTAAGCCCCATCAGTACCGACATGTCGGTGGGCGCTACGCCGCCGATGCCCAGGTGCACGGCATAAATCAGCCCGTACAGGCTGTGGGCGGCGTCCAGTTCGCCGCTGACCAGTTTGTCGCGCAGGTTGGCCCAGGACGATTGGCGCTTTAGGTTCAGTGTCACGCCATAGGGTTGAGCGAAGCCCTGGGTGGCCGCCACTATCATTGATGCGCAGTCGCTCAAGGCCATGAAGCCCAGGTCGAGGCTGCTCTTTTCCGGGGCATCACTGCCGTTGACCCAAGCCAGCGGGTCGTTCACCGGGCTGTTGCCAACCGAATCGTTCATCAATACCTACCTTTTCTCTCAAAAAAAAGCGTCGTTCCCTCAGATGGCGATGTAAGCCAGTGCGGGTAACGACGCCTTTGTTCGTAAGCTCGCTCCGTCGTTGGCGCGTGCTCTGATGCAGAGTGTGTAGCAAGGCACATGCCACGGGGAGTGGGGCCCAGGCAGCCGTCAACTTTCCATCAAGATTGAAACCTGGCGGCCTTTCAGTATGGCCGCATTCTTAATGTCAGACCGCCCAGGAAACCCCACGGTGTACGCCGACTTCCTTGCAACGATGCCCCGCCCCTGGCTTTGCCGTCGGCTGTTTTTTGCTGCGCTGCTCGCCGTGCTGGTGTCCGAAAGTGCTGTTGCCTGGGCCGGGCTTTACCAGGCACAGGATCAAAGCCTGTATACCGTGTTCACCGCACTGTCGGAGCCATTGGGCTTGCCCATTGTTGTCAGCCGTGAGGTGGCACGCAAACGCCTCAGTACAGCGCTGGATTTCGATGCACCGCAACAGGCCCTGGAGACACTTGCGTTGCAACAAGGATTGATCTGGTACAGCGACGGGCAAGCGCTGTATGTCTATGACGCGGGCGAGGCTAAAAGCTCTGCGGTGACCTTGCGGCATATTTCCGTCGACAGGCTGCGTAGCCTCATGCGCCGGTCGGGCCTCGATGAGTCGCGCTATCCTTTGCGTGAAAGTGCAGGGCGAACGTTCTATGTTTCCGGCCCACCGAATTATGTCGATCAGGTGCTGCGCCTGGCCCAGTTGATGGACCGGCAAAAAGCTGAGTTACGGGTGGGGGCGCAGGCCTTTGGCATTGTCCAGGTACTCAACACCGATGTGGCGGATCGTCAGTACGGCACAAGCGACAGACCGGTCACCGTTCCGGGGATGGCTTCGATGATCGAAACCCTGCTGACCAGCGAGCACAAGGGGTTGCTGTCCGACAAGAGCCTTGGCGTGATCGCCTACCCGGATAGCAACAGCCTGCTTATCAAGGGTAAGCCAGCGCAGGTGAGTTTCATCCAGAAACTGGTAGCGGAACTCGACATACCTAAGCGCGCGATTGAGGTCTCGCTGTGGTGGGTGGATGTGGAGCGCGACGAACTGAAGAAGCTGGGCTTGGGCTGGGATACGCAAAGCAAGGCTTCGACATCGCGCGTTTTAGCGCCGTTGGATGATAGCCACCTGCTGGCGCAGATCAGCGCATTGGAGCGTCGTCGGCGCGCGAAGGTGACAACACTGCCGGCGATTCTCACCCAGGAGAACGTGCCGGCGGTTTTTCAGGACAACCACACGTTCTATCTGCCACCTGCCGAAAACGACAAAACCGACTGGAAACCGGTGCGTTACGGCACCCAAGTCAGTGTCTTGCCGCGTTTTGCCGAGGCCAACCAGATCGAGATGCGCCTTGAGGTCGAAGAGGGTCGCCAGATGACCGAGCCGAAACGGCGTGAAAAAAACGCGGCGGTGGGACGAGTGGGCGTCAACAGTGTGGTGCGTTTGCCCCAAGGCAGACGCCTATGGCTGGGCGCTTTTCAAAGGGAGTCAGAAGGACGGGGAGCTGGTCGCCCGGCTCTAGTGCGCCTGTTTGTGATCCAGGCCAGAGCGGTGGGCGGCGCGTTGAAGGGGCCGGACGAGGGCGTAGGGCCACCACCCTTGACAGCCGTGCAATATGAGCGTGTTCAACGTGCTTTTGTGCGGCCGGGGCGCGATGTCTCACCGTAACCAAGGTGGTAAGCCATGCATCTGGAAATTCTTCTACAGGAACAGCTGATCAGCCGCAGGCGCCTGGTAGCCTTCGCGCCGGGAAAGATATTGCCATTGACGCGGCAGATAACCCACTGCGTAGAAGTTCGGGTGAATGGGCAATTACTCGCCTTGGGTGAACTGGTGCAGTTGGAGGACCGGCTAGGGGTTGAGTTGCATGAGGTGTATCAGGCGTGGCTGCCTGGAGGTGGCGGATAGCGAAAGGTCTTACAGAGCAGTATCGAAAACCGCTGGATGATTGGGCTTTTTCCTAGCGTGAGTCGGGAGGCAGGTTTTTTATAGTCGTGACCTAGGTACATGAGTCAGTGATGCAAGTGAGGACTTCAATGTCAGTAGCCGGATGCCGAGGTAATGATGGCCGTCATGGATGATGCAGGGACGACGACTTCCCTGGTTTTTTCGCGCTGGACCCTGCATGACGACGGTCGCCTGACCGGCGAGGGTTCGGATGTTCAGTTACCGCCCAAGGAATGGCAGGTGTTGCGACTGCTGCTGGCATCCGGTGGCGCGTTGATGACCAAGGATCGCTTGCTGGAGCTGGCCTGGCCGCAGGGGGAGGTGGCTGAGGAGTCGTTGACGCGCTGCATTTACTCACTGCGCAAGTACCTTGGCGTCGACAAGGGGTTTATCAAGACGATCTACGGTCAAGGGTACCGCTTCACATGCCCGGTCACTGCAGAGGGCCATGCGCCGGGCTGCATGAGACATGTGTGCTCGGCCTGCGGCCAGGTCAGCCATGGTTCGATAAACCGTGGCTAGGTTCTGGAGCACAGGCTTGGTGTTGAGCATGGTGATGACCAGCCATCAAGCGGTGGCCTATTGTTGGCAGGAGGCCGCCAGGCACTACGATATCGAACCAGAGTTGCTGCAAGCGATCGCCGTCGTGGAGTCAGGTAATCGGGCGCAAGCGATGAATCTTGCCAACCGTAATGGCACTCGTGACATCGGCCTGATGCAGATCAACAGCATCCATCTGCCTCGCTTGCTCAAGCAGGGTATTACCGAGGAGCGTCTGATCAACGAGCCCTGTCTGTCGGTTGAGGTGGGCGCTTCGATTCTCGCCGAGTTCATCCAGCGCTTTGGCTACAACTGGACAGCGGTAGGTTCCTACAACGTTGGGACGGGCTCCGGGCCCGAGCGTGAGGCGTTGCGCATGCGGTATGCGCAGAAAATCTGGGCGTATTACGAGCAGTTGGTCGCGCATCGCTAATGACGATTGAGGTTCACGCCTCGCGCGCTCCCTGTCTCCCCAGCTATAATCGCCGTCACCTTTCGCCGCCATCCGAGTCTAGCCCGCCCATGTATACCCTGGCCCGCCAGCTGTTGTTCAAACTCTCCCCGGAAACCTCCCACGATCTGTCCCTGGACCTGATCGGTGCCGGTGGCCGCCTGGGGCTCAATGGCCTGGTATGCAAGGCGCCGGCAAAAATGCCGGTATCGGTGATGGGGCTCGATTTCCCCAATCCGGTCGGGCTGGCGGCTGGCCTGGATAAAAACGGTGCGGCCATTGATGGTTTTGCTCAGCTGGGTTTCGGTTTTGTCGAAATCGGCACGGTGACCCCAAGGCCACAACCGGGTAACCCCAAGCCGCGTATCTTCCGCCTGCCGGAAGCCGAGGCGATCATCAACCGCATGGGCTTCAACAACCTGGGGGTTGATCATCTGTTGTCGCGGGTTCAAGCGGCGAAGTACAACGGCATCCTAGGCATCAATATCGGCAAGAACTTCGATACCCCGGTTGAACGTGCCGTGGATGACTACCTGATCTGCCTGGACAAGGTCTACGCCCACGCCAGCTACGTCACGGTCAACGTCAGCTCGCCCAACACCCCGGGCCTGCGTAGCCTGCAGTTCGGCGACTCCCTCAAGCAACTGCTCGAAGCCTTGCGCCAGCGCCAGGAAGACCTGGCTGGGCGCCATGGCAAGCGCGTGCCGTTAGCGATCAAGATTGCCCCGGACATGAGCGACGAAGAAACCGTGCTGGTCGCCCAGGCCCTGGTGGACTCAGGGATGGACGCGGTGATCGCGACCAACACCACCCTCAGCCGCGTAGGCGTCGAAGGCCTGGCCCATGGCGATGAAGCGGGTGGCCTGTCGGGTGGCCCGGTGCGCGAGCAGAGCACGCATATCGTCAAGGTGTTGGCTGCCGAGTTGGCGGGGCGTTTGCCGATTATCGCGGCAGGTGGCATCACCGAAGGCAAGCACGCAGCCGAGAAGATCGCCGCGGGTGCCAGCCTGGTGCAGCTCTACTCCGGCTTCATCTATAAAGGCCCGGCGCTGATCCGCCAGTCGGTGGATGCAATCGCCGCACTGCGCTGATGCGCCCACAAGGTTTATTCACCAGCCATTAAAAAGGGCTCCATCAAGGAGCCCCCTGGGCCGAAGCCCGCCGCCCGGATAGGACGTGCGTGGTTAAATCGTTACACATTCAAAGGTGATGATGTCGGAAATAATTGCCCTTGATTAGCCGACGGCGTGAAGTTCGTTGAGTCTGTGGATTCCCGCAGTGCCAGTCATACCGTCCCAGTTGTCGCCGCGTCCTTCTCGCCAGCCGTTGATCCAGGCTTGGCGTACCGACGGTAGAGTAAATGGGCAAAGCTCACGGGATTTGCCATGAACGCCATATTGATATCCGCGTAAAAATGCTCTTTCCAACGGATCACGCTTAAGTCTTCTCATAGGGTGTTTCCCTCACTTGTTGACTGTCTTGATATCCTTTGGCCTCGTCTGGGGCCAGGCAGAGTTTTTCTGCCGTCGGTCGGCTCGCTGCCGGCGTGGCGAGCCTATTTGTCGGCGTCGTTACGGCACCAACCTGTGGTGAGTTCTAACCAATAGGTCACATGGATTCAATGATCGTTTTGTCATAAGCACGTAACGATAACGATGCTATAGCCATAAGCTGGGCTGGCTTTTTGCCCCATTTATCCGGCAAACCCAGCTATGATGTGCCCTGCAAAGAGGATGGGTTTAATCCTTTAGTGAGAATGCCCGTCCGTTGCGGTCGGTTATTATTCGACGAAAGGGCGGAATATTTCTTTCTATTACGCGTTTTGTTGTTAAACAGTTCTCTCTGCCTCGTCAATCAGGGCCCAAGGGCCAGACAGACGGGGTGGGACGGCACATTCGTGCCACGCGGGCACTCTTCAAGAAAAGTGCTTGATTGAAAACCGAGCTGGCGATGCGTCGCCCGTTCATTTATTGCTGAAAAGCCTGGAATGCCCCATGTCGGACCGTTTTGAACTCTTCCTCACCTGCCCCAAAGGCCTCGAAGGCCTGCTGATCGAGGAAGCCGTCGGGCTTGGCCTTGAGGAAGCCCGCGAGCACACCTCGGCCGTGCGCGGCATGGCCGACATGGAAACCGCCTACCGTCTGTGTCTCTGGTCACGCTTGGCCAACCGCGTACTGCTGGTGCTTAAGCGCTTCCCGATGAAGGACGCCGAAGACCTCTACCACGGTGTGCTGGATATCGAGTGGGCCGAGCACATGGTCTCCGATGGCTCCCTGGCGGTCGAATTCAGTGGCCACGGCTCGGGCATCGATAACACCCACTTCGGCGCGCTGAAGGTCAAGGATGCGATTGTCGACAAGCTGCGCACCCCGACCGGCGAACGCCCGTCTATCGACAAGATCAACCCGGACTTGCGCATCCACCTGCGCCTGGACCGCGGCGAAGCGATCCTGTCCCTCGACCTTTCCGGCCACAGCCTGCACCAGCGTGGCTACCGTCTGCAGCAGGGCGCGGCACCCCTGAAAGAAAACCTGGCGGCCGCGATCCTGATTCGTGCCGGCTGGCCGCGCATTGCTGCTGAAGGCGGCGCGCTGAGCGACCCAATGTGCGGCGTGGGTACCTTCCTGGTGGAGGGCGCGATGATCGCTGCCGATATGGCGCCCAACCTGAACCGCGAGCTGTGGGGTTTCACCACCTGGCTGGGTCACGTCCCGGCGCTGTGGAAAAAACTGCACACCGAGGCCACCGAACGTGCGGCCATCGGCATGAACAAGCCACCGCTGTGGATTCGTGGCTACGAAGCCGATCCGCGCCTGATCCAGCCCGCGCGCAACAACATCGAGCGTGCCGGCCTCAGCCACTGGATCAAGGTGTACCAGGGCGAAGTCGGCACTTTTGAGCCACGCCCGGACCAGAACCAGAAAGGCCTGGTCATCTGCAACCCGCCGTACGGCGAGCGTTTGGGTGACGAAGCCAGCTTGTTGTACCTCTACCAGAACCTTGGCGAGCGTCTGCGCCAAGCGTGCATGGGCTGGGAAGCGGCGGTATTCACTGGCGCGCCGGACCTGGGCAAGCGCATGGGTATCCGTAGCCACAAGCAGTACTCGTTCTGGAACGGCGCCCTGCCGTGCAAATTGTTGCTTATCAAGGTCAACCCGGACCAGTTCGTCACCGGTGAGCGTCGCACCCCAGAACAGCGTCAGGCCGAACGTGAGCAAGCCGCTTACGATCAAGCCCCGGCTGAGCCGCAAGAGCGTCAGTACAACAAGAACGGCAACCCGATCAAACCCGCTCCGGCGCCAGTGGTTGAGCAGCCGCGCCTGAGCGAAGGCGGGCAGATGTTCGCCAACCGCCTGCAGAAGAACCTCAAGCTGCTGGGCAAGTGGGCCAAGCGCGAAGGCGTGGACTGCTACCGGGTGTACGACGCCGACATGCCGGAATACTCCATGGCCATCGACCTGTATCACGATTGGGTCCACGTGCAGGAATATGTCGCGCCGAAGTCCATCGACCCGGAAAAAGCCTCCGCACGCATGTTCGATGCCCTGGCCGCGATTCCCCAGGCCCTGAATATCGACAAGAGCCGCGTGGTGGTCAAGCGCCGCGAGCGTCAGAGCGGCACCAAGCAGTACGAGCGTCAGAGCGCCCAAGGCAAGTTCACCGAAGTCAGCGAAGGCGGCGTGAAGTTGCTGGTCAACCTCACCGATTACCTGGACACCGGCCTGTTTCTCGACCACCGTCCGATGCGCATGCGCATCCAGAAAGAGGCCGCCGGCAAGCGCTTCCTCAATTTGTATTGCTACACCGCTACCGCCAGTGTGCACGCGGCCAAGGGCGGCGCGCGCAGCACCACCAGTGTCGACCTGTCCAAGACCTACCTGGACTGGGCGCGTCGCAACTTCTCGCTCAACGGTTTCTCCGACAAGAACCGCCTGGAGCAGGGTGATGTGATGGCGTGGCTGGAAGCCAGCCGCGATGAGTTCGACATGATCTTCATCGACCCGCCGACCTTCTCCAACTCCAAACGCATGGAAGGTATCTTCGACGTACAGCGTGACCACGTGCAGTTGCTCGACCTAGCCATGGCACGCCTGGCACCGGGCGGCGTGCTGTACTTCTCGAACAACTTCCGCAAGTTCGCGTTGGAGGACAACCTCAGCGAACGCTACGCGGTCGAGGAGATCAGCGACAAGACCATCGACCCGGATTTCGCACGTAATGCGAAGATCCACCGGGCGTGGAAAATCACTGCTCGCTGATCGCCGCTACTAAAAAGCCGCAAGCCTGGATTATTCCGGGCTTGCGGCTTTTTTACGCTGGTCAAACTCAAGGTCGATGGCTATAACTTAAGGTCCCGCCAAAGTGACACCCCGCACACTGGCGCTGTGAGTGTTGCTTATGCCGTTGCAAGCTGTTCGCCCGAAAATCCTAGGCCTTATCAGTGAGCAGGCGTCGGCTTGGCGGGTGGCATTGGTGGTGTTACTGGCGGGATTTGCCTTGACGGCGATTGTCGCCTGGGCCGCCTCCGACCTTTATCAGCAGCAACTGCGCCAGCGCTTTCAATTGCTGGTCAATGAACGCTATACCCACCTGCAGGAGCGCTTCGAAGACCAGGAGCAGCGCCTGGACAGCCTGCGGCGTTTCTTTGTCAATTCCGATGATGTGTCCCGCGAAGAATTCGACGGTTTTGCCCAGCCCTTGTTGTTGCGCACCCTCGCATACTCCTGGGCGCCCCGGGTGTATCGCGAGCAGCGCAGCCAGTTTGAGCAAGACGTGTCCGGCCGGGGAGGCGCGCCCTTTGTTATCCGTGAGTTGAATTCGGCGGGTGAGCTGGCCCCTGCGACCGAGCGCGATGAATACGTGCCGGTGGTGTATAGCCAGAGCCAAAGCCTACGGGGCGCACCACTCGGCTTTGATCTGCTGGCCCAGCCCCTGCGGCGTTCGGCCCTTGAGCGTGCGCAAAAGACCGGCAAGCTGGCGGTGTCCCAGCCCATGCAATTGGTGGGCGTAGAACCGGCCTATGCCACCGGCGTGTTACTGGTCGCGCCGGTGAGCCACTTGTCCATCTCCGGACAATCCCAGAACGAGCCCTACGGCTATGTGATGGCGGTGATCAGCATTCGCCAGTTGGTGGCCGACGGTTTGCCCAAGCCTGACCGGGATAACCTGATGATGCAAGTAGTCGACATCTCCGGCTTGCACAAGCGCGTGCTTTTCGAGTCCGGCACGTTCGGGGCCATCAGCGACCCTGTCGGCACGCGCCGCCTGACGCTGGGCGACCACATCTTCGCCCTGAACCTGCGTCCGAGTCAGGTGTTCGAACAGGCCAACCACTCTTCGTTGTTCGCGATCCTGACCATGGGGAGCCTGCTCAGCCTGTTGCTCAGCGCCTTGCTCTATATACTGGTGAGCCAACGCCAGCGCGCGTTGAAACTGGTGGAGCAACGTACCGTGCAGCTGCGTATGCGTGAGCAGGAGTTGCGCTCGGCCCATGGCCAGTTGCGCAGCGTGCTCAATGCGGCCACGCAGGTCGCAATCATTGCCACCGACCTGCGCGGCGTCATCAACACCTTCAACGCCGGTGCGGAGCAGATGCTGGGGTTCGTGGCCGAGCAAGTGGTGGGCACACACACCCTGGAAAGCCTGCATCTGGCGGTGGAACTGGAGGCGCGCTCCGCCAGTTTGAGTGTGGCCTTGGGCAAGCGTATTCCCGCGAGCCAGGCGATGTTGGTGGAAGGCCCGGACAGCCTGCACGAAGCCCGCGAATGGACCTTGGTCCGCGAAGACGGCAGCCAGCTGACCGTGAACATGCTGGCCACTGTGCTGCTGGACGACCATGGTTTGTGGATCGGCCACCTGGCGATTTACCTGGACGTTACCGAACAAAAGCGTGCCTACGAGGCATTGGCGGCGCGGGACCGCCTGCTCAAGAAACTCAGCGCCCATGTCCCCGGCGGAATCTTCCAGTTCACCCTGGAGCCCCAGAACAACTGGACATTCATCTACGCCAGTGATGGCATGCACGACCTCTATGAAATCGAGCCCGGCGTATTGCAGCAAGACGCCAAGAAGGTTTTTGAGCGTATCCATCCGCTGGATGTGGAACGGGTGCGTGCATCAATCCGCTTGTCCGCGTTGCAGTTGAGCCATTGGCGCGAAGAGTACCGGGTGCAGTTGCCGCAACGCGGCCTGCGTTGGATTCGTGGGGAGGCCACCCCTGAAGAGTTACCGGGAGGCGGCACGTTGTGGCATGGCTATGTGTCGGATATTTCCGACTTGAAGCGGGTGGAAGAGGAACTGCGCGCGCTTTCTATCACCGACTCCCTGACCGGGATTCACAACCGCCGCTATTTTCAAGATCGCCTGAGGGCCGAGATGGTGAGGCTTAACCGCACCTCGGGGGCACTGTCGGTGATCATGCTGGATATCGATCACTTCAAGCGCATCAACGACAGGCATGGGCATGCCGTTGGCGATGGGGTATTGCAGGCGTTGTGCAAACGCATCAGCCAGCGCCTGCGCCGCACTGATGTGTTCTGCCGCCTGGGAGGCGAGGAATTCATGGTGCTGTGCCCCCATACCGATGGCGAGCAGGCCTACCGCCTGGCCATAGAGTTGTGGGAGTCACTGCGCAGTGCACCGATGGAGCCGGTCGGCACTGTCACCGCCAGCTTTGGCGTGGCCAGTTGGCGGGTGGATGAAGGTGTCGATGGCTTGCTGCTGCGCGCCGACTCAGCGGTGTACGTGGCCAAGCAGGCGGGCAGGGACCGGGTCGAGGCGGAGCGCTTGCGTACCTGAAGGCCGCCGCAGGGCCCAATGTGGGCTTGCTCTCGAATGCTGAGTGTCAGCGCCGAATTTTTAGACTGACCCAACGCATTCGCGAGCAAGCCCGCTCCCACAGGGGTATTACAGTACCTTTTAGAGTATCGGTGCAGCCGCCAATTTAGGCTGGCGATACAGGTCCAGCAGCACCTGGTCCAGCACCGACGACGCGCCCCATGGCTTCGGATCGTTGAGAATCGCCACCACTGCCCAGGTATTGCCGTTGTTGTCGCGGCTGAACCCGGCGATGGCGCGCACGGTGTTCAAGGTGCCGGTCTTGATGTGGGCTTCGCCGCGCATGGCAGTGGTCTTCAGACGTTTGCGCATGGTGCCGTCGGTGCCCGCAATCGGCATCGAGCTGATGTACTCCGCCGCGTAAGGGCTTTTCCACGCCGCTTGCAGCATCGCCGCCATCTCGCGGGCGCTGACGCGTTCAGCACGGGACAGACCGGAGCCGTTCTCCATCACCAAGTGCGGCGCGGTGATGCCTTTCTTCGCCAGCCACTGGCGCACGACGCGTTGCGCCGCCTTGGCATCGTCGCCATCGGCATCGTTGCGAAACTGTGCACCCAGGCTCAGGAACAACTGCTGGGCCATGGTGTTGTTACTGTATTTGTTGATGTCGCGGATGATTTCCGCCAGGTCCGGCGAGAACGCCCGGGCCAGCACTTTGGCATCCTTGGGCACAGGCGCCTGGACATTCCGGCCCTGGATAGTGCCGCCCAATTCCTTCCAGATCGCCCGCACGGCGCCGGCGGCGTAGGTGGCGTGGTCCAGCAGCGACAGATAGGTCTGCGAACTGCAGCCATCGGCCAATTGGCCGCTGACCGTTACTGTCACGCTGCCATCGGCGGCGGTGACTGGGTTGTAGCGCACATCGCCGGTGCATTGCTTGGCGTTGGAGGCCTTGACCTGGTTGTCGATGCGGATACTGGCAATCGGTGGCTCGACCGACACCAGCACCCGGCCGGAATCATTGCGAGTCACAAAACGTAGCGCCTTCAGGTTGACCAGCAGCGCGTCTGGCTTGACCAGGAACGGTTTGTTCTCGTCGTTGCCATCGTCATTGAACTCGGGCAATTGTGGTTGGATAAAGAAGCCACGGTCCAGCACCAGGTCACCGGTGACTTGCTGCACGCCGTTGGCGCGCAGGTCGCGCATCAGCAGCCAGAGTTTTTCCATGTTCAGCTTGGGGTCGCCGCCGCCCTTGAGGTACAGGTTGCCGTGCAACACACCACCGCTGAGGGTGCCGTCAGTGTAGAACTCGGTTTTCCACTGGTGGTTGGGACCGAGCATTTCCAAGGCCGCGTAAGTGGTGACCAGTTTCATGGTGGACGCTGGGTTCACCGAGACGTCGGCATTGAACACGGTAGGCGTACCCGGGCCGTTCAGAGGGATCATTACCAGGGACAACGCATTGTTCTGCAGTTTGGCTTTTGAAAGGGCCTGCTGAACATTCGGTGGCAGGGTGTTGTTGACGGGGGCAGCGGTGGCGGAAAAGGCCAGTGGCAGAATAAGACCGGCGAAAAACACTGAACGCAAAGATTTGATCATAAGAAGTAAAACCCTACTGCTGAGGAGGGTGAAAAAGGCGAGGGGTAAACAAGAAAAATCCCTCAATGGTCATGAAAGTGTCGGCATTATGCCCCAACGTAGGCTCACTTGTAGCTGAACGATAGCGGGTATTCAGCGTTTTTTTTGTCGGCATTGTGCCGCCTGTCCCAGAGAGTCGGGCAATCGTCGCCTTAAACTGCTAAAGTGCCGCCCGTTATTACTTATGAGGATTGTTCCAATGGCGACTAACCGTTCCCAGCGTCTGCGCAAAAAACTGTGCGTTGATGAATTTCAAGAGCTGGGTTTCGAACTGAACCTGGACTTCAAAGAAGACCTGAGTGAAGAAGCTACCGACGCTTTCCTCGAAGCATTCATCAAAGAAGCCATGGAAGCCAATGGTCTGGGCTATGTCGGCGGCGATGACTTCGGTCTGGTTTGCCTGCAGAAGCGTGGCTCGGTCAACGAAGAACAGCGCGTAGCTGTTGAAAGCTGGCTCAAAGGCCGCAGCGAACTGAAAAGCGCTGAAGTCAGCCCACTGCTGGACGTGTGGTATCCGGAAAAGCCGATCAATTCCAAGAATTGAAGCGGTAAGTTCCAAGCTTCAAGCCGCAAGCTCATGTGGCTTGAAGCTTGAAGCTTGAAGCTTGAAGCTTGAAGCTAATCCCTTCTCCAATTCAGAATCAGCAGCGTCAACACCCCCGCCACAATTCCCCAGAACGCCGAACCGATGGAAAACAGCGTCAAGCCAGACGCGGTGACCATAAAAGTGATCAGCGCCGCTTCCCGTTCCTTCGGCTCATTCATGGCGATACTCAAGCCATTGATGATCGAGCCAAACAACGCCAGGGCTGCAATCGACAGCACCAGTTCCTTGGGCAAGGCCGCGAACAAGGCCGCGAGGGTCGCGCCGAACACCCCGGCGATCCCGTAGAACACCCCACACCACACCGCTGCCGTGTAGCGCTTGTTACGATCCTCATGGGCATGCGGCCCGGTGCAGATGGCCGCGCTGATCGCTGCCAGATTGATGCCGTGGGAGCCGAACGGCGCCAGCACCAGGGAGGCCAGGCCGGTGGCGGTGATCAGGGGCGAGGCAGGCACGTTGTAACCGTCGGCCCTGAGTACCGCGACGCCGGGCATGTTCTGCGAGGTCATCGCGACCACGAACAGTGGAATGCCGATGCTGATGGTCGCCGCCAGCGAGAAGTGCGGCGTGGTCCACACCGGCGTCGCCACTTCCAGGTGAAAAGCGCTGAAGTCCAACAGCCCCATCAACCCGGACAATATGGTGCCGATCACCAACGCGGCCAGCACCGCGTAACGCGGCGACAGGCGTTTGATGATCAAGTAAGTGAAGAACATTCCCAGCACCAGCCCGGTACGATGCTGCGCGGCAACGAAGATCTCGCTGCCGATCTTGAACAGAATCCCCGCCAGCAGGGCGGCCGCGAGTGACGCCGGAATACGCCTGACCAGTTTTTCAAAGCTGCCGGTCAGCCCGCAAATCGTCACCAGCACGGCGCAGGTGATGTAGGCGCCGATGGCCTCGCCATAACTGACACCGCCAAGGCTGGTGATCAGCAGCGCCGCGCCCGGCGTCGACCAGGCAATGGTGATGGGCGTGCGATAACGCAAGGATAGGCCGATGCTGCACACCGCCATACCGATGGAAATCGCCCAGATCCATGAAGAAATCTGCGCCGTGGTCAAGCCGGCGGCCTGCCCGGCCTGGAACATCAGCACCAGGGAACTGGTGTAGCCGGTCATCATTGCGATGAAGCCGGCGACGACGGCCGACGCAGACGTGTCGGCCAGCGGGCGCAAAGGCGCTTGGGTGGCGTCGTTCATGAAGAGGTGTTCCTTTTACCTGTTTTTTTACCGTTGGCGGTACGGACTCAAGCCTAAACTCAAACGTAACGACTCATTGCAATACAGCCGACGCCGCAAACAGCCGTACAGTGTGTTGGCGCATCCGGTTGTGTACAATGTGCCCTGTTTTTAGGTGATACTTGCCAGCGACCCGCTGTTGACGTATTACCGTTAATTCGCCGCCGTTCTCCAAACCCGAGTGCCCATGAACGAACAGTTGCAACCTCTCAAGAAAACACCGCGAGCCGGCAAGGTCGGTCGCAGCGGAACCCAGGACGATATCGTCTACGCGCATATCTTCGAGGCGATCCTCGAACAACGCCTGGCACCCGGTACTAAATTGAGTGAAGAGGCACTGGGCGAAATCTTCGGCGTCAGCCGCACCATCATTCGCCGCGCCCTGTCGCGGCTGGCCCATGAAGGCGTGGTGCTGCTGCGGCCCAATCGCGGTGCTGTGGTGGCCAGCCCGAGCGTCGAGGAAGCGCGCCAGGTGTTCCTCGCGCGACGTCTGGTAGAGCGGGCGATCACTGAATTGGCGGTGCAACATGCCACCGCCGAACAACTGGCCGAGCTGCGCCAGATGGTCAACGACGAGCGCGACAGCTTCTCTCGTGGCGACCGCGGTGCGGGTATCCGCCTCTCCGGCGAGTTCCACCTCAAGCTGGCCGAAGCGGCGAAGAACGCGCCGCTGATCAGCTTCCAGCGCAGCCTGGTGTCGCAGACCTCATTGATCATCGCCCAGTACGAAAGCGGCAACCGCTCGCACTGTTCCTACGATGAACACACTCAGTTGATCGATGCGATCGAAGCGCGGGATGCGGCGTTGGCGGTGAATTTGATGATGCACCACATGGACCATATCGACAGCAAGCTCAACCTCGATGAGGAAAGCGCGTCGGATGATTTGCATGCGGTGTTTTCGCATTTGTTGCAGACCAAGAAGCCAGGGCGCTCTTCGATCAAACTGTAATTTCCCAGGCTCACCTGGGATTCTAAATGTGGGAGCGGGCTTGCTCCCACCTTTGTTTTGCGGTGATTTTAAAGTTAGCGCTGATGCACCAACTGCCCGGCTGCATACGTCTGCATCACCGTCCGATCATCCCCCAGTGTCATCAACACAAACAACGTCTCGGCAATGTTATTCGCCTGCTTCAAGCGATAGCTCAACAACGGCGTAGCGTTGTAGTCCAGCACTAAAAAGTCCGCATCCGTCCCCGGCTGCAACGTGCCGATCTTGTCTTCCAGCCGCAGCGCCCGCGCGCCGCCCAGGGTCGCCAGGTACAGCGATTTGAACGGGCTCAACCGCGCGCCCTGCAATTGCATGACCTTGTAGGCTTCGTTCAAGGTTTGCAGCAGCGAGAAACTGGTGCCGCCACCCACGTCCGTGCCCAGGCCCACATTCAACTTGTGCTTCTCAGCCATCGGCAGGTTGAACAAGCCGCTGCCGAGGAACAGGTTCGAGGTCGGGCAAAACGCGACGGCCGAGCCCGTTTCTGCCAGTCGCGCGCATTCGTCATCGCACAGGTGCACGCCGTGGGCAAACACCGAGCGCTCGCCCAGCAATGTGTAGTGGTCGTACACATCCAGGTAGCCATTGCGCTCCGGGAACAGCGTTTTTACCCACTCGACTTCCTGCGTGTTCTCGCTGATGTGCGTCTGCATGTACAGGTCGGGGTATTCGCCCAGCAGTTGCCCGGCCAAGGCCAATTGTTCCGGCGTGCTGGTCGGCGCAAAGCGCGGCGTGACCGCATAGTGCAGTCGGCCTTTGCCGTGCCAGCGCTCGATCAGCGCCTTGCTCTCCTGGTAGCCGGATTCTGCGGTATCGGTCAGGTAGTCCGGCGCGTTGCGGTCCATCATCACCTTGCCGGCGATCATGCGCAGGTCGAGCTTTTCTGCCACCTCAAAAAATGCGTTCACTGACTGCGGATGCACGCTGCCAAACACCAGCGCGGTGGTGGTGCCGTTTCGCAGCAGCTCCTTGATAAAAATATCAGCGACTTCTTCGGCGTGAGCCTTGTCGGCGAACTGGCTTTCGCACGGGAAGGTGTAAGTGTTCAGCCAATCCAGCAATTGCTCGCCATACGCGCCGACCATGCCGGTTTGCGGCAGGTGGATGTGTGTATCGATCAGGCCGGGTGTGATCAGCGCGTCCTGGTAGTGGGTGATGTCGATGTCGGCGGGCAACGTCGGCAGCAAATCGCCGGCATGACCAATCGCGCTGATCTGGCCGTTTTCGATCACCAGCAGGCCGTCTTCGAAATACTCGTAGGAAGCTTCGATACCCACTTCAGCGGGATCGGCGATGCTGTGCAGGATGGCGGCACGGTAGGCTTTGCGAGTCAAAGGCATGGTCGTCTCAATTCAAAGGGCTTGGCTGCGACGCGAAGCCGGCAGCAGTTTGGCAATGGGTTCGGCGCTGGCGGTGTGCTGGCCGAAATTCGCGTTATAGGTAGCGATGATTTCGCCGGCGATGGAGACGGCGATCTCCACCGGTAATTTGCCCTTTACCTCGGTGAGGCCCATGGGGCAGCGCATGCGTTGCAGCTGTGCGGCGTCGAAGCCGCGATCACGCAAGCGGTGTTCGAATTTGACCCGTTTGGTCTTTGAGCCAATCAGGCCGAAATACGCAAAGTCATTGCGTTTGAGCAGGGCGGCGGTCAGTTCCAGGTCCAGCGCATGATTGTGGGTCATGACGATGCAGTAACTGCCCACCGGCAAGTCGGCGACTTCGTCGACCGGCTCTTCGCTGACGATTTTACGCACGCCTAGCGGGATATGTTCCGGAAACTCCTGGTCGCGCGAATCGATCCAACGCACCCGGCACGGCAGGCTCGCCAGCAATGGCACCAACGCGCGGCCAACATGGCCGGCGCCAAACACCGCGATCTGCGCCTGCACTTGGCCCATGGGTTCGAACAGCAGCACGGTCACGCCGCCACAGCACTGGCCCAGGCTGGCGCCGAGGCTGAAGCGTTCCAGATGAGTGTTCTGCTGGCCACTTACGAGCATGTCCCGGGCGATCTGCATGGCCTTGTATTCCAGGTGCCCGCCGCCGATGGTGTCGAAGGTCTGCGCGGCGCTGATTACCATCTTCGAACCGGCGTTGCGCGGCGTGGAGCCGAGCTCTTCGATGATGGTCACCAGGACGCAGGGTTCGCCCTGGTTTTGCAGGTCGGCGAGGGCGCTGATCCAGTTGTTCATGTTTACCTCAACATTTCTGTTGTCCGTTCGGCCGTCTTTGCGAGCAAGTCGAAGGCGGCGTCTCGGTCTAAAGCGAAGCCAACTCGGTTTCGGTTACCACAGGCGCAACAGCCTGCAACTGCCGCATCTGCTCACACCCCCACAACACCCGCTCCGGCGTCGCCGGTGCGTCAATCTTCGGTTGATGGCGATAATCACCCAGGCTCGCTACGGCGTCCTTGATCGCGCACCACGAAGCAATCCCGAGCATGAACGGCGGCTCGCCCACGGCCTTGGAATGGAACACCGTGTCTTCCGGGTTCTTGCGGTTTTCCACCAGCTTGACGCGCAGCTCCAGCGGCATGTCCGCCACGGCTGGGATCTTGTAGCTGGCCGGGCCGTTGGTCATCAGCTTGCCCTTGTTGTTCCACACCAGCTCTTCCATGGTCAGCCAGCCCATACCCTGGATAAAACCGCCTTCGACCTGACCGATGTCGATGGCCGGGTTCAGCGAGGCGCCGACGTCGTGGAGGATGTCGGTGCGCAGCATCTTGTATTCGCCGGTCAGGGTGTCGACGATCACTTCGCAACAGGCCGCGCCGAACGCGAAGTAGTAGAACGGCCGACCGCGTGACTGGCTGCGGTCGTAGAAGATTTTCGGGGTCTTGTAGAAGCCGGTGCTCGACAGCGAAACCTGGGCGAAATAAGCCTGCTGGATCAACGCCTCAAAGGTCAGGATCTGGTCACGCAGGCGCACATGACCGTTGCGGAATGCCACATCGGCCTCGCTCACGTCGTACTTGCGCGCGGCAAATTCCACCAGTCGCTGCTTGATGGTTTCGGCGGCGTTCTGCGCGGCCTTACCGTTCAGGTCAGCACCGCTGGAGGCGGCGGTCGGCGAGGTGTTGGGCACTTTGTCGGTGTTGGTGGCGGTGATCTGTACGCGGTCGATCTCCACCTGAAACACCTCGGCCACCACCTGCGCGACCTTGGTGTTCAAGCCCTGGCCCATCTCGGTGCCGCCGTGGTTCAGGTGGATGCTGCCGTCGGTATAGATGTGGATCAGTGCACCCGCCTGGTTGAGAAAGCTGGCTGTAAACGAAATGCCGAACTTCACCGGGGTCAGCGCCAGGCCTTTTTTCAGGATCGGGCTGTGGGCGTTGTACAGGCGAATCGCTTCGCGGCGCTCGGCGTATTGGCTGCTGGCCTCAAGCTCAGCGGTCATCTCTTCGAGCATGTTGTGCTCGACCGTCTGGTAGTAGTGGGTGACGTTGCGCTCGGTCTTACCGTAGTAGTTGGCTTTGCGCACCGCCAGCGGATCAAGCGCCAGATGGCGGGCGATGGCGTCCATCACTTCCTCGATGGCGACCATGCCTTGCGGGCCGCCAAAGCCACGGTAGGCAGTGTTGGACGCGGTGTTGGTCTTGCAGCGATGGCCGTTCACCGTGGCATCGCCCAGGTAATACGCGTTGTCGGAGTGGAACATCGCACGGTCGACAATCGAGTTGGACAGGTCCGGCGAACAGCCGCAGTTACCCGCCAGTTCCAGGTTGATGCCATGCAGGCGACCAGAGTCGTCAAAGCCGACGTCGTATTCGATATAGAAGGGGTGGCGCTTGCCGGTCATCAGCATGTCTTCCACGCGCGGCAGGCGCATCTTGGTCGGCTGGCCAGTGAGGCGCGCGACCACCGCGCACAAGCACGCGGGGCTGGCGGCCTGGGTTTCCTTGCCGCCGAAACCACCGCCCATGCGGCGCATATCCACCACGATCTTGTTCATCGACACGTCGAGCACTTCGGCGACCAGTTTCTGCACTTCGGTGGGGTTTTGCGTAGAGCAATAGACAATCATGCCGCCGTCTTCGGTGGGCATCACCGAGGAGATCTGGGTTTCCAGGTAGAAGTGTTCCTGGCCGCCGATATGAAGAGTGCCCTGGATACGGTTTTTGGCCGTGGCCAATGCGCCGACTGAATCACCGCGCTGGTGGGTGTGGCTGTCGAGCACGAAGTGCTTTTTGCGAAACGCCTCGACCACATCCAGCACCGGTTCCAGGTCTTCGTATTCGATCACCGCAGCCATCGCTGCTTTGCGTGCGGTGCCCAGGTCGCGGGCGGCCACTGCGAGTACAACCTGGCCGACGTACTGCACCGTATCAATCGCCAGCAACGGATCGCCGGGCATCAGCGGGCCGATGTCTTTCAGGCCCGGCACGTCTTCATGGGTGATAACAATGCGCACACCTTCAAAGGCATAGCAGGGCGCGGTGTCGATGCTGATGATCTTCGCGTGGGCACGGTCGGACATGCGCGCATACAGGTGCAATTGGTTGGGGAATTCAAGGCGGTCATCGATGTAGTGCGCTTCACCGCTGACGTGCTTGGCGGCGCTGTCATGCTTGACGCTGCGGCCCACGCCAGAGGTGAGATCCTGGGCGAACAGCTCGGCGAGTTCGGCTTGGGTTTTAACGACGGCGTGATGGTTAGACATAAGCGGTCACCCGAGTCTCGATGTGCGGCGTTTGCAGTTCGATGAAGTATTTGCGCAACAGGTTCTGCGCGCTGAGCAGGCGATATTCCTTGCTGGCGCGGAAGTCCGACAGCGGGGTGAAATCCTCGGCCAGGGCGGCGCAGGCTTTTTCGACGGTGGTCGAGTTCCAGGTGGCGCCCACCAACGCGGCTTCGCAGCTCTTGGCGCGTTTAGGCGTGGCCGCCATGCCACCGAACGCAACGCGGGCGTCGCTGATCACACCGTTTTCAATCTGCAAATTGAACGCGGCGCACACGGCGGAAATGTCATCGTCCAGGCGCTTGGAAACCTTGTAGGCGCGGAACAACGCGTGACCCTTCGGCACGATAATTTTCTCGATGAACTCGCTGTCCTGGCGCGCGGTGACGCGGTAATCGATGAAGTAGTCTTCAAGCGCCAGGGTGCGGCGGGTTTCGCCCTTGCGCAGCACGATCTGCGCGCCGAGGGCGATCAGCAGCGGTGGCGAATCACCAATCGGCGACGCATTGCCGATATTGCCGCCCAGGGTGCCCTGGTTGCGGATTTGCAGAGAGGCGAAGCGATGCAGCAGTTCGCCAAAGTCCGGGTATTCAGCGTTCAACGCGGCGTAACAATCGGAGAGGGCTGTGGCCGCGCCGATTTCCAGGTGGTCGTCGAGATCTTCGATGTGCTTCATTTCTTCAATGTTGCCGACGTAGATCATCACCGGCAGCGTGCGGTGGAACTGGGTGACTTCCAGCGCCAGGTCGGTGCCTCCGGCCAGCAAGCGCGCCTGGGGATAAGCATCGTAGAGGTCGGCCAGATCGGCAACGGTCAGGGGCACCAGGCAGCGTTTGTCGCCGCTGTTGAGTTCACCGGTTTGCGTCGGCGCAATGGCTTTGAGGCGGGCGATGGTGTCGGCCTGGCGGCTGTCGAAGTGATCCTGGGGTTTGTTGCAGCAAGCCTGTTCGGCGGCAGCGAGAATCGGGCGATAACCGGTGCAGCGGCACAGGTTGCCGGCCAGGGCTTCATGGGCTTTCTGGCTGTCGGGGGCGTCGCTATTCTTTTGCAGGGCAAACAACGACATCACAAAACCGGGGGTGCAAAAGCCGCATTGTGAACCGTGGCACTCGACCATGGCCTGTTGCACGCTGTGCAGTTGGCCCTGGTGCTTGAGGTCTTCGACGCTGATCAGTTGTTTGCCGTGCAGGGACGAGACAAAGGTCAGGCAGGAGTTGAGGCTGCGATAACGGATCTGCTCGGCGCCTTGATCGTCCTTGTGCAGCTCGCCGACCACCACGGTGCAGGCACCGCAATCGCCGCTGGCGCAGCCTTCCTTGGTACCGGATTTGCCCACATGCTCGCGTAGATAGTTGAGCACAGTCAGGTTGGGGTCCAGGGCGTGCTCGCTACGGAGTTCCTGGTTAAGTAAAAACTGGATCACGGAAGGCCTCGCAGACTCATTATTGTTGTTAACCGCTTTGCGCCGAATCTAGTCATGTCTGACTTTTCGGTCAATTGTTTTCTGACCTAAGGGTCAAGAAAATCCGATCACAACACGTTCAATTATGGTCCAGTCTTCTGGAACCGTTGTTTTTGCGGGCTTATACACTGCAACCTTTGCTTATTCCGTGCCAAATTCGCCAAGGTGGGCGTAGCGCCATCAGCGGGCCAATGCGCTACACTGCCGCGCCTGTATTGATAGAAGATTTTGAAGGGAAAACATGACGTTCAAGGCGCCGGACAGTCTCGCCGAGCAAATCGCTCACCACCTCGCCGAACGCATTATTCGCGGCGATCTCAAGCCTGGGGAGCGGATCCAGGAGCAAAAGGTCACGCTGGCACTCAATGTCAGCCGTGGTTCCGTGCGTGAAGCCTTGCTGATCCTCGAACGTCGCCACTTGATCGCGATTCTGCCGCGCCGTGGCGCCCACGTCACCGAACTCACCGCACACAAGGTGCAGAGCCTGTGTACCCTGATGGGCGAGATGTACATCCTGCTCGGCAATGCGGTTGCCGAAGGCTGGCAGACCCAGGTCGACATGGCACCGTTTCTGCAAATACAGCAGCGCCTGCAGGTCAGCTATGAGCGCGAGGACATCCGCGCTTTCGTTGAGGAAAGCTTCAATGTCATGCGTGCCGCGTACCCCTTCGCCAACAACCCGTATTTGCAGGAAACCGTCGAGAACCTGCAGCCTGCGATGAACCGTGCCTATTACCTGGCCCTGGATCAACGCAAGGCGTCCATGAGCGAGTACCTGGCGCTGTTCGAACAACTGCTCGCCGCTGTACTGGCCCGTGACCTGGTGCAGATTCGCCTGGTGCTGTCGGCCTACTGCCAGCGCAGCAGCTCGCTGGTCATCGCCGCGTTGGCGGACGCCTAAACGTGCGGCTCAAGTGCATCAAACTGGCGGGGTTCAAATCCTTCGTCGACCCGACCACGGTGAACTTCCCCAGTAATATGGCAGCGGTGGTCGGGCCCAATGGTTGCGGCAAGTCGAACATCATCGACGCCGTACGCTGGGTGATGGGCGAGAGCTCGGCAAAAAACCTGCGCGGCGAATCGATGACCGACGTCATCTTCAACGGCTCCACCAGCCGCAAGCCCGTCAGCCAGGCCAGCATCGAACTGGTATTCGACAACGCCGACGGCACCCTGGTCGGTGAGTACGCGGCCTACGCCGAAATCTCGATCCGCCGCAAAGTGACGCGCGACAGCCAGAACAGTTACTTCCTTAATGGCACCAAGTGTCGCCGTCGCGACATCACCGATATCTTCCTCGGCACAGGCCTGGGCCCGCGCAGCTATTCGATCATCGAGCAGGGCATGATCTCCAAGCTGATCGAAGCCAAGCCCGAAGACCTGCGTAACTTTATCGAAGAAGCAGCCGGCATCTCCAAGTACAAGGAGCGCCGCCGCGAGACCGAAAACCGTATCCGCCGCACCCACGAAAACCTCGCCCGCCTGACCGACCTGCGCGAAGAGCTGGAGCGCCAGTTGGAGCGCCTGCACCGCCAGGCCCAGGCCGCCGAGAAGTACCAGGAATACAAGGGCGAAGAGCGCCAGCTCAAGGCACAACTGTCGGCCCTGCGTTGGCAGGCGCTGAATGACCAGGTTGGCCAGCGCGAAGCGATTATCGGCACCCAGGAAATCAGCTTTGAAGCCCTGGTGGCCGAGCAGCGCAATGCCGACGCCAGCATCGAACGCCTGCGTGATGGGCACCACGACCTGTCCGAGCGCTTCAATCTGGTGCAGGGCCGCTTCTATTCGGTAGGCGGCGATATTGCCCGCGTCGAGCAGAGCATCCAGCACGGCCAGCAGCGGCTGCGCCAGCTGCAGGATGATTTGAAGGAAGCCGAGCGCGCGCGCCTGGAAACAGAATCTCACTTGGGGCACGACCGCACGTTACTGCTGACCCTCGGCGAAGAGCTGGACATGCTCACCCCCGAGCAGGAGATCACCAGCGCCGCCGCCGAAGAGGCGGCGGCGGCGCTGGAAGAGGCCGAAACTACCATGCACGGCTGGCAGGAGCAGTGGGACACCTTCAACCTGCAATCCGCCGAGCCGCGTCGCCAGGCTGAGGTGCAGCAGTCGCGCATCCAGCAACTGGAAACCAGCATGGAGCGCCTGGCCGAACGCCAGCGTCGTCTGCAGGAAGAGCGTGTGTTGCTCGCCGCCGACCCGGAAGACGCGGCAATCATGGAACTGAGCGAGCAACTGGCCGAAAGCGAGATGACGCTGGAGGAACTGGAAGCCAGCGAAGAACAGCAAGTGGAGCGTCTGGAGCAATTGCGTCAGCAACTGCAACAGGCGACTCAGGCGCAGCAGCAAGCCCAGGGTGATTTGCAGCGGCTCAATGGGCGCTTGGCATCCCTTGAGGCCTTGCAGCAAGCCGCCCTGGACCCAGGCACCGGTACGGCTGAATGGTTGCGCGAGCAGCATCTGGCCGAACGACCGCGATTAGCGGAAGGCTTGAAGGTCGAGGCGGGTTGGGAGCTGGCGGTGGAAACCGTGCTCGGCGCCGACCTGCAGGCTGTGCTGGTGGATGATTTTGGCGGCTTCGACCTGGCCGGTTTTGCCCAGGGTGATCTGCGCTTGCTCAGCCCTGCGGCCGATGGCATGCGGGTGCCGGGCAGTTTGCTGGACAAGGTCGAAGCGGCAATTGATCTGTCGCCGTGGCTGGGCCAGGTCACACCGGTTGAATCACTTGAGCAGGCCTTGGCCCAGCGCGGCCAGCTTGGCGTCGGCGAGAGCCTGATCAGCCGCGATGGCTACTGGGTCGGTCGCCATTTCCTGCGGGTACGCCGTGCCAGTGAAGCCGAAAGCGGCGTCCTGGCCCGGGGCCAGGAAATCGTCAACCTGAGCGCCGAACGCGAAGAACGCGAAGCCACCCTTGAAAGCCTGGAAACCGAACTGCAAACCCTGCGCGCCACCCAGCGCCAGCAAGAGACCGGCCGCGAACACCTGCGCCGCCTGTTGCAGGACGAAGCGCGCCAGCAAGGTGAACTCAAGGCCCAGCTCTCCGCGAGCAAAGCCAAGGCCGAACAGCTGACCCTGCGCCGCACCCGTCTTGATGAAGAAGTCGCCGAGATGGGCGAACAACGCGCTCTCGAACACGAGCAGATCGGCGAAGCGCGCCTGCAGTTGCAGGAGGCCCTGGACAGCATGGCCCTGGACACCGAGCAACGCGAATTGCTGTTGGCCCAGCGCGACAGCCTGCGCGAGCGCCTCGACCGCGTGCGCCAGGAAGCCCGCCAACACAAGGACCATGCCCACCAATTGGCAGTGCGCCTCGGCTCGCTGCGCGCCCAGCACAACTCCACGGCTCAGGCCCTTGAGCGCCTGGAGATGCAATCGGAACGCCTCACCGAAAAGCGCGAGCAGTTGAGCCTCAATCTGGAGGAGGGCGAAGCGCCGCTGGAAGAGCTGCGCCTCAAGCTCGAAGAATTGCTCGACAAGCGCATGACCGTCGACGAAGAGCTCAAGACCGCGCAGATCGCCCTGGAAGACGCCGATCGCGAATTGCGCGACGCCGAAAAACGCCGGACCCAGGCCGAGCAGCAGTCCCAGCTTATCCGCGGTCAGCTCGAACAACAGCGCATGGAATGGCAAGCCTTGACCGTGCGCCGCAAGACCTTGCAAGACCAATTGCTGGAAGACGGCTACGACCTGCACGGCGTGCTCAATACCCTGACCGCCCAGGCCAACGAGAAAGAGGCCGAAGAAGAACTCGAACGCATTGCTGCGCGTATCCAGCGACTGGGCGCGATCAACTTGGCGGCCATCGACGAATACCAGCAGCAATCCGAGCGTAAACGTTATCTGGATGCCCAGAACGCCGACCTTGTGGAAGCCTTGGACACCCTGGAAAATGTGATCCGCAAGATCGACAAGGAAACCCGTAACCGCTTCAAAGATACCTTTGATCAGATTAATGCCGGTTTACAGGCGTTATTCCCAAAAGTTTTCGGTGGTGGCAGCGCTTACTTGGAACTGACGGGCGAAGATCTACTCGATACAGGGGTAACGATCATGGCGCGGCCTCCGGGCAAGAAGAACAGCACCATCCATTTGTTGTCCGGCGGCGAGAAAGCCCTGACCGCATTGGCCCTGGTGTTTGCCATCTTCAAGTTGAACCCGGCGCCGTTCTGCATGCTCGATGAAGTTGACGCCCCGCTGGATGACGCTAACGTTGGACGCTACGCACGGTTGGTAAAGGAGATGTCCCAGACCGTGCAGTTCATCTATATCACCCACAATAAGATCGCCATGGAAATGGCGGATCAGTTGATGGGGGTGACGATGCATGAGCCTGGCTGCTCGCGTTTGGTAGCGGTGGATGTCGAAGAAGCGATGGCGATGGTGGACGCCTAGCGGCGTAGCGTTTAGCTGCAAGCTGCAAGTGAGTTGGCTTGAGCTTGAAGCTTGCAGCTCACCGTTGGCGCCAATGTACGAAAAGGCCATTGGGGAGCGAAGATGCCAATCCAATACATCTTTCGTCAACTGTGCTAATTTAATGTCAAATTTTCATATGCGTGGGCAAAACGTCAGTCAGAACATAGAGTTGGCGCCACGTTTTAAAGCGGTTTGCGCAGTGCTAAACCCCTTATTTTTCAGCATTTTTTATTAGAGGCACGGGATTACATGGAAATCGGTCTGCGCGAGTGGCTGATCGTCATCGGCATTATTGTCATTGCCGGTATTCTTTTTGATGGCTGGCGCCGCATGCGCGGTGGCAAGGGCAAGCTCAAATTTCGTCTGGACCGCAACCTGTCCAACTTGCCTGACGACGACGGTGCCGCCGAGCTGCTGGGGCCGCCTCGTGTGCTTGATACCCATAAAGAACCCCAGTTGGACGAGCACGACTTGCCGTCGATGAGCGCGCCGCTGCGTGAAGCCCGCGAGCCGTCGTCCAAGCGTGGCAAACGCGCCAGTGCCAGCGCTGCCGAGCCGCATCAGGGCGACTTGAACCTCGACGTCGATGAAGGCCCAAGCTTCAGCAGCCGCGACGATGATTTCCCGGACGAAAATGTGGGCAAGACCTCCAGCGCGCCGCGCCAATCGGTCAACGACCAGCCCGCCGCCGAAGAAGTGCTGGTGATCAGCGTGATCTGCCGCGACGCCGCCGGTTTCAAAGGTCCGGCCCTGCTGCAGAACATCCTGGAAAGTGGCCTGCGTTTTGGCGAGATGGATATTTTCCACCGTCACGAAAGCATGGCGGGTAACGGCGAAGTGCTGTTCTCCATGGCCAATGCGGTCAAGCCGGGCACCTTCGACCTGGACGATATCGACCTGTTCAGCACCCCGGCGGTGAGCTTCTTCCTTGGCCTGCCAGGCCCACGTCACCCGAAACAAGCATTCGACGTGATGGTGGCCGCAGCCCGCAAGCTGTCCCAGGAACTGAATGGCGAGCTCAAGGACGACCAGCGCAGCGTCCTCACGGCCCAGACCATCGAACATTACCGTCAGCGCATCGTCGAGTTCGAACGTCGCGCCCTGACACAGAAACGCTGAGGCCTGATCTTAAGCGTTGCCTGTAGAATCCGTGCACTAACATATTGAGCAGCTTCGGCTGCTCTTTTGCTTTATGAGAGAACACCCATGACCGCCGCCCATACCCGCATCCTCGAACTGCGCGCTGAACTGGATCAGCACAACTACCGTTATCACGTCCTCGACGAGCCAAGCATTCCGGACGCCGAGTACGACCGGTTGTTCCATGAGCTCAAGGCCCTGGAGGCCGAGCATCCGGAGCTGATTACGCGGGATTCACCGACGCAGCGGGTCGGCAGTGCGGCGCTGTCGGCGTTCACTCAGGTGAAGCACGAGGTTCCGATGCTCAGCCTGGGCAACGCGTTTGATGAAACCACCCTGCTGGAGTTCGATCGCCGGGTGACCGAAGGTCTCGACCTGCCCGCAGGCGATCTGTTGGGCGGTGGCGCGGCGGTGGAGTACAGCTGCGAGCCCAAGCTGGACGGCCTGGCGGTCAGCCTGCTGTACCAGGATGGCGAGTTGGTACGGGGTGCTACCCGTGGCGACGGCACCACCGGTGAAGACATCAGCGTCAACGTGCGCACCGTGCGCAATATCCCATTGAAGCTGCACGGCAGCGGCTGGCCGGCCACCCTCGAGGTGCGCGGCGAAGTGTTCATGTCCAAGGCCGGTTTCGAGCGGCTCAACGCCTCGCAACTGGAAGTCGGCGGCAAGACCTTCGCCAACCCGCGCAACGCGGCTGCCGGCAGCTTGCGCCAGCTGGACTCAAAGATCACTGCCAGCCGCCCGCTGGAATTTTGCTGTTATGGCGTGACCACCGATATCAGCGACACCCACATCGGCAACCTGCAGCAACTGAAGCAGTGGGGCATGCCCATCAGTCACGAGCTGAAGCTGGCCAAGGGCATTCAGGATTGCCTGGAGTACTACCGCGATATCGGCGAGCGGCGTAACAGCCTGCCGTATGAGATCGACGGTGTGGTGTTCAAGGTCAATAGCATTGCCTCCCAGCGTGAGCTGGGCTTCCGCGCCCGCGAACCGCGCTGGGCCATCGCGCATAAATTCCCGGCCCTCGAAGAGCTGACCGAACTGCTCGACGTCGAATTTCAGGTTGGCCGCACCGGCGCCGTCACACCGGTGGCGCGCTTGAAGCCGGTCAAGGTCGCGGGTGTCACCGTCTCCAACGCTACCTTGCACAACATGGACGAAGTCGCGCGCCTGGGCGTGATGATCGGCGATACCGTGATCATCCGCCGTGCCGGTGACGTCATCCCACAAGTCGTGTCGGTGGTGCTCGAGCGGCGCCCGGAAACAGCACGTGCAGTGCCGATTCCCGAGCGCTGCCCGGTGTGCGGCTCCCATGTGGAGCGCACGCAACTGGTCAAGCGCAGCAAAGGCAAGGAAACCGTGAGCGAAGGCGCGGTGTACCGTTGCGTCGGCCGCCTGGCCTGTGGCGCGCAGCTCAAGCAGGCGATCATCCATTTTGTGTCGCGTCGTGCCATGGATATCGACGGCCTCGGCGACAAGACCATCGAACAGTTGGTGGATGAAAAACTCATCGGCTCGCCGGCTGATCTCTACAAACTTAAGTACGAGCAGATTATCGACCTGGAAGGCTTCGCCGATATTTCCAGCAAGAAGCTGATTACCGCCATCGAAAACAGCAAGACCCCGACCCTGGCGCGCTTTATCTATGCCCTGGGTATTCCCGACGTAGGCGAGGAGACCGCCAAGGTGCTGGCGCGTTCCCTGGCCTCGCTGGAACGTGTGCAGAAGGCCTTGCCGGAAGTGCTGACGTACTTGCCGGACGTGGGCCTGGAAGTGGCGCACGAGATCCACAGCTTCTTTGAAGACAGCCATAACCAAGACGTGATCGGCGCGCTGCTGTCGCCGGATGAATGCGGTCTGCAATTGCAGGATCAGGGCGACCTGAGTGCCGAATTCGCCGCCAGCACCACGTTGGGCGGTTTGCTCGACAAGTTGCACGTGCCGAGCGTCGGCCCGGGCGCTGCGCAGAAACTGGCGGACAAGTTCGGCACCCTCGAGGGCGTGATCAAGGCGGACTGGCTGGACATGCGCCAGGCCCTGCCCGAGAAACAGGCCAAGGCCGTCCGCGACTTTTTCGACAGCGAAGGCAATGCCAACCGCGCCCTGGCCATCGAGCAGCAGCTCAAGGACTTCGGCATGCACTGGCTGAGCGAGAAGAGAGTCGTCGAAGGTTTGCCCGAAGCCGGGCACACCTGGGTGCTCACCGGCTCCCTGGAGCTGATGAGTCGTGACGTGGCGAAGGAAAAGCTCGAAAGCCTCGGCGCCAAGGTGGCGGGTTCCGTCTCGGCGAAAACCCATTGCGTGGTGGCTGGGCCAGGCGCCGGCTCCAAGCTGGCCAAGGCCAGCGAGCTGGGCTTGAAGGTATTGGACGAAGAAGCTTTCGTCGCCTTCCTGGCCACGCATAACATCACGGTCTGATTCTTACTGAACGATCTCTTACTGGCAATGCTCAGAGTTCCTACGCGCGCCCCGTAGCAGCTGTCGAGCGCCAGCGAGGCTGCGTTGGCGGCGATGCGGTGCAGAGCGCGGCGCTGGATGGGCAGTGTTGCCGACGCAGCCTCGCTTAAGCTCGACAGCTGCTACGCGGTTATTGTTGGTACTCAAGGCAGGAAAAGATCGCCATGTTCCGCTACTTCGAACAACTCAGTTCGCGCATCGCTGCACCGTTCGTAGCCGGCACGTCTCGCGATAGCAAGGTGTGGCAGTGCCGCTGCGGCCAATCGCTGTTTTTTCGCAACAGCCAATGCCTGGCCTGCCAGGCGTTGTTGGGGTATCAAGCGCCACAAAGCCGCCTGTCCTCCCTGCAACCCGGGCCCGTCGAAGGCACTTGGCTACAGGACGACAACCTCGCCGCCGGCGCCTTCCGCCGCTGCGCCAACCTCGACACGCCGGCCGCCTGCAACTGGCTGATCCCGGCCCACAGCACCGCATCGCTGTGCGTGGCCTGCAGCTTAAACCGCACCATCCCCGACCTGTCGATCGCGGAAAACCACGATCGCTGGCGCAAAGTCGAAACCGCCAAGCGCCGCTTGGTCGCGCAACTGATCAGCCTGGGTTTACGCGTGGTGCCCAAGAGTGCCGATGAAGATAACGGCCTGGCCTTCGACTTCGTCGGTGTCGACCTGGAAGGCAACGCCCCCATGACAGGCCATGCGAACGGCCTGATCACCCTCGATATCAAGGAAGCCGACGACGCCCACCGTGAAAAACTCCGCGTGCAAATGCGTGAGCCCTATCGCACCTTGCTCGGGCACTTTCGTCACGAAGTCGGCCATTATTACTGGGATCGCCTGATCGCCAATACCCACTGGCTTGAAGCGTTTCGCAACCTGTTCGGCGACGAACGCGCCAGTTATGCCGATGCGCTCGACCAGCACTACCAGAACGGCCCACGCGCCGACTGGCAGCAAACCTGCGTCAGTGCCTACGCCACCATGCACCCCTGGGAAGACTGGGCCGAAACCTGGGCCCATTACCTGCACATGATGGACGCGGTCGACACCGCCCTCGGCTTCGGCATGAGCGCCCGCACGATGGAGCTGGATTACCAGCCATTCCCGCTCAGCACGCTCTACGACCCTGAACACCCTGGCGGTGCAGCGTTCCTGTCGTTCGTCAATGCCTGGATCGAACTGGCCGGCATGCTTAACGAACTATCGCGCAGCATGGGCCAGCCGGATTTCTATCCCTTCGTGCTGCCACCGGCGGTGATCGCCAAGCTGCACTTTATTCACCTGGTGATCCAGGAAGAGGGCGGCCGTGCGGAGGAGGTGGTACAGGCGCAGTAATCCGCCTTGTGTGGCAGCTCGGTAGCCCAGGCAGACCGAGTCGCCAGCAGAGCGAGCAAGCCCGGCTCCCACAGCGTTCTATATTGCTCCCACGGGCGCAGACAAGTGCTTGAGCCCCTTCATATTTTTTATCCGGCCCAATGGTTGTAACTTCCTATGAGATCGGTACAATGGCCCCGCTTGCCGAGAGGCAGGCGTCGTTATGGTGACCCCATCGGTCCCCCCGCAACGATTACCCGTGAACCTGGTCAGAGCCGGAAGGCAGCAGCCACAGCGGGAACATTGTGTGCCGGGGTGTGGCTGGTGGGGTTGCCTCCATAACGCTCCTCCTAGCAACATCTCATCACTTTCAATTCAAAAAAATGCTTTCACGCCATCTGCCATCGTGCAGTCCATGGCGGCATACTCCATGCCTGGCATCCGGAGACAGCACACGTGGAAAAAGTCGACGACCTCACGCGCGAAAAACTGCGGGAATGGCAGATGCGGCGCCTGGAGATCAAGGACCGTATTCAATCGCATCCTGAACAGACCCTGGAATTGTCGAGGGTATTGGACCTCATGGACGACGAACACGCGCAAATCCTCAGCCAGGCGCAAATGATCCGGGCCGAGGAAGTGACGGATGCCCCGGTGCTGATCGCCGAGCCCGCGCCGCTGCCACTCGCGGGCGCCTGCACGCTGCAATTGAATGTGGCCGCGCAGAGCGCCGAAGATTTGCGCAGGTTGCTTGAGATGGCGGTTTTCGAACTCCAGCAGCAGATCAATGCGATGGCCTCTGGGGCTGACTTGCCGGCCCATTGCGGTGGCATGTCAGGCTCCCTGGGCGAGTATCGGTTCGAACTGGGTAGCCAGGACCATGCCTGATCCACGCGACGTACGTCGGCCCCTGGCTGCGAGGAACTATGCAACCGGAACACTTTGATTTATCCAGCCCCGTCTTCCTGCCTGTCACGGATGAAACCTGCACCGCACTGCTCGGCACGGACGGTGCCGAGGCCTTGGTCGGCCTGACGGACCCGGAGCTGGCCGCCGTGCTCGTCATCCAGAACCTGGCCCAGGCCGCGGAAAAAGACCTGACGTGCGCGGGTGCCGAGCGCATCCTGGAAAAGTTGCTCGGCTGGGCAGTCGATTCACCGCCTGCGGTCGCTGCCGCGTTGCTGTCTGAGGCGCAACGGCTGTTCGACCCGCGCAAGCTGTACTTTGGTTTTAACGCGCTCAAAAGCGTGAACCTGCGCCTGCTTTCAGCTGAAGAAGTTGCGGCGCGGGATTACCTGTTGCCTACGGGTAAATGGGATATCGGCTACAAGGTCCGCCATCTGCGCAGCAATGATCCGTTCAGCCAGCAGATGATTACACCCCGGCATCGCGAACGCTGGCTCAGCCCGGCCCAGGACAAGCTGGTGCGCACCTTTCGCGCCAACTTGAATGAAGACTTGCATGTTCAAGGCTACGCGGGCATCGGCAAGAGCCACCTGCTCGGCGCGTTGATGGAGTGCCTGCGGCCTGAAACGACCCTCATACTGGCGCGCACGCAAGCAAAGCTGGCGACACTTCGCGAGCGTATGGGGTTGGGGCGCGACAGCAAGGCCGGCTCGACGTTTGCCGCGTTCGCCAAGTCCCTGTTGCACGGGCCACGCCCGCCCGCGCAGGCAGCGCCGGCCAGGTTGCCCGGCAAACTGGCTGTGGCGCAAACCCTGGATATCCATGGGTGGCGCGGGCACGATGGTCCAGTGACCGTCGAGGTGTGTCTCAAGGTGCTCGAACGCTATTGCCACTCCAGCCATCACAGCCTGTCGGCCAGTCATTTGCCGCATTTCAAACAACCGTTGTCAGGTGTGGATGCCCAGGTGTTACTGGAGTATTCCAGCCGTGTGTGGACTTACCTGGAGGCCAACCCGCAATGGGCCAGCCCACTCGCGTTCGCGGCGCTGTTGCTGATCAAGCGCGCGAGCCTCGACGGTTGTGTGGTGCCGCCTCGGTACACCCATGTATTGATTGATGAAAGCCAGGACATCCCGCCTTCGTTGTTGCAGATTATCGAACGCGGCCGCCAAGTGCTGATCACCCTCGGCGATGAGTACCAATTGGCCAACGGAGTGATGGTCAGAAGAAAGCGCGAAGTCCGGCACACCGACATCAGTTATTCCGTGCGCTCGGGCCGCAACGTCGAGCGGCTGGTCAACCCGTTGATCAGCGTGCACTCGCAGAAATGCAAGACCCCCTTCGAAGGCGCGCGGGATGCCGACGTCGGCATCGAACATTACCCCCAGGGCTTCGTGCCGCCGGAAGGCTGCGTGGTCTTGACCGCCTCGCCTTGGGACACCATGAAGTGGGCCATTCAGTTGCAGCAGGCCAACTGCCCGTTCGGGTTCCCCGACAACGCGGCGCAGCAGGATCTCCAACGCTTCATGGTCAGCGTCATCGCCTTGTTCAAGCCGCAGTTCTACAGCAACGAGCACAACGAAAACGGGCCACACGTGTATTTCAGCGACATGGCTGACTGGCAACAGGTGCGTGATGCCAGCCAGTTCGATGAGTCGTTTCTGTGGGTCGAGAGTGAGCTGGAAAAAGGCTTCAATGTCGCCGATATCACACGCTTGAACCGACTGGGCGGGGTCCCCGGCAAGCGTTGCCTGCTGATGCTGGCGGAAGAGGCAGGTGGCATGGAATTCGATCGGGTGCTGCTGACCCCTGAGCTGCTGACCAACGTGAAGTTCAAGGATGCCTACGCGTTCGACCAGCGGATCTGTGCCGTGTACATCGCAATTTCCCGCGCAAAGCAACAGCTTTACGTCCCTTACGATGTGGTCGAATGGCTCGGGTACCACAATTATCAGGGATTCAGAGGGTCGCACGGTTACTGATTGAACTCACAGGCACTGGCGGCGAGCAGGTTAGGCCGACGATGGGGCCTGCCTGCTTAGCGGCATTACGGCCGGTACACCGGGAATGCCTTGATCACCGGGACTATTTCCGGGCCCATCGCCTCCACCGTTTTTGGCGGATTGCTCGGTGTGGGAATGTTCCTGGCAAAGTGAAAGATGATGGTCTGGCCGGTGCCACTGTCCCGGTAGTATTTGAAGAAACTGACTTCAGAGAAGCGCCCATCCTTGCGCAGAGACTCGTGGAAATACATCACCAAATACACGATGCCGGTGGCATTGTCCGTCGCCAGTATCGACGGCATATTCGGGTTTTCCTGCTGGTGAAGCCGGACGGTATTCCTGGCGAGGTCGAGGGGTTCGAAACGGTTCATCTCGCGAGGGACCACGGTAAAATCCACCATCTCATTCCAGGCATCGACGCTTTCCTGCGCCGGGAAGTATTCCCACAGGCCGGGTTTCTGAAATTTCAGGACGAACGTCTTGCCGTCGAACACCACCGATTTGGTTTCGGCAATGGAGGGGCGCGACAGGTCGGGGGCAACAGTGGCTGGAGGCGAAGCGCAACCGCAGAGCAGGGCCAAGACAGACAAAACAACTAGCGTGATTTTCATTTCAATCCTTGAAAATAGTTTGAGGCAAGTCTCTTGCGCGAAAGACAGTAGTCCAGCCGGCGGCTGAATACCGCCTATTTAGTTGAGAAACTGCATTTTCCCGATCTGTCCTTGAGGGCTCCCTCACAGCTTTAAAACACTTTCTGAACAACCCCAAACCACCTTGTTAGTTTCCGCCAGCCACTTATTTCAGAGTATGACAAGGGTGAGCGTTTGATATTGAAGTGCTATCGCCTCTTTAACTAACAAGGATGTCTGTGATGAAAAGCCTGCACGGGTTACCGTGTCTTATCAGTGCTTCGGTAGGGGCTCCCGCTGAAGCCCGCAACTTGCCCGCCGATGTGCAGTGCATCCAGTATTTATTCAATCTGATCATTCCCAAACTGGGTTTTCCGCTGGCCGAGAATGGCAAGTGCGATGGCCAGTTGGTGCAGTGCATCAGCCAGTACCAGTTCCGTCACCTCAAATACGCCCACCCCGGTTGCTTGAACGTGCTGATGCCAGAGATCGCCACCGGCCTGGACTTGACCCAGACCGCGAACAAGAAATGGATCGGCCTGGCGAAGGTGTCCGCCGACAAGGCGTACCTGCTGAAAACCCCAAGTGCCAAGGCGGCTAAGCGGCCCTACATTGTCAAAAACGACGTGGTCGGCGTGCTGGCCTTCAAGCATGGCTGGGCGCAGGTCGAGTTCATCAATGCTCAGACCCGTTCGTTTACCGGTCGGATCAGGCAGGATCAGTACAGCCGTTTGTCTGCGCCTAAACCCTAGCCACGCGCCCCAGGCAGACAGAGCCCTAGTCAGAACCTCCGATTACGCCGCAACGTGCCACGCACGTTGCGGCGTTCTCATGTCTGGTTTCAGGCTTTGTTGCGGTTGAACAGCTTACGGATCACGGCGAACAACGCCACCACGCCAATCACCAGAAATTTCTTTGCAGCCAACAGGAAGATGCCGATTTTGGCGAACAACCCGGCTTTGGCTGCAATCCCACCGGCGACCAACGCAGCGAGACCGTAAGTGGCAAGCTTGTCGGTGCTCGGGTTGAAGTCGGTGTACAGGTTGCCGTCGGTGAAGTTGGTAAAGGCCAAGACCTTGGGCAATTCCTGCTTGATGGTGGGCAGGTCGGCCATGGCGGCGACGGCGTTGAGTTCCAGCACGCCTTCACGGCCCAGCACACGGATGCTGTAGTTGAGGGTGGTCTGCTCGGCGTCGTCGGCCTTCAGTTCGCGGGCCCAATACATCTTGTGGGTGCTGTCGTCGTAGTGCGGCGGCTCGGCCCAGCCCAGCAAGTGCAAGCCGGCGTAGCCTTGTTGCTGGCGTTCTTTGTTTTCGGCCTCGTCCTCTTCCTGCATCTGTTTGAGCAGTTCGGCGTAGTCGATTTTTGCGGCGTCCTCGTCGGAAATGTGCCCGTCGGCCTTGTAGCTGACGATCACGCCCCAGCCGCGCTCCGACAATGGGCTAACGGCTTTTGGCACGATCATGCCCAGTGTCTTGAAGCCCGGCGGGTTGCCCCAGCCATCCGTCAGCAAGCGCTCGGTGTCGGCGGGGTCGAGGTAATAGAACTCGTCGTTGAGCTTGAGGGTTGCAATGCCACTGGGCAAGGTGACCGTGCCGGTCTTCTGTTTGAGGGACTTGAGGAAATGTTCGGCCGTTTCGGCGGGCGCACTGGCTTCAACGGGCGCGGGTGGGGAAGCGGCAAAGGCGGGGGCGGCAGGCAGGCTCAAAGCGGCCGCCGCCAACAACAGGCGGAAGTAATTCATGGTAGTCCCTTACATTTTGAATTAATTTCGCAAAATAATAACTGAAAGGACCTGCTACGGGTTAGCGAAAGGTCTCCCGCAACAACCCGGCAAACGCATCCCGCGCCAGGTGCCGCTGGGTGTCCTTGTGCCAGAACAGCAGGTTGTCCACGGCCTGCAGTTCATCAAATCGGTACGACGCCAACTGATTGGCCTGCTCATAGCGGGCCAGGATGCCTTCCGGCGCGAGCGCCACGCCAATGCCCGCGCTGACGCAACCGATGATCGTGCCCCAACTGGCATAGCTGGCGATGGCCGGCTTGAAGGCGTGGGGCTTGACCCAGTTCTCCAGCGCCGCCCGATATGGGCAGCCGGGCGGCCACACCAGCAGGGTACGGCCGGCGAGGTCCTCGGCGCTGTGGATCGGTGCGCTGGAGGCGCTGGCGATCAATACGAGGCGTTCGCTGTAGACCACGCTGTGCTCGAGCTTCGTGCTTTTGTTGCCGGCTGCCACCAGCGCCACATCCAGGCGGTGGTGTTGCAGGTCATCGAGCAGTTCGCCCCATGCGCCGGTGACCAGCTCCAGGCTGACATCCGGGTAGCGCCGGTGATACTCCGCCAGCAGCGGCGGCAGACGGCCGCTGGCGCTGGACTCCACCGCACCGATGCGCAGGGGGCCACGGGGAATGGCGTTGGCATCCACCGCGCGTTTGGATTCGTCCACCAATGCCAGGATGCGCTCGCAATACTCCAGGAATATCTCACCGGCAGCACTGATCGCCAGCCCGCGCCCGGCGCGGATAAACAGCGGCGTGCCCAGCTCGCCTTCCAACTGCTTGATACGCGTGGTGATGTTGGACGGCACACAGTGCAATTGCAGGGCAGCATGGGCCACGCTGCCGGTCTGCGCCACGGCTCGCACCATTTTCAGTTGGGCCAGTTCCATTACTCAGTTCCAGTGAATTCAGAAGTCAGAAACGCTTAATTGTCCTACGCCTTGCCCGGGCCAAGACTGACGGCATTCCTTCTCAGTTTTCGGATGCCGTCGATGAACACCCCGTCACCCCTGAAGCTTACGCTAGTCATTGCCAGCGTCATCCTCTGTTGGGCCTATTCGCCGATTGGCGTGCACATGGGGCTGAACAGCTACAGCCCTGGGCAGCTCGCGCTGCTGCGGTTTCTGATCGCTTCGCTGTTCATGGCCGGTGTGGCGCTGGTGATGGGCATCGGCCGGCCGCGCCTGCGGGATGTGCCGTGGCTGCTGGTGTTGAGCTTTTTCGGGGTGTTCCTGCATCACACCAGCCTCAATTATGGACAGCAATTCGTGAGTGCGGCGGCGTCCAGCGTACTGGCGCAATCGGCACCACTGTTCAGTGTGTTGATCGCGTTTTTCTGCTTGAAGGAGCGGGTCAGCCTCTGGCGCTGGAGCTGCGTGTTACTTGGCTTGTTTGGCGTGCTGGTGGTGATCTGGGGCGATCACGGCGTGGGCGATATCGACCCGCGCGGTGTGCTGATCCTGCTGGCGGCGGTGTCGTGGAGCCTGTACTTCGTTATCCAGAAACACTATGCCCATCGCTATAGCCCGCTGACGATGGCGTGCTACATGGTGTGGGGGGGCACGTTGATGCTCTGCGTGAACCTGCCTGGCCTGCCCGCTGCCGTGGTGCAGGCGCCGTTGCCGGAAAACCTTGCGGTGCTTGTGCTCGGGATTTTCCCCAGTGCTTTGGCGTACCTGGCGTGGGGCTACGTGTTGAAGCATGTCGAAGTCAGCCGCGCCTCGTTGGCGATGTACCTGATCCCGCCCGTCGCCATGGTGATGGCGGCGACGTTGCTGGGTGAGCACATCGCCCTGCAAGTGGTGCTGGGCGGCGTGATTGTGTTGGCCAGCGTGGCAGCGATCAGTCTGGAAGGGCGTTGGCGGTGGCCTCTCCGGTATACAGCTTGATGATTTCGTCGATCTCGCCCGACATCCTCATGCGCAACAAGGTGCGCAGGATTTTTTGCACCGGCACATTCGGATCATTGCGCACAGTGCAGCCCAGGTTCTGCTGATCGATCACTGCGGCCTTGTGCAGGCGTTTGCCGACCGGCATCCGCTGGTTGAACCGGTCGAGTATCCATTCATTGGTCACGGCGAACTTGAAGCGCCCGGCCACCAGTTTTTGCAGCACCTGCTCTTCGCTGCGGGCATCGTCACGGCTGAGCCGGCCGCTGGCAAACAAAGGCTCAAGGATGGCGTAGCGATAATTGAGCACCGTGCCGATGGCCTGTGGCGCAAGTTTGCCAACCTGAAGCGGCTGCGCAGGTATCTGAGTGCTGACCAACAGGTTGCGCTGCACCATCAACGGGATACTCCACGTGTAATCACCCGACAGGTTGTCGACCCAGGCCTGGGTGACATAACAGCGCACGTCAATCTCGCCATGCTCCATGGCGCTGGAGATTCGCGCGCGTGCCAATACGTGGAATTCGGCCGGCTGACCGACCTGGGTGGCCAGGCTCAACATCAGGTCATACAAAATGCCCTGGGTGGGCCGTCCGTCCTCCAATTGCACCATGGGCATCGCCCAGCTGTCGGAAACCGAGAAACGCAACGGTGCGGGCGCTGCCAGGCTCGCTGTGGTGATCATCCATAAGGCGCCCAGGACTACGCGCATATGCTCTCCGGGTTCAGGCCTTTTTGGGGCCAATCAGGAGAGCTTAGTCAGATTAGGCGAGCGTGCCGGATGCAATTTCCCCCTTGCTCCGCTAGCATTACCGGCTTCCGCTTCCCAGTTGCGACGGTTTTCGATGAGTTATCAGGTTCTTGCACGTAAATGGCGTCCGCGCTCGTTCCGCGAAATGGTCGGCCAGACCCATGTGCTCAAGGCTCTGATCAATGCCTTGGACAGCCAACGGCTGCACCACGCCTACCTGTTCACCGGTACCCGAGGAGTGGGCAAGACCACCATTGCGCGCATCATCGCCAAATGCCTGAACTGTGAAACCGGTATCACTTCGACGCCCTGCGGCACCTGCTCGGTGTGCAAGGAAATCGACGAAGGGCGTTTCGTCGACCTGATCGAAATCGACGCCGCGAGCCGTACCAAGGTCGAAGACACCCGCGAGCTGCTGGATAACGTGCAGTACGCGCCGAGCCGTGGCCGCTTCAAGGTCTACCTGATCGACGAAGTGCACATGCTGTCCAGCCATTCCTTCAACGCCTTGTTGAAAACCCTGGAAGAGCCGCCGCCCTACGTTAAATTCATCCTGGCCACCACCGACCCGCAGAAACTACCTGCAACGATTTTGTCGCGGTGCCTGCAGTTCTCCCTGAAAAACATGACCCCCGAGCGAGTGGTCGAGCATTTGACCCACGTGCTGGGCGTCGAGAACGTACCGTTTGAAGACGATGCCTTGTGGCTGCTCGGCCGCGCCGCCGATGGTTCGATGCGGGACGCCATGAGCCTCACCGATCAGGCCATCGCCTTTGGTGAAGGCAAGGTCATGGCCGCCGACGTGCGCGCCATGCTCGGCACCCTCGACCACGGGCAGGTATTCGACGTGCTGCACGCGCTGATCGAAGGCGACGCCAAGGCGTTGCTCGAAGCCGTGCGCCACCTGTCGGAGCAAGGCCCGGACTGGAACGGCGTGCTCTCGGAAATCCTCAATGTGCTGCACCGCGTTGCCATCGCCCAGGCCCTGCCGGAAGGGGTCGACAACGGTCATGGCGACCGCGACCGCGTGTTGGCCCTGGCCCAGGCGTTGCCGGCCGAAGATGTGCAGTTCTATTACCAGATGGGCCTGATCGGTCGCCGGGACCTGCCTTTGGCGCCGGACCCGCGCGGTGGCTTTGAAATGGTGCTGCTGCGCATGCTGGCCTTCCGGCCCGCGGACGCTGCCGATGCGCCGAGACAGCCGCTAAAGCCAGTGGGGATCAGCCAGGCCACAGTTGATTCCGCCAAACCAGTGGCTGGCGCGGCAGTGGTTGCGCCAGTGGTGGCTGCACCCGCGCCGGTCGCGCCGGTCGCGCCGGTACCTGAGCCAGAGCCTGTGGTTGCTGCGCCAGTGGTCGAGTCGGAACCGATCGCCGAGCCTGAGCCGGTCGTCGATTTGCCCTGGAATAATCCGGTAGACGCCGACGCTGAAGTCGAGCAGGTGCCTGCCGTGGAGCCTGTGCTGGAAACCAGCAGCGAGCAGCCCGAGCTGACGCCGATGCCCAAGCCGACCCCGGACAGCGTGGTGCCGGATGCCCCTGAGTGGGCCTCTGCGCCTGTTCCCGAGCCAACCGTGGCCCAGGTGGAAGCTGCCACCCCAGGCATCGACCTTGACGACGAACCGCCGCTGGACGAAGACTACATTGAGCCGGACATGGATTCGGCCTACAGCTACCTGGACGACCTGGCCAGCGAACACACCGCCGAGCCGGCCCCTGAGCCCGAGGCGGAACCCGCTTCAGCCCCGGCCACCGGCCTGGCGCTGCAATGGCTGGAGCTGTTCCCGAAACTGCCGATCTCCGGCATGACCGGCAGCATCGCCGCTAACTGCACGCTGATTTCCATTGAAGGCGACCACTGGCTGTTGCACCTGGACCCGGCCCACAGCGCCCTGTTCAACGCGACCCAGCAGCGCCGCCTGAACGATGCGCTGAACCAGTACCATGAGCGCGCGTTGACCATCGCCATCGAGCTGATCAAGCCTGAGCAGGAAACCCCGGCTCAGGCCGCGAGCCGCCGGCGTATCAACCGCCAGCGTGAAGCGCAAGACTCGATCCACGCTGATCCGCTCATCCAGCAAATGATGCAACAGTTCGGTGCGGTCGTCCGTCACGATACTATTGAACCCGTCGAAGCCCCGGTGCCCCAAGCGTCATAACACCGGGCCAATCATTGATCCACGTACTTTTGAGGTGATTCCCATGATGAAAGGTGGCATGGCCGGCCTGATGAAGCAGGCGCAGCAGATGCAGGAAAAGATGGCCAAGATGCAGGAAGAACTGGCCAACGCCGAAGTCACCGGTAAGGCCGGTGGCGATATGGTCAGTGTGGTAATGACCGGTCGTCACGACATCAAGCGCGTGAGCATCGACCCAAGCGTATTGCCAGGCACCAGCGAAGATGATCTGGAAATGCTCGAGGCGCTGTTCGCCGCGGCCGTCAACGACGCCGTGCGCAAGATCGAAGCCAACAGTCAGGAAAAAATGGGTGGCGTGACCGCTGGCATGCAACTGCCACCGGGCATGAAGCTGCCGTTCTGATCGGCAAGCCTTAGCTAGACTCAAATGCCAGGCCTCGTGCCTGGCATTTTTTTTACTCGCCCTACGGGACGGTAACTCTATAGAACCTCGGGGTATCAGCCGGTGTCTGCACTTGATAGCGATGAATTCGATTACCGTTAAAGGAGCACCTTCATGCCTCAAGAACCGATACTGAACCAGCGCATCGTCCTGGTCTCACGCCCCCAGGGTGCACCCACCCCGGAGAACTTCCGCCTGGAGCGGGTGAGTCTGCCGGACGTGGCAGACGGCCAGGTCCTGCTTAAGACGCTGTACCTGTCCCTTGATCCCTACATGCGCGGCCGCATGAGCGACGCACCGTCCTACGCAGCTCCAGTGGAAATCGATGAAGTGATGACCGGCGGCGCTGTCAGCCGTATCGAGCAGTCGCGTCATCCGAAATTCGAAGTGGGCGACCTGGTGGTCGGTGCTACCGGCTGGCAGAGCCACAGCATTTCCGATGGTCGCAACCTGATCCCGGTGCCAAAAGGTCTGGCCAGCCCGTCGATGGCCCTGGGTGTGCTGGGCATGCCGGGTATGACCGCCTACATGGGGCTGATGGACATCGGCCAGCCCAAGGAAGGGGAAACCCTGGTAGTGGCAGCGGCATCCGGCGCGGTCGGCTCGGTGGTGGGGCAGGTGGCCAAGCTCAAGGGCTTGCGCGTCATCGGGATCGCCGGGGGGGCGGACAAGTGCCGCTACGTGGTAGACGAATTGGGCTTTGATGCCTGCATCGACCATAAGAGCGCGGACTTTGCCAACGAATTGGCGCAGGCGTGCGACAAGGGCGTGGACATCTATTTCGAGAACGTCGGCGGCAAAGTCTTCGACGCTGTGGTGCCTTTGCTCAACCCCAAGGCGCGCATTCCGCTGTGCGGGTTGATCGCCGGCTACAACGCCCATGAAGCCCCCAGCGGGCCGGATCGCTTGCCGGCGCTGCAACGCACCTTGCTGACCAAGCGTGTGCGCATTCAGGGCTTTATCGTGTTTGATGACTACGGTGATCGCCAGCCCGAGTTCCTCAGCGCCATGGCGCCGTGGGTGCGCGATGGCAAGATCAAGTTCCGCGAAGATGTGGTCGACGGCCTGGAGCAGGCGCCGCAAGCCTTCATCGGTTTGCTGGAGGGACGCAACTTCGGCAAGTTGGTGGTGCGCGTCGCACAGGATTGAGCATTTGACGCTAATCCGAGGCGCGGGTATAAACCGCGTCTCGTTGTTTTGTCGGACCCTTCGCCCATGAGCTTCAGCCCCCTGATTCGCCAACTGATCGACGCCCTGCGCACTTTGCCGGGCGTGGGCCAGAAAACTGCCCAGCGCATGGCGCTGCAACTGCTGGAGCGTGATCGCAGCGGCGGCACCCGGTTGGCCCAGGCCCTGAGCCAGGCCATGACCGGTGTGGGCCACTGCCGCCAGTGCCGCACCCTCACCGAAGAGGAGCTCTGCCCGCAATGCGCCGACCCGCGCCGCGACGACACGCTGCTGTGCGTGGTGGAAGGGCCGATGGATGTGTACGCGGTGGAACAGACTGGCTATCGCGGGCGCTACTTCGTGCTCAAGGGCCACCTGTCGCCGCTGGACGGCTTGGGCCCGGAAGCCATCGGCATTCCGCAACTGGTGGCGCGTATTGAAGAGCAGGGCACCTTTACCGAAGTGATCCTGGCCACCAATCCGACGGTGGAAGGTGAGGCGACCGCGCATTACATCGCCCAACTCCTGAGCAACAAAGGCCTGATCACTTCGCGCATCGCCCATGGCGTGCCGCTGGGTGGCGAGTTGGAATTGGTGGACGGTGGGACGCTGGCGCATTCCTTCGCCGGTCGCAAACCCATCGCCCTTTAAGGGGCCACACAGATCAAAAGGTGGGAGCGGGCTTGCTCGCGAATGCAGGGTAGCAGTCAACAAAGATATTGACTGATCCACCGCATTCGCGAGCAAGCCCCACACACATTGGTTTTGTGTTGTGGGTGAAATCTGCAGTCAACTTGATAACCAAGCAAGCGCTTGGTAAGTTCGCTCTACCTCACAGTGGAGCTTGCCGATGTCTGCCTATCAGGACTACTTCGACCCCAGCCATCAATTGGTCCGCGACAGCGTGCACCGTTTTGTCGAACGCGAAATGTTGCCCGGCGTCGAGCAGTGGGAAGAGGCCGAGAGTTTTCCCCGAGAGCTGTACCTCAAGGCCGGCGCGGCGGGGATACTGGGCATCGGTTACCCCGAAGCCCTGGGTGGCAGTCATGAAGGTGATCTGTTCGCCAAAGTGGCCGCCAGCGAGGAGTTGATGCGCTGCGGCTCCGGCGGCGTGGTGGCGGGGCTGGGTTCGCTGGATATCGGCCTGCCGCCTGTCGTCAAGTGGGCGCGACCCGACGTACGCCAGCGCGTAGCGCCGTTGGTGTTGTCGGGTGAGAAGATCATCGCCCTGGCTGTCACAGAGCCGGGCGGCGGTTCCGACGTGGCCAGCCTGCAAACCCGCGCCATTCGCGACGGCGATCACTACCGCGTCAGCGGCAGCAAGACCTTTATCACCAGCGGCATCCGCGCCGATTTCTACACCGTGGCCGTGCGCACCGGCGAGCCGGGTTTTGCCGGTATCAGCCTGCTGCTGATCGAAAAAGACACCCCCGGTTTTACCGTCGGCCAACCTCTGAAGAAAATGGGCTGGTGGGCGTCGGACACGGCTGAATTATTCTTCGACGATTGCCGGGTGCCTGCTGGCAACCTGATCGGCGCCGAGAACATGGGTTTCGCCTGCATCATGGGCAACTTCCAGAGCGAACGCCTGGCCTTGGCCCTTATGGCCAACATGACCGCACAGCTGGCACTTGAGGAAAGCCTTATATGGGCCGCGCAACGCGAAGCCTTCGGCAAACCCATCGGCAAATTCCAGGTGATCAAGCATCGCTTGGCGGAAATGGCCACTGCCGTTGAAGTCTCCCGCGAATTCACCTACCGCCAGGCGGCAAAGATGGCCGCGGGAAAGAGTGTGATCAAGGAAATTTCCATGGCCAAGAACCTCGCCACTGACACGGCGGACCGTGTGACGTTTGACGCCGTGCAGATACTCGGGGGCCAGGGCTATATGCGTGGGAACCTGGTGGAGCGCCTGTATCGGGACAACCGTATCCTGTCCATCGGGGGAGGGACTCGGGAAGTGATGAATGAAATCATCAGCAAGCAGATGGGGTTGTGATCTTGTGTTCTTCTTGGCCTCTTCGCGAGCAAGCGGGCTTGCTCGCGAAGAGGCCGGACCGGACAACTAAGTAATCAGTTCAAGCGGTCAACGCTCAGTCAACGCAAACTGCGTCAAACAAAACGTCGGAATCCCCATATCTTCCAACCGCTGCGACCCACCCAACTCCGGCAAATCAATGATCGCCGCTGCTTCAAAAATCTGCGCACCCATGCGCCGCACCAGGTTCGCCGCCGCGATCAGGGTGCCGCCTGTGGCAATCAAATCATCGAAGATCAATACCGAGTCACCCTCACACAGGCTGTCAGCGTGCACTTCCAGGAAGGCCTCGCCGTACTCGGTCTGATAACCCTCGGCCAGCACGTCGGCTGGTAGCTTGCCCTGCTTGCGAAAGAGGATCAGCGGCTTGTTCAGTTGATAGGCGATGATCGAACCGATCAGGAACCCCCGCGCATCCATGGCGCCGATGTGCGTGAAGTCAGCCTCGACATAACGCTGGGCAAAGCTGTCGGCCACCAGCCGCAGGGCGCGAGGCGATTGGAACAGCGGGGTGATGTCACGAAAGATCACCCCAGGCTTGGGGAAGTCGATGACAGGGCGGATCAGGGATTTGATGTCGAACGAATCAAAGGTCATCGTCGAAGAGTCCTGGGCTGGAAACGGACTCGAAGTATACCTGCGGCCTCGCCAGTTGGCGCGGCCGCAGCGTCTGGATCAGGCGTCGACCGTGCCGCCGGCCAATGCACACAGTTGGATCGGGTCGAGGATATGCACTTCCTTGCCTTCGGCAGCGATCAACTCGTTCTGCTGAAAACGGGTAAACACGCGGGACACGGTTTCCACCGCCAGGCCCAGGTAGTTGCCGATTTCATTGCGCGACATGCTCAGGCGGAACTGGTTGGCCGAGAAACCACGGGCGCGGAACCGCGCGGACAAGTTGACCAGGAAGGTGGCGATGCGCTCGTCGGCGGTTTTCTTCGACAACAGCAGCATCATTTGCTGGTCGTCGCGAATCTCGCGGCTCATCACGCGCATCAGCTGACGGCGCAGTTGCGGCAATTGCAGGGCCAGTTCGTCCAGGCGCTCGAAGGGGATTTCGCACACTGACGTAGTCTCCAGCGCCTGGGCCGACACCGGGTGAATCTCGGTGTCCATGCCTGACAGCCCCACCAGTTCACTGGGCAAGTGGAACCCCGTGATCTGTTCTTCGCCGCCATCGCTCAGGCTGAACGTCTTCAACGCGCCCGAACGCACTGCATAAACGGAGTCGAACTTGTCGCCCTGGCGAAACAGAAACTCGCCTTTTTTCAGCGGGCGACCGCGTTTAACGATCTCGTCCAGCGCATCCATGTCTTCCAAATTCAACGAAAGTGGCAGGCAGAGGGGGGCCAGGCTGCAATCCTTGCAATGGGCCTGGCTGTGAGCGCGCAGTTTGACTGGCTCGGACATTTTTTAATCCTTGTGGGAAAACACACATAAGACGTAAGGGTAACGCACTGGAGGCCGCTGAAGCCAGCGTGTACAAAAAACCGGTAACGGTATAAAGGTTTTTGTACCAAGGTCGATACAGCAGGCATACCTATTAGTCGGAGCCTGGATCATGTCTGTTATAGCCGCCTACAACCCTGCCATCCGCATTCCGACTGTGCCGGATGCAAAGCCATTGGCTGAGGCCAAGGAAGAAGTTCCAGGCGCCGAAACGGCTACTGCGCCCAAAGTGGTAGAAGGTGTAACCGTGACTATTTCCGCCGATGCCTTCAAAGCCGCGGGTGCGGCCAAAAGCTCCAATGCGGATATCGATGACAGTGGCCTGGACGACAACGTCAAACAGGTGCTGAAAATGATCCGCCAACTGAAACAGCAGATCGCCGAAAAACAGGCCGAACTGGCGGCAGTCGCGGCCGCCAATAACCTCTCGCCCGAAGAGGCTCGAGCCAAGACCAGTGCTCTGCAAAGCGAAATCAGTTCTTTGCAGGCGGGCCTGATGTCGGCTCAGACCTCCCTGGCCAAGTCGATGAAAGGTATGAGCGCCAACGACTCGATGAAGGCCGCCTCGTTGTCGATGTAATCAGATCACCCGTGAAAATCGTTGCCGATTCTGGTGCTCCAGGTAGGCATCGAACACCATGCACACCGAACGCACCAGCAGTCGCCCGGCCGGCAATACACGAATGCCCTGGGCGTCGAGTTCGATCAGGCCATCTTCGGCCATGGCCTCCAGTTGCGGCCAGATGTCGTCAAAATACCCGCGAAAATCAATGTTGAAGGCCGGCTCGATCTTCTCGAACGCCAGGCTGAAATTGCAGATCAACTGTTGGATAACCTCCCGCCGCAACCGATCGTCCGAGGTGCAGACCAGGCCGCGGCTGGTGGCCAGTTGCGCGCCGGCCAAGCTGTTCTGGTAGGCGTTGAGGTCGCTGCTGTTCTGGCAGTACAGGTCGCCGATCTGGCTGATCGCCGACACCCCGAGCCCGATCAGGTCGCAATGACCGTGGGTGGTATAGCCCTGGAAGTTGCGTTGCAGAGTGCCTTCTTCCTGGGCGATGGCCAGCTCGTCGTCCGGCAGGGCGAAGTGATCCATGCCGATGTAGCGATAGCCGGCTTGGGTCAATTGCTCGATGGTGGTTTGCAGCATCAGCAGCTTTTCTGCCGGAGAAGGCAAGTCGTCGGTGTTGATGCGCCGCTGCGGCATGAAGCGTTCCGGTAGATGCGCATAGTTAAATACCGACAGGCGGTCCGGTTGCAGGCTAATCACTTCCTCCACGGTGCGCGCGAAGTTCAGCGGGGTCTGCTTGGGCAGGCCGTAGATCAGGTCGATATTGATCGAGCGAAATTGCAGGGTGCGCGCGGCGTCGATGACTGCACGGGTTTCTTCCAGGCTTTGCAGGCGGTTGACCGCGCGTTGCACCTCGGGGTCGAGGTCTTGCAGGCCGACGCTGACGCGGTTGAAGCCCAGCTCGCGCAGCAGGCCCATGGTGGCCCAATCCGCCTCGCGGGGGTCGATCTCAATGCTGTAGTCGCCGGAATCATCATCCAGCAAATTGAAGTGCTGGCGCAGACATGCCATGACCTGGCGCAGTTCGTCGTGGCTGAGAAACGTCGGCGTACCGCCGCCAAAGTGCAGTTGTTCCACTGGTTGTTTCGGGTCGAGGTGGCAGGCCACCAGCTGGATTTCCTGCACCAGGCGTTGCAGGTAAGCCTGGGCGCGGCCACGATCCTTGGTAATGACTTTGTTGCAGGCGCAGTAGTAGCAGATGTTCGCGCAGAACGGCACATGCACATACAGCGACAATGGCCGCACAGCCTTGCGACTGTCGCGCAGGGCGTGGAGCAGGTCGAACGTGCCGACCTGGCTGTCGAATTGTACGGCGGTGGGGTAGGACGTGTAGCGCGGTCCTGCCAAGTCGTAGCGGTGAATCAGATGGGTGTCCCAACGAATGGCGTCGAGCATGCGGTCGCTCCCCCGGATTGGCTAGTGGGGTGAGTCTAGGGGCACGTCGCGGGTGCCATCTTGATTTGCATCAACGGGGAGCGGCGCTACTTAGTGGCCCATTAGCCAGTGCTGGTGCGGACCGGGCAACGTCCAGATACCGAAGAGTATGACCAGCAAGCCACCGGCCATCCGCACGCTGCGTTTGCGCAGTAGCGCCGTGACCCGCTCAGCCGCCAGGCCGGTGGCCAACAGTACCGGCCAAGTGCCCAGTCCAAACGCCAGCATCAGCAACCCGCTGTCCAACGCATTCCCCTGGCTCGCCGCCCACAGCAATGTGCTGTAGACCAATCCGCACGGCAACCAGCCCCAGAGTGCGCCCAGCAGCAACGCGCGCGGCAGGCTGGACACCGGCAGCAAACGGTTGGCAACGGGCTGGATATGCCGCCACAGGCCGCGTCCGAGGCTTTCGATGCGGGTGAGGCCGCTCCACCAGCCCGCCAGGTAGAGGCCCATACTGATCAGTAACAGCCCGGCGAGTACGCGCATGAACATCGCGGCCGGGCTGTTCGCCACCGCCCAGCCGGCCAGGCCGATCAACACGCCGGCAGCGGCATAGCTGAGGATGCGCCCCAGGTTGTACGCCAGCAGCAGGCGAAACCTGCGGCTGCGCTGCTCCCTGGGGATCGCCAGGGTCAACGCGCCCATCAGCCCGCCGCACATGCCCAAGCAATGGCCGCCCCCCAGCAGGCCGAGGATCAATGCGGAGACCAACAGCGGCGCCAGTTCAAGCATGGGGCGGGTCTTTGGGCGATTGTTCGGGGTGGTTGGCTTCTTCGACACCGGCCAGGTGATTCGGGTCCTGATCGTCGAACAGCACGCTATGGGCCGGCCCATCGAGGTCGTCGTATTGGCCGCTGTCCACGGCCCAGAAGAAGATGTAGATGGCCACGCCCACTAACAGCAGCGCCGCCGGAATCATCACGTATAAAGCTGGCATCTGCACTCCATGTCCGCACGGCTCACACCGGCAGCGGGCGGGTTACTGAGGGGGCTCGGGCAACTGGCGCGCTCGGCAGGCGAGTCAGGCGCAGGGCATTGAGCACCACGGTCAACGAACTGAGGGACATACCGATCGCCGCCCAGATGGGCGTGATCCAACCCAGGGCGGCAAACGGCAGCATAAGGCCATTGTACAGCCCGGCCCACAGCAGGTTTTCAATGATCACGCGACGCGTGCGCCGCGCCAGGGAAAAGGCTTGCACCAGCGCGTCCAGACGGTTGGAAAGCAACACCGCATCGGCGCTGGTCTTGGCCAGGTCGGTGGCGGTGCCCATGGCCACGCTGATATCCGCGGCGGCGAGCACAGGCACATCGTTGACCCCATCGCCGAGCATCATCACCTTGCGGCCTTCCTTGTGCAGTTGTTGCAGCACCTGCAACTTGTCATCAGGGCGCAGGCCACCGTGGGCTTCGTCGATCCCCAATTCGGCGGCGACACTGGCGACCATCGGCGAACTGTCCCCGGACAGCAACAGCGTGCGCCAGCCGCGCGCCTTGCAGGCGGCCAGCAGGGCCGGGGCGTCACTGCGCAGGCGATCATCGAGCACAAACCAGGCGAGGGCGCCTTCGCGGTCGCCAAGCAGCAGCCATTGACCCGAATCTGTCGGTGAGGCGGGGATCGCGCAACCACTGAGTTCGCAGACAAAGCCCGGTTGGCCAATGCGCAATTGGCGCTCGCCAACGCGGCCTTCAAGACCAAGCCCAGGCGAACTGAGCACCTCATCGGCGGCCAGCGGCGCGCGGCCAAAGGCGCGGGCAATCGGGTGTTCGGAACGGTTTTCCAGGGCGGCGGCGAGGCTCAGGCACAGGTCCGTGCTCAATGTGCCCAGGGGACGGATGGCTCTCAAGGCCAAGCGGCCTTCGGTGAGGGTGCCGGTCTTGTCGAAAATCACCGTGTCGATTTGGTTCAGCCCTTCCAGCACGTGTCCGCGAGTCAGCAATAACCCGAGTTTGTGCAAGGTGCCAGTGGCGGCAGTGAGCGCGGTGGGTGTGGCCAGGGACAAGGCACATGGGCAGGTCGCGACCAACATCGCCAATACAATCCAGAACGCCCGCGAAGAATCCAATTCCCACCACAGCAAGCCGATCAGGGCGGCGGCGATCAGCGAGCACAGCAAGAACCACTGCGCAGCGTGGTCTGCGATCTGCGCCAGGCGCGGTTTCTCGGCCTGGGCGCGCTCCAGCAGGCGCACGATGGCGGACAGGCGCGTGTCATGGCCCAAGGCGCGCACTTGGACTGTTAATGCGCCTTCCACATTGAGCGTGCCCGCCGTGACCGCATCCCCGGTTTGGCGCGGTTGCGGCAGGTATTCACCGGTGAGCAGGGACTCATCAATGCTCGATTGGCCGTCGAGAATCACGCCATCCGCCGGCAGTACGGCACCGGGGTGCACCAGTACACGGTCACCCAACGCCAGCTCGGGAAGCAGGATGCGCTCGCTTTGACCATCCGCCTTGAGCCGCAGGCACGAGGCGGGCAGCAGGTTGACCAACTGCGCCGTCGCGGCAGCCGTCCGCTCGCGGGCACGCCGCTCGAGGTAGCGACCGGCCAGCAAGAACAGCGCAAACATGCCCACCGCATCGAAGTACAACTCACCTACGCCGGTGATCGCGGTCCAGATGCCCGCCAGATATGCACCGCCGATGGCCAATGAAACCGACACATCCATGGTCAGGTGACGCGTACGCAAGTCGCGCAGGGCACCCTTGAAAAACGGTGCACAGCTGTAGAACACGATGGGTGTTGTAAGAAACATCGCCACCCAGCGCAGGATCACATGCAGCTCCGGGCTCAGGTCGATGTTGAATTCCGGCCAGGTGGCCATGGTTGCCATCATCGCCTGGAACCACAGCAGCCCAGCCACACCCAATTGGCGCAGGGCCAGGCGGTTTTCGCTGGCCAGTTGCTCGGCAGCGCGGTCCGCTTGATACGGGTGGGCGGCGTAACCGATATGGCGCAGCTCGCTGAGTAACTGGCTCAACGGCAACTGCCCGTCAGCCCAGCGCACCAGCAAGCGGTGGTTGGACACGTTCAGGCGCGCCTCGGCCACGGCGGGCAGGCGGCGCAGGTGTTTCTCGATCAGCCAGCCACAGGCGGCGCAGCTGATGCCTTCCATCAGCAGCGTGGCTTCGGCGAGTTCGCCGTCGTGGCGTACAAAGGGTTTTTGCACGTCGGCGCGGTCGTACAGCGCCAGCTCGTCCACCAGTTGCACGGGTAACGCCTCAGGGTTGGCCGAGGCTTCGCTGCGGTGCTGGTAGTAGCTTTCCAGGCCACCGGCGACAATCGCTTCGGCCACCGCCTGGCAGCCGGGGCAACAGAGTTCGCGGCGTTCGCCGAGGATCACGGCGGTAAAACGGCTGCCAGAGGGGACGGGGAGGGCGCAGTGGTAGCACGGGGTGGTCATGATCTGGAATCTATAGTGGCTGGGAGCGGCGGTGCGACTTGCCCGCGATGCGCGAAGCGCAGGTTTTTACTTTTTCAGGTCTTCGGCACCCTGCAACGGTTCATCACCTAGCAGCAAGTCTTTGTCGTGGCTGACCTGTTCTTCCTCGAACATGCGCCAGGTGCGGTCGCCTTCCACGCCGAGCAATTCGACGAAGCGACGGCCTTCGACCTTGTCGGTGACCTGGCCTATGTAGCGGCCGGGCTCACTGTCACTGCGGGCCAGGTTGATCTTGCGATCCTTCTCGGGCTGGGTCGGGGAAATCAGGTTCAATTCCAGGGTGGTAGGGTTGCTGTTGCCGGTGAGGTTCACCTCGACTTCACCGGTCAGCTCATCCAGGTGCATCTTGGCGCGCAGTTGCAGGGTCTGGGCCAGCAACTCACGGTCGAGGGAACGGTTGATGCCTTTGCCGGCCTCGTAGTAGTTGTCGTTGACCAGGTTGTCCGGGTTGTTCACCGCGATGGTCACCATGGACAGGGTCAAGGTCACCGAGCAGGCCAGGATCGCAATGATGATCCAGGGCCACAGATGCTTGTACCAGGGGCTTGCAGCAGTCGCTAGGGGCATTGTTGGCTCTCTTGATTAACGGACGTGTGGGCCGATGAATCGGCTCTTGGCTTCAATCTGGACGCTGGCGTCATCGGCATCCTTGAGCATGAAGGTCACCTCGTTGGTGCTCGATGGTAATTGTTCCGGCGCACTCGACAGCTCCACCGGCATGCTGACGATATCGCCGGCGGCCACCTTGATCTCGCGGCGGCCCTGCAGCTTGAGGTCCGGCAGGCCCGAAGCATCGAGCACGTAGGTATGGTCGCGCTGATCCTTGTTCATGATCTTTAGGCTGTAGACGTTTTCGATACGCCCTTCGGCGTTTTCGCGAAACAGCACGCGGTCTTTGCTCACGTCGAAACCCACCAGAGAGCGCATGAAGAATGCCGCCGCCAGCAGGCTGATCATCGCCAGCAATACCAAGGCATAGCCGATCAAGCGCGGGCGCAACTTGTGGGTTTTCTGCCCGGAAAGATTGTGCTCGGTGGTGTAGCTGATCAGGCCTCGCGGGTAGTCCATCTTGTCCATGATGTTGTCGCAGGCGTCGATACACGCGGCGCAGCCGATGCACTCGATCTGCAGGCCGTCGCGGATGTCGATACCCGTAGGGCACACCTGCACGCACATCGTGCAATCGATGCAATCCCCCAGGCCCTGGGCCTTGTAGTCGACGCCCTTTTTACGCGGGCCGCGCAGTTCGCCACGACGTGGGTCGTAAGAAACAATCAGCGTGTCTTTGTCGAACATCACACTCTGGAAACGCGCGTACGGGCACATGTAGATGCACACCTGTTCGCGCAGCCAGCCGGCGTTGCCATAGGTGGCGAGGGTGAAGAAACCCACCCAGAAATACGACCAGCCATCGGCCTGGCCGGTGAAGAACTCGAACACCAGCTCGCGGATCGGCGAAAAGTAGCCGACAAAGGTCATGCCGGTCGCAAAGCCGATCAGCAGCCACAGGCTGTGCTTGCTGACTTTGCGCAGGAATTTGTTGGCGCCCATCGGCGCTTTATCGAGCTTGATGCGTTGGTTGCGGTCGCCTTCGGTGACCTTTTCGCACCACATGAAGATCCATGTCCACACACTTTGCGGGCAGGTATACCCACACCACACGCGTCCGGCGTACACGGTGATAAAGAACAGGCCGAACGCCGCAACAATCAGAATGCCCGACAGGAGGATGAAGTCCTGGGGCCAGAAGGTCGCGCCGAAAATAAAAAATTTACGCTCCGGCAGGTTCCACCACACAGCCTGGTGACCACCCCAGTTCAGCCACACAGTGCCGAAGTAGAGCAGGAACAGACCGGCACCACCGAGCATGCGCAGATTGCGGAACAGGCCGGTGAAGGCACGGGTATAGATTTTCTCTCGCGAGGCGTAGAGGTCGACGGTTTTGGCAGGCGGGGTAACGTCTTGTACCGGTATCTGGTCGCTCATCATTGCATCCCACGGCGGTGGAGACTTGCCTCGGCCAGTACGTGCCAACCGGGGTCAAATTAAAGGGTGTTGCAGTGGCCTGATGATACGCCCCCGTTGCTGCTGAAAGGGGACGACCTACGTGATCTGGATCAATTGACTTGGAAAGTAGGGTCGGTTTTGGCTGGCTCGGTCGCCAAATCGAAGGAGATCCAATGTGGGAGCGGGCAAGCCCGCTCCCACACTAGGTCTTCGGTGTTTTCAGAGCATTTGAAAGGTCTTACTGCTCCTCAGCCTTCTTATCCCCATGGGACAAGCTGTAAACGTACGCCGCGAGCAAGTGCACCTTGTCATTCCCTTGCAGTTGCTCCTGCGCAGGCATCTGGCCCTGACGGCCCCAACGGAGGGTCTGTTGCAGTTGGGCGAAGCTCGAGCCGTAGATGAAGGCGCCCGGGTGAGTCAGGTCAGGCGCGCCCATGGCGGGGGTGCCTTTACCGGCAGGGCCGTGGCAGGCCACGCAGTTGGCGGCGAAGAGTTTTTCGCCGTTGGCCACGTCAGCCTTGACGCCTTCTGGCAGTTTGCGACCGTCAAGGTTGGTCACCACGAAGGCGGCGACGTCGCTGACGCCTTGCTCCTTGAGGATATCCAGCCAGGCCGGCATCACGGCATGGCGACCCTTCATGATGGTTTCCTTGATGGTGGCGGGCTCGCCACCCCAGCGCCAGTCGGCGTCGGTGAGGTTGGGGAAGCCATAGGCGCCCTTGGCGTCGGAACCGTGGCACACCGAGCAGTTGGAGGCGAACAGACGGCCCCCCATCTTCAAGGCTTGTGGATCCTTGGCGACTTCCTCAATCGGCATCGAGGCGAATTTGGCGAAGATCGGCCCGAACTTGGCGTCCGACCTGGCCATTTCCTTTTCCCACTCGTGCACGCCGGTCCAACCGGTCTGGCCGTTGGCGAAAGCGGTTTGCTTGTCGTTATCGAGGTAGTTGTAGCCCGGCAGTAGGCCCTTCCAATTGCCCAGGCCCGGGTACAGCACCAGGTAGCCGAGGGCGAAGATGATGGTGCCGACAAACAGCATGAACCACCACTTGGGCAGCGGGTTGTCGTACTCCTCGATGCCGTCGAACGAGTGGCCGACAGTCTCGTCGGTTTGCTCGGCCCGCTGGCCCTTGCGGGTCGACAGCAGCAGCCAGGTCAGGGCGAAGATGGTACCCAGACTGAGGACTGTGACGTACAGACTCCAGAACGTAGTCATTTTTTGTTACTCCTAGAAGCTTGCTCGACGTGCTTGATGGCTTCGGGATCATCCGCAAAGGGCAGCAAGGTCGCGTCTTCAAACTCCGACTTGCGCTTGGGGCTGAAAACCCACAACGCCAGGCCGATAAAGGCCACCATCACCACAACGGTGCCCAGCCCACGAATCATCCCGATATCCATGAAGAATCACCGTTTGCTTTTGATGATGGTGCCAAGGCCTTGCAAGTAGGCCACCAATGCGTCCATTTCGGTCTTGCCCTTCACGGCTGCGGCTGCACCGGCGATGTCTTCGTCGGTGTAGGGCACGCCCAGGGTGCGCAAGACTTCCATCTTCTTCGCGGTGTCCTTGCCGTCGAGCTTGTTTTCCACGAGGAACGGGTACGCCGGCATTTTCGACTCAGGCACGACGTTGCGCGGGTTGTACAAGTGCGCACGTTGCCAGTCATCAGAGTAACGACCGCCGACACGCGCTAAATCCGGGCCGGTACGTTTGGAACCCCACAGGAATGGGTGGTCCCATACGCTTTCGCCGGCGACCGAGTAGTGGCCGTAGCGTTCGGTTTCGGCGCGGAACGGGCGGATCATCTGCGAGTGGCAGCCGACACAACCGTTGGCGATGTAGACGTCGCGGCCTTCCAGTTCAAGCGCGGTGCGCGGCTTCATGCCTTCCACCGGCTTGTTGGTGACGTCCTGGAAAAACAGCGGAACGATCTGGGTCAGGCCGCCGATACTCACGGCGATGACCATGAAGAAGGCCAGCAGGCCGATATTCTTCTCGACTACTTCATGCTTCATCAGTGGGCTCCCACAACGGCGATCTTGGCGGCGGCTTCGGCTTCGGCAGGGTTGGAGGCACGCACAGTGCGCCAGACGTTGTAGGCCATGAACAGCATGCCGGAGGCAAAGAACGCACCGCCCAACGCGCGGACGATAAAGCCCGGATGGCTGGCCTGCAGCGCTTCGACGAAGGAGTAGGTGAGGGTGCCGTCATCGTTGATTGCACGCCACATCAGGCCCTGGGTGATGCCGTTGACCCACATCGAGGCGATGTAGAGCACGGTACCGATGGTCGCCAGCCAGAAGTGCGTGTTGATCAGCCCGACGCTGTGCATCTGCGCACGGCCGAACAGTTTGGGGATCATGTGATACAGCGCGCCGATGGAGATCATCGCTACCCAGCCGAGTGCACCGGCGTGTACGTGGCCGATGGTCCAGTCGGTGTAGTGGGACAGCGAGTTGACGGTCTTGATCGCCATCATCGGCCCTTCAAAGGTCGACATGCCGTAGAACGCCAGCGATACCACGAGGAAGCGCAGGATCGGGTCAGTGCGCAATTTATGCCAGGCACCCGACAGGGTCATCATGCCGTTGATCATGCCGCCCCAACTCGGGGCCAGCAGGATGATCGACATGGCCATGCCCAGGGACTGCGCCCAGTCCGGCAACGCGGTGTAGTGCAAGTGGTGCGGGCCGGCCCAGATGTACAGGGTGATCAGTGCCCAGAAGTGCACGATGGACAGGCGATAGGAGTAAATAGGACGTTCGGCCTGTTTCGGCACGAAGTAGTACATCATCCCCAGGAAACCGGTGGTGAGGAAAAACCCTACGGCGTTGTGGCCGTACCACCACTGGATCATTGCGTCCGTGGCCCCGGCGTAGGCCGAGTAGGACTTGAACAGGCTGACCGGCAACGAGGCGTGGTTGACGATGTGCAGCATCGCCGTCACCAGGATAAACGCCCCGTAGAACCAGTTGCCCACATAGATGTGCTTGGTCTTGCGCTTGACGATGGTGCCAAAGAACACCACGGCATAGGTCACCCACACAATGGCAAGCAAAATGGCGATGGGCCATTCCAGCTCGGCGTATTCCTTGGTGGTGGTGTACCCCAGTGGCAGGGTGACGATGGCGCCGACAATGACCGCTTGCCAACCCCAGAAGGTGAAGGCCGCGAGGCTGTCGGAGATCAGTCGCGTCTGGCAGGTTCGCTGCACGACATAGTAGGAGGTGGCAAACAATGCACATCCGCCGAAGGCGAAGATCACCAGGTTGGTGTGCAGCGGGCGCAGGCGGCCAAAGGTCGTCCATGGCAAACCGAAATTCAATTCCGGCCAAACCAGTTGCGAGGCGATGAACACCCCGAGCCCCATGCCAAGGATCCCCCAGACCACCGTCATGATGGCGAACTGGCGGACTACCTTATAGTTATAAGCAGTCGGACTGATTGCTGTGCTCATTCTAAGGTTCCACGGTTTAGGTTTTTTTATAGGTAAAATCGGCCGCAAGTATGTAGAAAGCGAGGGGCCAATGCAACGCAATGGCTGACCTGTATCAATACGTTCCACGCCAGATTCTGCGCCCTTTCCATGTTTGGTGTAGGGATAAAATCCGAAATGGAAAGCTGATCGAGTGGACAGGAAATTTCGGGGGCGCAACGGCTGCCGTCGCGTAGGCCGGGAATGGTCCACTGTGGGAACAAGCGTAGACCCGAAAGTGAGGAGGGGAAAGGTGTGCTTTGGAAGGGTGCGACACTTGGTCGCTCATGATGTGGCTCATTCAAAAGTGAGCATGAACCTGTGACGAGGGAGCAAGCTCCCTCGCCACAGGTAAGCGGAGCCTCCCCTGATCAGAGGAGGCAGTCAGATGTTATTGGGGCTGGCTTTCTGGCGTTGCACCATCAGCGTTGTGGGACAGGCTGTAAACATACGCGGCCAACAAGTGCACTTTATCGTTACCTTGCAGCGCTTCCTGCGCTGGCATCTGGCCTTGGCGGCCGTGGCGGATGGTTTGCTGCAACTGCGCAAGGCTGGTGCCGTAGATGTAGCCGGCCGGTTTGGTCAGGTCGGGCGCGCCCATGGCTTCCATGCCGTGGCCTTGCGGACCGTGGCAAGCGACACAGGTGGTGTTGAAAGCCGCTTGGCCTGCGGCCAGGTCAGCGGTGCTGTCGGCAGGCAATGGCAGCTTGGCCATGTCGTGGCGGACGTAGGCAGCGACGTTTTTCACGCCGTTGTCGCCGAGCATGTCACCCCAGGCCGGCATCGCCGCGTGACGGCCGTTCAGGATGGTGGCCTTGATCGCTTCAGCCGAACCGCCCCAGCGCCAGATGTTGTCCGCCAGGTTTGGGAAACCAAACGCGCCCTTGGCATCCGAGCCGTGGCACACCGAGCAGTTGGAAGCGAACAGGCGACCGCCCATTTTCAGCGCTTGCGGGTCCTTCGCGACTTCTTCCAGCGGCATGGCCGAGAATTTGGCGAAGATCGGCCCGAACCTGGTGTCAGCCTTGGCCATCTCCTTGTCCCACTCCTTGGCCGACGTCCAGCCGTCTTCATAGCCCGGCAACACACCTTTCCAGTTGCCCAGGCCCGGGTAGAGGATCAGGTAGCCAACCGCAAACACCAGGGTGCCGGCGAACAGCATGAACCACCACTGGGGCAGCGGGTTGTCGTATTCCTCGATACCGTCGAAGGCGTGGCCCATGGTCTGGTCGACGCTGCCCTTGGTCTCGCCCTTGCGGGTGCCGATCAAGAGCCAGGTCAGGCCGATCAGGCTGCCGAGGGTCAGTACGCAGATCCATGTACTCCAAAACAGGGTCATGGCCGAGTGCTCCTTATTGCAGGCTCTTCTTGAGCGTCGGATGGAGAAGGTTCATCGGCGAACGGCAACAGGCGCGCCTGCTCGAATTCCGCATTGCGCCGGTTGTTGAACACCCACAGCGACAGGCCGATAAAGGCGATGGCGACCACCAGCGTGCCGAGGCCGCGGATGGTGCCCGCATCGAATTCAAATCCCATGGCTCACCTCTTGCTCTTGATGGCAGTGCCGAGCACTTGCAGGTACGAAACCAGCGCGTCCATCTCGGTCTTGCCTTTGAGGCTGGCCACGGCGGCACTGATGTCGTCGTCGGTGTAGGGCACGCCGAGGGTGCGCATCACGTTCAACTTGGTCTCGGTGTGGCTGCTGTCGACCTGCGCGGTGACCAGCCACGGATAGGCCGGCATTTTCGACTCGGGCACCACGTTGCGCGGGTTGTACAAGTGCGCGCGGTGCCAGTCGTCCGAGTAGCGTGCGCCAACGCGCGCGAGGTCCGGCCCGGTGCGCTTGGAACCCCACAGGAACGGGTGGTCCCACACACTTTCGCCGGCGACCGAGTAGTGGCCGTAGCGTTCGGTTTCGGCGCGGAACGGGCGGATCATCTGCGAGTGGCACTGTACGCAGCCTTCGCGGATGTAGATGTCACGGCCTTCCAGTTGCAACGCGGTGTAGGGCTTCATGCCTTCAACCGGTTTGTTGGTCACGTCCTGGAAGAACAGCGGGACGATCTGGGTCAGGCCGCCGATGCTCACGGCCAGCACCATGAGCAGCATCAGCAGGCCGACGTTCTTTTCAATCGTTTCGTGTTTCATCACAGACTCCTCAGGCCATCTGCGCCGCAGCGGCAACTTCGGCAGGTTGCGCCGAACGCACGGTGCGCCAAGTGTTGTAAGCCATCAGGAACATGCCGCTGAGGAAGATCGCACCGCCCACCAACCGCACGATGAAGCCAGGGTGGCTGGCCACCAGGGTTTCGACGAAGGAGTAGGTCAAGGTGCCGTCTTCGTTGACCGCACGCCACATCAGGCCCTGGGCAATGCCGTTGACCCACATCGAGGCGATGTAGAGCACGGTGCCGATGGTGGCCAGCCAGAAGTGCGCGTTGATCAGGCCAAGGCTGTACATCTGCTCGCGACCGAAAACTTTCGGGATCATGTGGTACAGCGCGCCAATGGAAATCATCGCTACCCAGCCAAGGGCACCGGCGTGTACGTGGCCGATGGTCCAGTCGGTGTAGTGGGAGAGGGCGTTGACGGTCTTGATCGCCATCATCGGGCCTTCGAAGGTCGACATGCCGTAGAACGCCAGGGAGACGACGAGGAAGCGCAGGATCGGGTCGCTGCGCAACTTATGCCATGCACCCGAGAGCGTCATCATGCCGTTGATCATGCCGCCCCAGCTCGGTGCCAGCAGCACCAGCGACATCACCATGCCCAGCGACTGTGCCCAGTCCGGCAGCGCGGTGTAGTGCAAGTGGTGCGGGCCGGCCCAGATGTACAGGGTGATGAGTGCCCAGAAGTGCACGATGGACAAACGATAGGAATACACCGGGCGCTCGGCCTGTTTCGGCACGAAGTAATACATCATGCCGAGGAAACCGGCGGTGAGGAAAAAGCCTACCGCGTTATGCCCATACCACCACTGCACCATGGCATCCGTCGCACCGCCGTAGAGGGAGTAGGACTTGGTCAGGCTAACCGGGATTTCCAGGTTGTTGACGATATGCAGGATGGCCACGGTGATGATGAACGCACCGAAGAACCAGTTGCCGACGTAGATATGCTTGGTGTTGCGCTTCATGATCGTGCCAAAGAACACGATGGCATACGCCACCCAGACAATGGTGATCAGGATGTCGATCGGCCATTCCAGTTCTGCGTATTCCTTGGAACTGGTGTAGCCCAGTGGCAAGGAGATGGCGGCCGAGAGAATGACAAGCTGCCAGCCCCAGAAGCAGAATGCGGCGATTTTCGGCGCGAACAGCTGCGTCTGGCAGGTACGTTGCACCGAGTAGAAGGAGCTGGCGAACAGCGCGCAGCCACCAAAGGCGAAGATCACCGCATTGGTGTGCAACGGGCGCAGGCGGCCGAAGCTGGTCCAGGGCAAGTCGAAGTTGAGTGCAGGCCAAACCAATTGAGCCGCGAGAAAAACCCCGAGCCCCATGCCGACGATGCCCCACACCACCGTCATAATGGCGAATTGGCGGACCACCTTGTAGTTATAGGCGGTACTTAAAGTAGTGTTCATGGTTCCCCATCCACGGTTCAGCCCAAGCAGATGCGACACTTGGGCTGGAGTTATAGGCAGACTAAAAAGCGAGGCAAGCATGGCCAAAGAGCACAAGGCCAGTATTGACGGGGATCAATGGGTGCAGTGTGTGCGGGAACATGGGTGGCTGTGGGATGCGGCGTCGAGGACGACTTCAGCCGCTCCAGTCACGCTGATCCTGGCCCACGGCGCCGGTGCACCAATGGATTCCGGGTTTATGAACGACATGGCTGCACGCCTTGCGGGGCATGGCGTGAACGTGTTGCGCTTCGAGTTTGCGTACATGGCCCAGCGCCGGGTGGACGGGGGCAGGCGGCCACCGAACCCTGCGCCCAAACTGCTGGAAGCATGGCGCGAGGTGTATGTCGAGGTGCGACGTCATGTCGCTGGGAAACTGGCGATTGGCGGCAAGTCCATGGGCGGACGCATGGCCAGTTTGTTGGCCGATGAATTGGGCACCGATGGGCTGGTGTGCCTGGGGTATCCGTTCTATGCGGTGGGCAAGCCGGAAAAACCACGGGTCGAACACCTGGCTGGGTTGAAGGCGCCGACGTTGATTGTGCAGGGCGAGCGCGATGCGCTGGGCAATCGGGCGGCGGTGGAGGGGTACGACGTGTCGCCGAGCATCGAGGTGATGTGGCTGGTGGCGGGGGATCATGATTTGAAGCCGTTGAAGACGTCGGGGTTTAGTCATGAGCAGCACTTGGAGGCTGCGGCGGTGAAGGTCGCTGAGTTTCTCGGCGCCTCTTAGGGATCCTTCGCGAGCAAGCCCGCACATTTAGATGTGTGAATGCATTCAAATGTGGGGGCTTGCTCGCGAAAGCGGCCTACCGGTTAAACCGCTCCACCAGCGAATACTGGGTATGCGCGGTATGCGTCAGCTCTTCACTCAACTGCGCCGAGTTCAACGCCTGCTCCGACGTCTGGTCCGCCAACAGCGCAATCGTGCTGATATTACGGCTGATCTCTTCGGCCACGGAGCTTTGCTCTTCAGTGGCAGCAGCGATCTGGGTCGTCATGTCGGTGATATGTGCCACCGCTTCGCTGATGCCCACCAACGCCTGATCCGCTTCCATCACCCGCGCTACGCCTTCTTCGGCCTGGCGATGCCCGGCGTCCATGGTTTGCACAGCGGCAGCAGCGGTGTGCTGCAGCTTGGCGATCAGGGCATGGATCTGCCCGGTCGACTCGGCGGTGCGTTGGGCCAGTTGACGGACTTCATCGGCAACGACGGCAAAGCCTCGACCCATCTCACCGGCACGCGCCGCTTCGATGGCTGCGTTCAAGGCCAGCAGGTTGGTCTGGTCAGCGATCCCTTTGATCACATCGACCACACCACCAATCTCATCGCTGTCCTTGGCCAATTGAGTGACGGTCACGCCCGTCTCCCCAACCGCCACCGACAGACGCTGAATCGCCTCGCGGGTTTCCCCGGCAATGTCGCGACCGCGACCGGTCAGGCGGTTAGCCTCTTGGGTCGCATCGGCGGTGCGCTGCACATGGCTGGCGACCTCCTGGGTCGTCGCCGCCATCTGGTTGACCGCCGTCGCCACCTGCTCGGTTTCTACACGCTGGCGTTCCAGGCCGCTGGAGCTGTTATGCGCCAGGGTGTTGGACTGCGCCGCCTGGGCGTTAAGGTGCTCGGCAGTGTCCTGCAAGCGCGTCAGACAGGTCTTCAGACGCGCCTCCTGGCTGAGGATCGACATCTCCAGGCGCGCCTGGGCACCACGGCTGTCGGTGTACATCTGCGCGATCAACGGGTCGGACGTGGTCTGCTCGGCCAGGCGCAGCAAACGCTTGAGGCCACGCTGTTGCCAACTCAAGCCCAGCAGGCCCAACGGCACCGACAACCCCGCCGCCAGGGCAAAGCCCCAGTGGGAGTTGAGTGACGCGCCGATCATGAAGCTCAGTTGGCTCACCAGGATAAACGGCAGCCAGTCCTGCAACACCGGCAGCCATTTGTCCCGCTGGGGGATCGCTGACTTGCCCTGGTTGATGCGGTGATAAAGCGCTTCGGCCCGGCGGATTTGCTCAGAGGTGGGCTTGATGCGCACCGATTCGTAGCCGACCACCTGGTTGCCGTCGAAGACGGGCGTCACATAGGCGTTAACCCAGTAGTGATCACCGGTCTTGCAGCGATTCTTGACGATGCCCATCCATGGCAAGCCTTGTTTGAGCGTCGACCACATGTGCGCGAACACCGCCGCCGGAACATCCGGATGACGCACCAGGTTGTGCGGGGCACGTACCAGTTCTTCGCGGGTGTACCCACTGATTTCGACAAACGCGTCGTTGCAGTAAGTGATCACGCCCTTGGCATCTGTGGTGGAGATCAACCGTTGCTGAGCGGGGAAGGTACGTTCGCGCTGGGTAACGGGTTGGTTATTACGCATGGTTGTTCAATCCGCAAGGCTTTCAAGGGTTGTCGGCAGGAATGGCGGTTTATTTAACTTATTTTTGCAACAATCACCCGGCCAGCATCGGGTAGGTAAACAACCCGAAGTGAAGCAGGTTCAAACCAAAGTGTGTGGCTATTGCCGCGCCCAGGCCGCCGAAGCGATAAGCCAGGCCATATCCTGCCCCGGCATAGCGACCGGTCCGCCAAGGCCCGCATGAAAACGCCTCCACGCACTGCGCGTGGGTGAAGTGATTGCCAACCCTGGTAACGACTGGTTATAGTCCAGGCCTCTTCATCCCTTCACACAAGATCAGCCCATGCCAGCTTTCCAGCGCATAGCGGTAGTCGATTCAGCGTCCAACGCTGCAGTCGTGCCGTGCGGGAACCAGCAGCCTGCGCAGATCAGTCACTACCCCCCACCTGTCAGTCGCACGCCGGTGTACGCAGTCGTATCACCGCCGGGTGTTGGCCTTTCGGGCTGATCAGCTGATTGCTGTTCCCGTCTGCCCGCCTGAAAAAAACCTACTGAGTTTCAGCAACTGCTGAAGCGGCTTTTTTTTGCCTGATGACAGGTGGTATCCATGTCTATTTTTTCGAAACAATCCGTGGCCGCGGCGGCCTCGACGAGCCTGTTTGTCTTGCTGTGGAGCAGCGGGGCGATTTTCTCCAAATTGGGCTTGGCCCATGCTTCACCCTTCGCGTTTCTGTTGATCCGCTTTGCCATTGCCCTGGCGGGGTTGGTGATTCTGGTGCCGATCCTCAAGCTGAAATTGCCACGCCCCGGCAAACCCATGGTGTATGCGGCGGCGACCGGCCTGGTGTTGCTGGGGGCCTACCAGATTTTTTATGTGCTGGCCCTGGACCTGAAAGTCACTCCCGGCATGATGGCAACCATCATGGGCGTGCAGCCGATCCTGACGGTGGTGCTGATGGAACGTCAGCGCTCGTGGCGCCGGCTGTTCGGCCTGGGGCTGGGGTTGGCGGGGCTGATCATGGTGGTTTACCAGGGCATCGGGTTGTCCGGTATGTCCCTGGCCGGGATGCTGTTCGGGCTGCTGGCCCTGGCAAGCATGACCTTCGGCTCGATCATGCAAAAGCGTATCGCCGACAACCCCTTGGGCACGCTGCCGGTGCAGTACCTGGCGGGGCTGCTGCTGTGTTCGGTGGTGGTGCCGTTCCAGCCGTTCCACTTTGAGCACAACAGCGGGTTTTACCTGCCGGTGTTGTGGATGGCGCTGGTGGTGTCGGTGCTGGCAACGCTGTTGCTGTACCGCCTGATCGCCCGGGGCAACCTGGTGAATGTCACCAGTCTGTTTTACCTGGTGCCGGCGGTGACGGCGGTGATGGACTACTTGATCTTTGGCAACACGCTCGCTGTGCTGAGTCTGCTGGGGATGGGGTTGATCATCATCGGGTTGATGTTTGTCTTCCGTAAAAACTGATCCAATCAAACTGTGAGCGAAGGGCTTCGCTCACAGTTTTTTCGGGCGCAACACCAACCACAACGCGCCGGCAATCAGCACCCCGCCATACACGTGCGCCATGGACAATGGCTCATCCAGCAACAACGCACCCCACAGCACGCCGAACGGCGGGATCATGAAGGTCACAGTCATCGACCTCACCGGCCCAATGGACGTCAGCAGGCGGAAGTACAGGATGTAGGCAAACGCCGTGCACACCAGCCCCAATCCCAACAGTGACAACCACACCTGCCAACCACCCCAACTCGCTGGAGGCTGGCTGATCGCGCTGTAGGCGAAAAACGGCAGCAGGAACAACGTCGCCCCAAGCATGCTGCCCAGGGCCGACAGGCGACTGTCCAAGCCGCCGCGCTGATCCAGCCAGCGCCGTGCCAGGAACCCGGCAAAGCCGTAACAGGTGGTTGCCAGCAAACAGGCCAGCGCGCCCATCAATAACTCCAAGTCAAACGCCACCGGCCCCGCGCGGGTCAGCACACCCACGCCCAACAAGCCGAGAAATACCCCAGCGACTTTCGAGGGCGTCAGGCGTTCGCTGAAAAACAGCCCGCCAATCAGCACGCCCATCAACGGCGTGGTTGCATTGAAGATCGCCGAGTAACCCGCTGGCAGCACCTGGGCGGCCACCGAATACATAGTTGCCGGAATCCCGGAGTTGATCACCCCCAATAGCAATACAGTCTTGAACTTGCCCTGGAAATCCCAGCTTACGCGCATCATTGCCAGGATCACCAGCAACCCGGCGGCGGCAATCGACACGCGGAAAAACGCAGTCGGCATCGTGCCGATTTCCGGCGCAATAATGCGCATGAACAGGAAACTCGCGCCCCAGATGGCAGCGAGCCCCAGCAAGTAAAGGGTGTCGACAGGTCTCACGGATCACTCCCACATAAATAGGCGGCGAGTGTTGCATGACATTTCTAATGATTACAGAACAAACCGCGTCACCATCCCATTCAGGTCCACCGCTAAACGCGACAGTTCCTGGCTGGCCGCCGAAGTTTGAGTGGCGCCAGCGGCGTTCTGGGTGGACAGGTCGCGAATATTCACCAGGCTGGGGTCCACATCACGTGCCACCAGCGCCTGTTGCTCGGCGGCGCTGGCGATCACCAGGTTGCGCTGTCGTGGATGCTCTCGATGCTCGGCATCCACACCTCCTCAATGATCAGCGCGCTTTGCCGCAGCTTGGCCATCTGGCCCAGGCCAAACATCCCGACGATCACCAACAAGCTGGCCAAAACCGCAAAACTCAGACTGGCACGCAGACCGATCTTTATGTTCCTCAATGACATCTCAGTGCTCCTTGGGCGATTAGATCCTGCTCCCGGATCGGTCTTAGGACCTTGTTAGGGAGGGAGAGGGCGCGCTGTATATCAAAGTGCTATCACTGTAGTGATCAGGGTTTCCCTTAGTTGGATCCGATGCCCTTGGTCGTTCACCCAGACCCGTGCGCAAAACGATGTTGCAGGCTCAGGCTGACAAGGCCCGCCGTTTCAAGCGTGCAGATAAAACGCAGTGCGACTAAACGGTGCGTTTATTGACCGATTGGTCGAATTAAAAAATTGAAAATAAATGGACGAAATGAACGAAGGTGTACGAGGCATTCCCAAAATGACCCTTCTCCTGCACTCGTACACTGGCTAAGCTCAGGGCTTCCAGATGCCCATAGAGGTTTCCCGCATGTCGCAGTTCGCCCTCGCTGTCGCCCAGATGATCCTTGATGGCTTCGACGACTACCGCGAGCACTTCCGCCATATCACCGATGGCGCCCGCGAGCGTTTTGAAAAGGCTCAGTGGCAGCAGGGGCAGGCGGCGTCGGCGGCGCGGATCAACCTCTATGAAGACAAGGTCAGTGAAGTGACCGCACGCCTGCGCGAGCACTTCGATGAGGCCGCCTTACTCGACATTAATGTGTGGCCCGTGGTGAAAAGCGCCTACATTGGCCTGATCGACCTGCGTTTTGACGATGAGCTGTCCGAGACCTGGTACAACTCGATCTTCTGCGGCCTGTTCAGTCACGACCTGATCAGCGACGGCTGCATGTTTATCCACACCACTCGGCCCAGCCTGCGCCGGGCAAGGGCCGCGCAGACGCGCACCTACACGCCCGCCGGGAAAATCCCGGAAATGCTCGCGCAGATCTTTGCCGACTACCGCTTCAGCGAACCCTACGCCGACCTCGCCGCCGACCTGCGCCGCCTTGAAGCCCAACTGCGGGAAAACATGCCGGACTGGGTATGCAAGGACCCGGACCTCAAGGTCGAGCTGTTTTCCTCGGTGCTCTACCGCAATAAAGGCGCCTACCTCGTCGGGCGCATCTATACCCGCGATGAACAATGGCCCCTGGTGATCCCGCTGCTGCACCGCGAAGGCCAGGGCATCCAGATCGATGCGCTGATCACCGACGAAGCCGATGTGTCGATCATCTTCTCGTTCACCCGTTCCTACTTCATGGTTGATGTGCCGGTGCCGGCGGAATTCATCGGCTTTCTCAAGCGCATCCTGCCGGGCAAGCACATCGCCGAGCTGTACACCTCCATTGGTTTCTACAAGCACGGCAAGTCAGAGTTCTACCGTGCCCTGATCAATCACCTAGCGACCACCGACGATCAGTTCATCATGGCCCCCGGTGTGCGCGGCATGGTCATGAGCGTGTTTACCCTGCCGGGCTTCAACACTGTGTTCAAAATCATCAAGGACCGCTTTTCACCGTCGAAAAACGTCAACCGCGCCACGGTGATCGAAAAGTATCGCCTGGTTAAAAGTGTCGACCGCGTAGGGCGCATGGCCGATACTCAGGAGTTCGCCGACTTCCGCTTTCCCCTGAGCAAATTCGAACCCGAGTGCCTGGCCGAGCTGTTGGAAGTCGCCGCAGGCACTGTCGAAGTGGAAGGCGACACCGTGCTGATCCGCCATTGCTGGACCGAACGGCGGATGACCCCACTCAACCTTTACCTCGAGAATGCCAACGCCGCCCAGGTGCGCGAGGCCCTGGAAGATTACGGCCTGGCAATCAAGCAACTGGCGGCGGCGAATATCTTCCCCGGCGACATGCTGCTGAAAAACTTCGGCGTCACCCGTCACGGCCGCGTGGTGTTCTACGACTACGACGAAATCTGCTTTCTCACCGAAGCCAACTTCCGCCACATTCCCACACCACGTACGCCCGAGGATGAAATGGCCTCCGAGCCCTGGTACTCAATCGGCCCGCTGGATGTGTTCCCCGAAGAGTTCCCGCCGTTCCTGTTCGCCGACGCCGGCCAGCGCAAACTGTTTGATGAGCTGCATGGCGAGTTGTACAACGCGGACTACTGGAAAGGGCTTCAGGAAGCGATTCGCGCCGGTAAGGTCATTGATGTGTTTCCTTACCGGCGCAGGGAGCGCGATCATTTATAAGGTGTGATCTGTCCCTGAGCCGGATTTTTGGGGAGCGCTCTTCAGAAAACGCCAAATTTGCTGTTGGTCGACTTGACGCCTATTTTTTCCAAGTGGTACTGCGCGGGCTTCATGTCATTTTTCGCGGGTTGGTAATGGCCTGAGGTATTGGATAAGTACGTTTTGCCCGTTAGGGTTTGTTTCAAGTAGCCGGCACTGACGACATTACTCGACTGTCCGGCACCGGCCCCCATTTCCGCGACAGCGGGGTGGGAGACCATCTTTGGCGCTACATTTTTATTGATGTTGGCAACGACCATCTGGCCGTCTCCAGTCACGACGAACTTGGTGATTGTGTTCGGTCTCTTCGCGATGTTCAGATCGTCTGGTTTCTTTATGGTTGTGACGGTGGCTATCGGGTTTCTGGGGTTCGTCGCCGCGCCCGCCAGGTGCATCTCCGCGTTCAGGTCTTTCGCTCTTGTATTGGTCAGTTTCGGATAGCCCTCATATCCGTTTTTTGTAGAGGCGTCGTGAGCGCCAGTGGGGTTTGACGACCAAGAGGAAGTTGTTGAAAAAGATTGAGGAGCAATGTCTTGATATTTGTCGGCGTAATTATGCAAATGACGGGTGTAAGTGTTGGAGTAACGGCTGGAGTCGATAGGCATATGAAAATCCTCGAGAGTCAAAGACGAAAACAGTCATGCGTTGTCTTGCCATTCGCCAAATGCGTCATAGACCACTCATGAAACTCATTCCTCGTGCTGCTTGGCTTGTAACGTGATAGTTCGAAATTCTATTTGCCCTCAGGTTGGTAGTCGGCTCCGACGAGACTTGGCTGTTGGGGGGTGTTGAGGGCGGCTTTTCCGTGTAGGCCGGAGGGAACTCATAGCGGGGCGGTGGCTGCGTATCTGCCGAACGCGGTTGTGCTCGCATGGATTCTTCATAGCTTGGTAAGCGTGACGTGACGGAATCGATTGGCATATAAAGCGCCTTTTTCAGGGTTGAGCGGTCTGATTTGCGAGGCGTACCTGGAGACTTATTGAAGCCTGTATATCTCATCCATCAAATCGGACTTTCGCTTTTTAACAGTGAGAAGGGCCTCCACAGCTGTGTAGTAAAAGTCGCTATTGGGTTGGGCGCTAAAGACCATCGCCACGTGATGGAACGTCTCCCGATGTGTCGAAATCTGCGACAATCCCTCCCACTCAATCGATTAATGCTGTGCAGGTCTCGCCTGCCTTACCCAAAAGACCCTTGCCGCCCTGATGACTGACCAAGCGCCCACTATCGACCAACTGCTCAAAACCCTCGATCACGCCATGCTTGCCGACCGCAACCGCTTGCGGCGGCAGTTACTTGAGCTGCGCAAGAAACCCGATGAGGAAAAGCTGGCGCAGTGGGTTGCGCGGATGCAGGCATCCTGCGCCCAGGTCACGGCGCGGCGTGCCAGCCTGCCGGTGATTCGCTACGACGACAGCCTGCCGATTGCCGCCAAGCGCGATGAAATCAAGGCGGCGTTGAACAAGCATCAGGTGCTGATCATTGCCGGTGAGACCGGTTCGGGTAAAACCACCCAGTTGCCGAAAATCTGCTTGGAAATCGGTCGCGGCCAGTTCGGCCTGATCGGCCACACTCAGCCACGCCGGATCGCTGCGCGCAGCGTTGCCAGCCGGGTGGCCGAAGAGTTGGCTACGCCGCTGGGCGCGTTGGTCGGCTATCAAGTTCGGTTCGAAGACCAGAGCGATTCCAACACCCTGATCAAGCTGATGACCGACGGCATCCTGCTGGCGGAAACCCAGAACGACCGCTACCTGGAACGCTACGACACGATCATCGTCGACGAAGCCCACGAGCGCAGCCTCAACATCGACTTCCTGCTGGGCTACCTGAAAACCCTGCTGCCGCGTCGCCCGGACCTGAAGGTGATCATCACCTCGGCGACCATCGACCTGGAGCGCTTTTCCAAGCACTTTGACGATGCGCCGATTGTCGAGGTGTCGGGCCGTACCTTCCCGGTGGACACGTGGTATCGCCCGCTGACCCTGGAGCAGGACGAGGAGGGCAACCGCGTCGAAGACGACTTGACGGTTGACCAGGCGATCCTTGCCACCCTCGATGAAATCGCCGCTTATGAGCGCAGCGAACGGCGCAGCCCCGGCGACGTGCTGGTGTTTCTGCCGGGTGAGCGCGAGATTCGCGACGCCGCCGACATGTTGCGCAAAGCCCAGCTCAAGCACACCGAAATTTTGCCGCTGTACGCACGCCTGTCGCCGGCCGAACAGCAGCGCATTTTCCAGTCCCATCCGGGCCGGCGCGTGGTGTTGGCGACCAACGTTGCGGAAACCTCGCTGACCGTGCCCGGCATCCGTTATGTGATCGACAGCGGCACTGCGCGCATTAGTCGCTACAGCTACCGCGCCAAGGTGCAACGCCTGCCGATCGAGGCGATTTCCCAGGCCAGCGCCAATCAGCGTAAAGGCCGTTGCGGCCGGGTTGAGCCGGGGATCTGCATCCGCTTGTTCAGCGAAGAAGACTTTATCGGCCGCCCGGAATTTACCGACCCGGAAATCCTGCGCACCAACCTCGCCGCCGTGATCCTGCAGATGCTGCACCTGCGCCTCGGCGAAATCACCGACTTCCCGTTTATCGAGCCGCCGGACGGCAAGGCCATCAGCGACGGTTTCAACCTGCTGCAAGAGCTCTCGGCGGTCGACCGCAACAGCCAGCTCACGCCCTTGGGTCGCCAACTGGCGCGCCTGCCGGTGGACCCGCGCATGGGCCGCATGCTGCTGGAAGCGGCCAAACTCGGCAGCTTGCAGGAAGTGTTGATCGTCGCCAGTGCCATGTCGATCCAGGACCCGCGCGAGCGTCCGCCCGAGCGTCAGCAAGCCGCCGACCAGGCCCACGCGCAGTGGAAAGATCCGGATTCGGACTTCGCCGGCTTGGTCAATTTGTGGCGCGGCTTTGAAGAACAGCGCCAGGAACTGACGGCCAGCCCGCTGCGCAACTGGTGCCGCAAGAACTTCCTCAACTACCTGCGCCTGCGCGAGTGGCGCGATTCCCATCGCCAGTTGAGCCTGATCTGCCGCGATATGCAGTTGACCATCAACAAAGAGCCGGCGGACTTTCCAAAGCTGCACAAGGCGGTGTTGTCCGGCTTGCTCAGCCAGATCGGCCAGAAAACCGAAGACGGCGATTACCTCGGCGCACGCCAGCGCCGCTTCTGGATTCACCCCTCATCGGGCATCGGCAAGAAGCGCCCGCAATGGCTGATGACCGCCGAACTGGTGGAAACCACCAAGCTGTATGCGCGCATGGTCGCCAAGATCGACGCCGACTGGATCGAGCCGCTGGCCGGGCACTTGATCAAGAAAAACCATTTTGAGCCCCATTGGGAGAAGAAGCGCGGGCAAGTCGTGGCCTTTGAGCAGATCACGCTGTTCGGGCTGATTGTGGTCGGGCGGCGGCCGGTGCATTACGGGCCGATCGACCCAGTGGTGTCGCGCGAGCTGTTTATCCGCGAAGGTCTGGTGCGTGGCGAGATTCAGTCGCGGGCCAAGTGCCTGACGGCCAATCAGCAGTTGCTGGAACAGCTCGACGAGTTGGAAGCCAAGGCGCGCCGCCGTGACATCCTGGCGGATGAAGAAACGCTTTACGCTTTCTACGATGCGCGCCTGCCAGCAGAGATCCACCAGACCGCGACCTTCGACAGCTGGTACAAGGTCAACAGCCAGAAAGACCCGCAACTGCTGATCATGCGCGAGGAAGACGTGCTGGCCCGCGAGGCCAGTGAGGTCACCGCCGCGCATTATCCGGACACCCTGCACTTGGGCGACCTGGAACTGGCGTTGAGTTACCACTTCGAACCCAATCACCCGCGCGACGGAGTGACCCTGCGCGTGCCGGCACCGCTGTTGCCGGCCTTGCCGCCGGAGCGTCTGGAATGGCTGGTGCCCGGGGTGATCGAGGCCAAGTGCATCGCCCTGGTGCGCAACCTGCCCAAGGCGCTGCGCAAAAACTTTGTGCCGGTGCCAGACTTCGTCAAGGCCGCTTTGCAACGCATCGAATTCGGCCAGGGCTCGTTGCCTCAGGCGTTGGGCCGCGAACTGCTGCGCATGACCGGCGCGCGGGTCAGCGATGAAGCCTGGGCCGAAGCGTCACAACAGGTGGAAAGCCACCTGAAGATGAACCTTGAAGTGGTCGACGGCCAGGGCAAGTTCCTCGGCGAAGGCCGCGACCTGGCTGAACTAACGGCGCGCTTTGCCGAGGCCAGCCAGGCTGCGTTGGCCGTGCCGCAAACCGCGAAAAGCCAGCAGCCGGTGGAGGCCAAGGTGTTTGCGGCGGTGGCGGAAAAAACTCAACAGAAGATCGCCGGGCTTTCGATGACGGTGTATCCGGCGCTGGTGGAAGAAAACGGCACGGTCAAGGAGGGGCGCTTCTCGACGGCTGCCGAGGCTGAATTCCAGCATCGCCGCGCATTGCAGCGTCTGCTGATGCAGCAACTGGCGGAACCGGCCAAGTTCCTGCGCGGCAAGTTGCCTGGTTTGACCGAGCTGGCGCTGATGTACCGCGAATTAGGGCGTATCGACGCGCTGGTGGAAGACATCCTGCTGGCCAGCCTCGACACCTGCGTACTCGAAGGCGAAGCCAGCCTGCCGCGTGACGGTGCCGGTTTGGCTGCCTTGGCTGAGCGCAAGCGTGGCAGCTGGACTGAACACGCCGAACGCACGGCGCGCTTGACCCTGGAGGTGCTGAAACTCTGGCATGGCTTGCAGAAGTGCTTCAAAGGCAAGATCGACCTGGCCCAGGCCGTGGCCCTGAATGACATCAAGCAGCAGTTGAGCAGCCTGGTGTACACCGGTTTCGTGCGGGAAACCCCGGCGCAGTGGTTCAAGGAACTGCCGCGTTACCTCAAGGCTATCGAGTTGCGCCTGGAAAAACTGCCCAGCCAAGTACAAAAGGATCGGGTGTGGAGCGGCGAGATGGGAGGCTTGTGGACGCAATACGAAAACCGCCTGAAAAAGCACGCCCAGGAAGGCAAGCGCGATCCCCAGTTGGCGCTCTATCGCTGGTGGTTGGAGGAGTATCGGGTGTCGTTGTTTGCTCAGCAGTTGGGTACCAAAGTGCCGATTTCCGATAAGCGTTTGAGCAAGCAATGGAGTCTGGTGGAAGCCTGACCCCTTTCCCGGTTTTCCAGGCATAGCAGGTCCCACATTAAAATGGGCATATCTGCGAGATGGCGCCAAATCCTAGGGTTTGTGGCAAACTTCGCCGTTATAAATGCCGGGATCGTCGTGAAGCGTCACGACGCGATGGAATAAAGCGATGCCAGTTTGGTGTCCGCGGTGCGGAATCGGACTATTTACAGTTTGGTACGACGGTACCAATATCTTCTGCCTGACAGATTTAGAGGAACGACCGTGCATAACGTCGTCATCAGCGGCACTGGCCTGTACACCCCAGCCAACAGCATCTCCAACGAAGAGCTTGTGCAGTCTTTCAATGCTTACGTGCAACAGTTCAACAGCGATAACGCCGCCGCCATCGAGCGCGGTGAAGTGCAGGCGTTGACTGAATCCAGCGCAGCCTTCATCGAAAAAGCCTCGGGCATCAAGAGCCGCTTCGTGATGGACAAAGACGGCATCCTCGACCCGCAGTGCATGGCCCCGCACCTACCCGAGCGTAGCAACGACGAGTGGTCGGTGCTCTGCCAGATGGCCGTCGGTGCTGCCGAACAGGCCTTGCAACGCGCCGGCAAGACCGCCGCTGACATCGACGGTGTCATTGTCGCCTGTTCGAACCTGCAGCGCGCCTACCCGGCCATCGCCATTGAGGTCCAGGAAGCCCTGGGCATCGAGGGTTTTGGGTTTGACATGAACGTGGCGTGTTCCTCGGCCACTTTCGGCATCCAGAACGCCGCCAACAGCATCCAACTGGGCCAGGCGCGGGCGATCCTGATGGTCAACCCGGAAGTCTGCACCGGTCACCTGAACTTCCGCGACCGTGACAGCCACTTCATCTTTGGTGACGCCGCCACGGCTGTGATCCTCGAGCGCGCCGACCTGGCCACCTCCGAGCATCAGTTTGACGTGGTCAGCACCAAGCTGTTGACCAAGTTCTCCAATAACATTCGCAACAACTTCGGCTTTCTCAATCGCGCAGCGCAAGAGGGTATCGGCGCGCCCGACAAGCTGTTCGTGCAGGAAGGCCGAAAGGTTTTCCGTGATGTGTGCCCGATGGTGGCCGAGTTGATCGGCGTGCACTTGGTTGAAAACCAGCTGAACGTGGCCGATGTGAAGCGCTTCTGGCTGCATCAAGCCAACTTGAGCATGAACCACTTGATCGTGAAGAAACTGCTCGGCCGCGAGGCCACGGTTGAAGAAGCGCCGGTGATTCTCGACACCTACGCCAATACCAGCTCCGCAGGTTCGGTGATTGCGTTTCACACCTATCAGGATGATTTGCCCAAGGGTTCCGTGGCCGTGCTCAGTTCGTTTGGCGCGGGCTATTCGATTGGCAGCGTGATCCTGCGTAAACGCTGATCTACCGGTCGATCACGGTCAAATGTGGGTGCTGCTTGCCTGCGATGGCATCACCGCGGTGTGACTGATACACCAAAGTGCCTGCATCGCAGGCAAGCCAGCTCCCACAGGAATCGGATTTCGACAGTGAAATCGAGGTTAATCAATGGCAGCAGCGGACGACGCGCACCTGCTTGAACGTCTGCTCAAGGGTGAGCAGCGGGCCTATAAGGAGTTGGTCGCCACCTACCAGAGCGCCATGCGTGCGGTGGCTTATGCCATCGTCGGCCAGCGCCACGCCGACGAAATCGTGCAGGATGCCTGGCTGTCGGTGGTACGCAACCTGGCTAAATTCGAAGGGCGTTCCAGCCTCAAGACCTGGCTGCTGACCATCACCGCCAACGCGGCCAAGGGACGCTACAAGCAGAATCGTCGCGAGGTATTGCTCGATGATCTGCCTTCACCCCACGGCACCATTGGTGATGACCGTTTCACCCCGGACGATGGCCACTGGGCCGTCGCCCCCTACGCCTGGCATCAGGACACCCCGGAAGCCTTGCTGACCGAAGATGAATTGCGTGAATGCCTGGAACACACGTTGCTGAGTCTGTCTGATCTGCAAAGCAGCGTGCTGGTGCTGCGTGAACGCCAGGGCCTGGAGCTGGAAGAGATCTGTAATCTCCTGACGCTGTCGCTCTCCAATGTCCGTGTGCTGTTGCACCGAGCGCGGCTTAAAGTCTTCGCCACGGTGGAGCATTTTGAGGAGACGGGCGAATGCTGACCTGTAAAGAACAAGTGGCACGTTCCAGTGACTATCTCGATGGGCAATTGACCTTTCGCGAGCGTCTGCTGGTGCGTCATCACTTGATGTTCTGCCCGAACTGCCGACGGTTTATCCGCCAGATGCGTCTGATGCAGGCGACGCTGAAGATAATGCCGGATGAGCCGGTTGAAGGTGTGGATGCCTTGGCGCAGCGGCTGGCTGCCGAGCGGCTCAAGGGGGAGTGATGTAGCTGCAAGCTGCAAGCTGCAAGTGAAAAGCGGCAAGTGACGCGCTTCTCCTTGAAGCTTGTCGCTTGCCGCTCAAAGCTGCTTTTTTAGAACTTGGCTTCTGCGTCCAACTGCAGGGTGTTGGCGTTGGCATCGCGGTAGCCTGCGGCGCTGGCGTAGTCCGCTTTGGTCAGGAAGTAAGTGGCGCCGATAGCGAAGTTCTTGTCGATGTCGTAGCCGACTTTGAACTTGTGACCGCGTGCACCGGTGAAACCGCCTGCGAAGTCCGAGTCAGTGAGGGCGCCGACCACGGCATAACGCTGTACGTCGCGGTAGTTGTAGTCCAGGTTGAAGCCGAACACTTTGGACTTGGCACCGAGTAACCAGGCAGTGTCCTTGTCTTTATCCGTGGCTTTGGTGTTTTGCACGTACTGGCCATAGAACGACAACGGTACAGCCAGGCCGCCGATATCGATTTGGCTGAAGCCTTCATACAAGCGGTACTCGCTGGCATTGCCGGCTGTGGTATTGGCGACCGTTTCGGCTGGGGTCAGGCAAGCGCTAGAGCCGGCGGTCGGGCAGCGGCTGTCCTCATCGTTCTGGAACGCATAAACACTGCCGCCCAGTGTCAGTTTCAGGTTGTCGGTCAGGGTGAAGCGCGACCCCAACTGGCCGGCGGTCATGCGCAGGTCATTGCGAAACTGCACGCCGTCGCCGTTGACGTTGTCCTTGAGGTTGTAGTTACCCAGGCTCCCGAACAGTTCGGTGCTGCTGCCCAGTGGGTATTTGTAAGTCAGGGCCAGGCCTTCCGGGTTGATATCGCTATCCCAGATCACATCACCCATGCTGACCCACGGCTGCAGCATTTTGCCGCCGATGACGTGCAGGTTCTTGATCTGGTCCGGGTGGTAGTCGATGTAGCCGAGGTCCAGCCAGATCGACTTCTTGTTGAAGTAGCCGTCCAGGTCCTGGTTCGTGGAACGGGCGTCGTCACTGCTACCCGTGGCGATACGGATGCCGGTGTCGACCTGCGAGTTGATCTCGGTGTAGGCGCCCAGACGAGCACGGATGCGCTCACGATCCTTGTCCTTGCCGCCGTTGTTCGGGGTGCCGTCGATCTTGATGGTTTCGTGGCGGAAGCGCACGTCACCCTTGAGCTGGGTCTTGGCAGCCCAGGCCAGTTTCTGGTCAAAACTGCTCAGCTCATTGGTTTTCTTCGCGGTGGCCGCGATCTGTTCGTTGGTCTCTTGTTGAGCTTGCCGTGCGATCTGCTGTTCTTTCTGGTCTTTAGCCAATTCGCTTTGCAGTTCAGTGTACTGCGCAGCGGTGATCTGGCCGTTGGCCTTGAGCATGTCGAGCAATTTAGCGTCGACTGCAGCGCTGGCCGGAACGCTCAGGGCCAGCAACAGGCCGCCGCACAGGACCGCCGCAGTTTTAGTGGAAGCAAGACGCATATCAATCTCCGAAGGTGAGGAGGGATGGCAAACCATCCAGGACACAACCGACCGATGAGGGACGGAAAAATAACCACCTGCTAGAACCAGGCGCTCTAAAAACAGGCGTCAGTATCACGATCGTTTATGACGGCGAAGTGGCTAAGCGATGTCATCTAGATGACAAATTAATTAGGGTCGGAACTATTGGTTTAGAGCCTTGTCGCGCGATTCGGGGGTGTGCTCGGACCGGCGATAGGCGATACTCGCGAGGCTTTCACGCCCCCGATCAGTGAGGATGCACATGCCGTTGCAACGCCTGGACAGCCTGTCCGAAATCGCCCCGCAGATTTGGGATGCACTGGTGCCGGACGCCCAGCCTTTCGTGCGGCATGCCTTCCTGAGTGCCCTGGAAGACAGCGCCAGCCTGGGCCCGCAATCCGGCTGGCAGCCGGAGCATTTGCTGCATTGGGACAGCGATCGGCTGGTGGCAGCATTACCCAGTTATCGTAAGTGGCATTCCTATGGCGAGTACGTGTTCGACCATGGGTGGGCGGATGCCTGCGAGCGGGCCGGCATCGATTACTATCCCAAGCTGCTGACAGCTGTGCCGTTCAGCCCGGTGAGCGGGCCACGCCTGTTGGCGGCGAATGCCGAGGAGGGTTTTGAACTGCTGAAAAGCCTGCCGGGTTACCTGGAAATCGAAGGGCTCTCCAGTGCCCACATCAACTTCACTGACGCGCTGGCCGATGCTGCACTGGCGCAACAACCGGGTTGGTTGCAGCGCCTGGGGTGTCAGTTTCACTGGCAGAACCGTGGCTACCGCGACTTCCAGGATTTCCTCGATGCCTTGAGTTCACGCAAGCGCAAACAGATGCGCAAGGAGCGTGAGCAAGTGGCGGGGCAGGGCATCGAGTTCGAGTGGTTGCAAGGGCATGAACTGAGCGAGGCGCAGTGGGATTTTGTCTACGCCTGCTACGCCAATACCTATGCGATCCGCCGCCAAGCCCCTTACCTGACCCGCGCCTTTTTCAGCCTGCTGGCCGAGCGCATGCCCGAAGCGATTCGCGTGGTCCTGGCCAAACAAGGTGCCCGCCCGGTGGCCATGGCCTTCAGCCTGATCGGTGGTGGCAGCTTCTACGGCCGCTACTGGGGCTGCCTGGCGGAATTCGACCGCCTGCACTTCGAAACCTGCTTCTATCAGGGTATGGACTACGCCATCGCCCACGGCCTGCAACGCTTTGATGCGGGGGCCCAAGGCGAGCACAAGTTGATTCGCGGGTTTGAGCCGGTGATTACACGCTCGTGGCATTACCTGCGTCATCCCGGATTGAAAAACGCCGTGGAGGGTTTCCTCGAGCGCGAGCGGGTGGGGGTCGTGGCGTATGCCGAAGAGGCGCGGGCAGCCCTGCCTTATCGACAGGGCTGATGCACTTCACTTCAGCCCGGCTCCTCCTTGCCCAGCCATCGATAGGAAAAACCGCCGATCACCGCGCCAAGGATCGGCGCGAACATAGCCGTCATCACCCGCTTACTGACGTTATGCCGACTAAAAATGTAAACACCAATTCCAACTATTTGATTTAATTAAACAAAAACAAAAATAAATCGTAAAAAGTTAATAAATACTATGATTTTCACACCTTGTTTACATACCGGAATACGTGTTAGTCCGTCGCATTAATTTCGAAAAAATCGCATTTTTGTCCCCAAAACTCACACCTGCATCGTGAACTGAATTCAGCCGTTGCGCCGTGTCGTCCGCACATGAGGATCTTTCCCTATTCCGCAATATACCCAAGAGTGCCCCGAGCCCGTGGACGCATGCTCAATCAACCAAGGAGGTATCCACCTCTACAGCCGACTACGCGCAGACGCCCACTTGCGGTACCAACTGGATATCCACCCGACGATTGGCCGCTCTCCCGGACGTGGTGTCATTGCTGGCAATCGGCTGACTGCCTGCCGCGCCTTGGACGGTAAAGCAATTATTGGGGATGTCGCTCATGCGCTGCATCCAGTTGCGCACTGCCGAGGCGCGGGCGTAGGAAAGCTGCAGGTTCTGCTCGGCGTCACCCGTGGTGTCGGTGTGCCCGACGATGACGATCAGCCAACCGGGTTGGGCCTTGATGTTGACCAGGGCATTGATCAGCACCTTGGTCGAGCCGGGCTTGAGTTCAGTGCTGCCGGCATCGAACAGCGACAGGCTGTCCAGGCGCACCGGGGTGGGCATGGCCTGTTGCGGTTGGTCGTTTCCTGCCATTTGACTCCACCACCAAAACCCGCACGCCAGGGCGACTGTGGCGGCCAGTGCAAACAGCCACAGGGCAATACGCCGCTTGCGGGTTTTCGAAACCACAGGCGGCACCTCAGGCATAGGATGGACTGGCAGGACCACCACCGGCATCACGAAGGCCGGCTGCGGAACCCTCGTCGATATCGGCAATATTTCGCCCGAAGATACGTTGCGTTGCAGGCGCTGCATCAGCCCACTGATCTGATGACGCAGCGCCTGCAACGTGACCAACGGCACTTGCCCGTGGCGATTCAATTGCGTGGCCAGCCGCTCCAGCTCACTGTCCACGCGCTCCAGAACGGGCAGCGCTTGCGTCGTTATTTGAAGGCTGCGCAGCAACGGCTGCAATTGAGCAAACAACCAGGCCAAGATGTCCAGGCGCACGGAGGCCATGGGCGGCCACACGCGTGACCATTCGTTACACAGCGCCTCAATCAATGCCACCCCTTGTGCCATGCCCTCCAGCCCGTGGCGTTGGCTGCGGGCCAGCGCAAAGGAGGCGGCAGTTTGCAGCTCTGCGCCGTTGTTGTGGAACAACGTCAGGCACAACTGCTCGACCTTGGCCCAGTCGACGTCCGGACACGCCGGGTGGCTCAGCTTGGCCATCTCGTCACCCAGCGCAGTAAACCCGTCGAAGTCACGCGGGTCACCGCCGACTCGAATACGCATTTCAAATAACGCCGTCATCTAGCATCCTTTCCTTATAGGTTTACGGCTTGGGCAGGTAGTGCTGCCGTTTCAGGTGACGCACCAATACCTTGCCCTCAGGCGCCAAGGTCGTACCGAAGGTCACGCGCTCGCCGCCTTGCAGTTGCGCGTCCAGGGCGTACTCCAGATGGCCCGGTTGGGTCTGCGGCAGCAGTTCGATATTCACTGCTGCCAGGCGCGGCTCGTACTTGAGCAAGGTGCTCGTTAGCGTGCCCATCAACCCATGTGCGGCGGCGGGCAGTCCTTGCAGGATCAGGCCCATGTCCGGCAAACCGTAATCCGGTAGGTGACTGATCGAGCCCGCCCGGCTGTTGAGGATGCGTTGCAGATTGTCCAGCACCGACAGGGTGTGCTGGTCTTCTTCCCGCACTCGGTACAGGTCCAACTCGCCGTCGAAGTTCTGCAACAGCATCTCGTAGAGCGACGGGTTCAGCTCGCTCACGGTTAGTCCTTTTCCAGGGGTTGCAGGGTAAGGCGGTTGTTGCCCAGTTCGATCACCCGCGCCCGGTCCGGGTCCAGGTCATCGCGGGTCAGCGTCAGGCGCCAGGTGTTCATCTGCGTATCGGGGGTGCGAAACAACGCCACCACGGTCACGAACTGGGCGTCTTTGTGCATGGGCACATCCAGCTGTGCGCCCTCTGCGGGTTTAACCACCACCGCTCGTTGGTCCAACAGGTCAGCGCGCAGCAGGTTGTCAGCATCGCTCAGCACGCTGTCGTAGGTCGTCTTGCCCACGACTTTGTTGTCGCGCAACTGATACACCCGCACCACGGTAGGCACCGATAAACCACTCATGTCCGTCACGTCGGTGTTCATCGCTGCCCGGCCGGTAAAATCCAGGTGCAGGACTTTTACCTGTTTGTAGAAAATGGCCTTGGCCATGGACGCGGTGCCGTCGGTTACGGTCTGGGTCAGCCCGCACCCACTCAATAACGCACCGAGCAGCGCCACCTTCAATAGATTAAAAACGGTACGCGACATGCTGTGCCTCTCTGTACTGGGGGGTGCTGTGCAGGCCTTGGTATCGGCCCAGGTTGATGGTGATGGTGTCGTGTTCGCCGATCTGCCAGGCCTCGCTGCCCAGGCCCAGGACGCCGGTCATGCCCAGCAGCACGGGCGCGCCGCCCAGCACCGGTTTGGGCAGGCTGTGTATCGGTAGCGACAGCTGCAATTTTGCGGTGCAACGCCAGCCCAGGTAGACCCGCAGCAACACCAGCAAGTCGTTATGCAGCTGGCTGCCCGGCAACCAGCCACGCGCCTCAATCAGGTCCTCGGTGAACAGCGCCAGGTGCAACTGACTGTTGGCATCAAAGCCGACGCTGCCCAACGGCGTGCCCTGGGACAAACTCACCGGGTGAGTTGTTGACAGGCTCGCCGGCTGCGCCAAGGGCACTTTCTGTGGCCAATGCGGCGTCACCCGGGTTTTGGTGTTGGGTGCCAGTAACTTGACCAGCGCGCTGATGCCTTCGGCGTTGCGGGTGGGCAGGCGCATCACGCTGAGCAGCGCCAGGAAACGCGAGATCGGCGTGGCGATCTGCTGGGCGGTGCCAGGAATCCCCAGGCCGATCAGCCCCAGCAGGCATTGCGACGTCGCATCGCTGCCGCCCGCCTCAAACGTCGCAGGGTAGGAGTACTTACGCCAGATGCGATAGAACTGGGTAAATATCCGGTGGTTAAAAATATCCAGGAACGCCTCCAGCGCCTCATGGCCTTCGCGGCGCTGGGCGATGTCGTCCAGGAAGCTCGTCGGCATCGGTGAGTCGACGCCGTACAGGCCCAGCAGACGGGTGCGTACCGTCGCCGGACGTTCGGGATGGTCCTCGTCGGTTTCGATGGCCTTCAGTTCTCCCGCAGGAAAACCCATACCAGGGTCCGGCCGAAAGCGCACAGGGTCATCCGCCGGGTGCGCGGTGCTACCCAAGGGCGGGTGATTGGGCAACGCCTGTTCCAGCAACTGACAGAAACGGTAGAGGCTGGCCTCAGCGACCCGCCCGTCCAGCGCTTGCAGTAAACCAGCGGCTTTCAGCCGGGAATACGCTGACTGTGGTTCTCGTTCCATCGCAGGCACTTTCCGGTAGGTTGCAGGATCAGCGTGAGCTGGTTGAACAAATGAATGTCGGCATACAGGCCAAAGAAGCGATGGAGCATCTCGCCAAACAGGCTGATGTCGCCTTCCCCTGAAAAGCCATTGGCATCCAGGGTGATTTCGATATCCACCCCGCGTAGCAGAAAACCTTTCTCAAAACGCTGTACCAGATGATGGCGAACGTCGACAATCGCCTCCAGGCGCCGGCGATTCAGCTCGCTGCCGGTCCAGTCGTACAACGCCAGGGTGCCGCGCAGCACCTCGGCGCTGTCGAGCATCGGCAGGAAGTTCGAACCCAGATGGCTGAGCACGCGCCAATGAAAGCGGTCGCGGTTCGGTGGGTACTGCGGCAAACTCGGCGCACACAGGTTGTGCACCCGCAGGCCGGTCTGAGTCGATTGCACCAGGGTGTCGAGCAAGGTGCTTTGCAGGGCCTTGCGCGGTAATAGCCCATTGGTGCCGGTCAAGCGCAGGGAAAGGCTTTCGCTGCCCTGCAACCGATCCTTGTCGAAGCCGTCACCGCCCAGGATCAGCCAGGTGTCGTGCAAGCCGTTGGCCGAACGCTTCAACCGTGTATGGAAATAACGCTCAGGAGCCTCGTCGCGCAGCATGCCGCCCTTGTGGCGAAAGCTGGTGAACGGGACATAGTCCTGGCGCACCGCGTTTTTTGAGGAGGTCACCTGGTCGACCGAATAAATTTCTGTGTGGCCGTCCTGCAAGCGCATAGGCCGCAACAGGTAGTCGGTTTGCAACGGCGCCAGGGTCAGCGGGTCGGCCTCCAGCGGGAACAAGTTGATGACCGGCACGGCATGTAGGCGAATGTGTTCGCTGCTCACACTAAATTCGTGCGGCCATGCCTCGCGCAGCACCACATCCAATTCGAACCAGGGTGTACCGACGGTGAGGTTCAGTTGTTCCAGACCACAAAGGGTCACAAACATGAATTTTTCACGAAAGGTGAAGTACTCCAGCAGCAACTGGTAACCGCTGAACGCGCTATCGCCCTTGGGCCACAGGCGATCTTCATCGGCGAACCCCTTGGGCGCAAAATGACCGTCCAGCGCCTGGCGCTCCTGCCCCGACAAGCGTACGTACAACGCCTGCGTGTTCAGGGTCAGTGCCTGGTGCAAAGCACTGGCCAGCGGTGCGTCGGCATTCAGGTACAGCGGCAGGCGACTGAGGTCGATCTGGCTCCAGTCGCTCAACGCCCCGCAGGCAAAACGCAGGCGCAGCAGAGAACGACCGTCTGGCTCGTAAGCCAGTCGTACCGACTCCAGGGCCAACGGTTGCAACATTAGGTCCTGGGTGGTGGTGTAACGGCAGCGTGTGCGTTGCGGGCCGATGGGTTGGGAGAGGATCTCAAAACCCGTGGCGATGGCCTCGCTGCGTTTCATCTGCGCCAGCTCAGGCACCAACTCGACGACCGACAATGAAGGGATGGTGCGCAGGTAATGCGGCCACAGCAGGCTGACCAGACCCTCGGTCAGCTCCGGCAAGTCATCGTCGAGCTTCTCGCGCAGGCGCCCCATCAAGAAGGCAAAGCCCTCGAACAGACGCTCCACATACGGGTCTTGCGCGCCCGGTTTATCCAGGTTGAGCTGAGCCGCCCGATCCGGGAACGCTTCGGCGAACTCCTTGCCGGCTTCGCGCAAGTAACGCATCTCGGCATCGAAGTAGCGCAGTGTTAAATTGTCCAAGCTCACAGAAAGATTCCAGATGAATAAGGGTTAACCGCAAAGCACTGCAGCGCGTACCGGGTCAATCGCTACTAGTCCTGCCAATAGCGCCTCGGTACGCCGGGCCAGGGTGGGTTTGTCCGCATCGTTGCGCTGTGCTTTCATGCGCAACAGCTTGAGCAGGCGAGCCTTAACCTCAAAGTTCAGCTCTGGTTCCCACACCGCCAGGGCGTGGTGCTGCGCGGTAGCGTCCAACTCCCCCAGCAGGTGCAGGGCCAGATCGCTTTTGCCATATTGCTCGGCTACCCGCGCCATCAGCAGGCGCAGCAGCCAGCGCTGACGCCCGGTTTGTATTCCAGGCCGGGATGCCAACCAGGCGAGCGCCACTTCCACGCCGTCGTTGTCGGCCTGGACCAGGGCTTCGCCCTCCAGCGCCAGGATGTCAGCGTCTCCCGTGGTCAGTACCGCCTTCGGTGCCGGTAGCCATTGCTGGGCACGATTACCACTGACGTGTTGGGTGATCCAGTCGCGGGTAGTCTCATCGGCGAAGGGCGTACCGTCGTTCCAGTGCAACAGTTCCAAGCCCGGCAGACGTTCGAGAAACATCCCCAGATCACGCTTGACGATATCGGCCCAGCTGTCTTGTGGCGCCGGTTGTTTACTCAGCGCCTGGTACAGGTACCACTGCAGATCCAGCCAGAAATGATTCACCCCCTCGGCGTACACCCGCTCGACCTGATCGAGCAATTCAGCCCAACTCTGTTGCAGGTACAGGCGTTTGAGTTGTGCCCGATAATCGCCACGAGGTGACGCCAGACGCGTATTACCGCTGGCTTCCTCAGGCGGTGCCTGGTGTACCGTGTCCCAACGCAAACTCTTCATCAGTCGATGGGCCGCCAGCCAGCCCTGGGGCTGTTCGCGCAAATACCCCGCCAACGCCCGACCGTTGTCCAGCAGGTCGCGCCCGGACTTGATGGCCGTGGCGGTCGGCGCCGCCGTCTGCACGTTCGACTCATGACTGACACTGTGCTGCGGCACCAGTGCATCCACCCCACCGGACTGGGTCAACCGGGCGGATAATGCGCCGTACAGCGCCCCAAGGGCCGGACGCTGGTCCTGCGGCCACGCCTCAAGCCCGCGCTCCAGCCAGGCCAGGGCCGCGACCGTGCGCTCGGCCTCGCTGCGCACCACCTCGGGGTATAGCGACAGGCTGTCCAGCACCTTACTGCTGGCCAACCATTCCAACGCCATCTTGCGGCTGTTGGGCCGCGTCGGCAGAACTTGGGCGGCATAACGCTCCACTAGCGCGGCCAACAAGGTCAGCCCGTCAGCTAACCCGGCCTCACCGTCCTTTTGCAAACGCGCCCACAGGTAATAAGTCCCCACCCGCAGGTCCTTGCTGGTGTGAGTAAGCAGCTTCTCGGCCAGTTGAACCACCCGCTCGGCATCCGCCCCGGACAGTTTGTTGACCTCTTCGCGCATGCGCTGGAAGTCATCGTCATAGCCTGGATCTTCGCCTACGGGTGAGTCCGCACTGATGGGCAGAAGCCACGGCTGCCAGCGTTCGGCCTGGTCGCGGCCGAGGGCCAAGGCATCGCGCTCACCCAAGCAGTGTGTGATCAGGGTGCGCAGGCTCATTCAAAACTCCCGTTTTGCGCATAGGGCACTTCTGCGGCACCTTCGTTGAGAAAAATCTGCGACGGCAGCGTGAAGTTGCGAAAGTTGAGCAAGGCCAACGGACCCGCGCCCAGCTCGGTGCGCAGGTTCCAGGTGAGATTCAGGCCATCGGGGGCCTTGAGGACCAAGCGGTAGCGGCTATCGCCGTCGTCCAAGGGGGTTATTCGCGCTTTTTCCAGCAAGCGAATCAGGCCCCAAGTGCCCTGGTAGTCACCGAACAAACGCTCGCCGGTATGGATGCTGGTCCAACTCAGGCTGGCGCCCGGATGGTCACCACGTCCCGGCCAACTGAAACGTTGCCAGAGCTCTTTCTGGTTGAAGTACTGATGTTGCACACCGTTGAGAATAAAGGTGGTTTGCACCACATCGCGCACCGGTTTGCCTTGCAGCTCAAAGCTCAGGCCCATGCCGCCGTCGGTGTAGATCACGTCAGCCAAGTGACTGAGCTGGTTGATCGCCGCCAGGAACTGCGGGTTGAAGCGCAAGCCCTGACTATGACGAGGGTCGGCTACCCAACGGCTGCCTTCCTTGCGTAGCACACCGCTCAGTTGGCGCTGCAAAAACTGCTCGATGCGCCCGGAGTCGGCGCGGATCATCTGCCCCAGCATCGGCAGCGAGGAGTCACTGGCGGTGTCAGCAAACGGGTAGCGGCCGGCGAAGGCGCCTTGCCAGTCCGTAACAATTGCCCGCTGCCACTGATTGTTGAGCCCAGCCGCAGAGGGTTGCAAAACCCGCTGCCAGGCTTGATCCAACGGCTGCACAAAGAGCGTATGGCCGACCCCACTCCACTCCGCGCCCAGGCTGGCAGCAATCAGGCTACCGTAAGACTGGGTGTCAGTCAGGTCCACGCTCTTGCCCTGAAAAACCGTCTGCGCCAGAGCCTGAGTCATTTCCTGCGGGTCGGGTGCATTGCTTACTTGCTGCAGTTTCAAACGCACCCGCGTGACCCGGGTGAGGAACGCTTGCAGGCTCAACCGGTCGTTATCGGCCTTGCCCTCGGGGGCTTTGCCCAGCAGCGTCAGCAACGGCCCAAAAGTGGCATCCAGCGGGCTGCGTGGCATCTGGGTTTGCTGGTCGATCACTGGCACCTTGTCCTGGTCGATCAGCTTTTGTGCGGACTTGATCAGCGAGTCGGCCAGCGCCTGGCTGCGAGTGCCGGCCTGCCCTTGATAGGCCAAGGTGTTCATCAGGGCAATGAGCGGCGACTGACGCACATCGGTCATCAGGGTCAACTGGTCGATCACATCAGGCAGGCTGTTGGCCTGATGCCAGCGCAAACTGTTGAGAAAATCCAGCCAGGCGTTGGCGTAGTCCTGAAAGTAGCGCTCAGTGAGGCGTTCCTTGAGCACACTTGGGGTCAGTTCGGTGGCGATGTCGGTCTGGTTGTCGCTGAGTACCCAATCGATTTCCTCGCGGCGCGCCTCGGCGATATCGTCAATGGCCTGGCGTACCTGGCCTTCCCAGGCCTGGCGGGTGAACACCCCCGGCACGCTGGATTCGGTGTAGAACAACGCCAGGGCGTCGGTTTCACCGACCATGCCTTGCACACCCAACTCAGGATATTGGTTAGCTGCCAGGTCGAGGACCTGCTGGTACAGGGTGGTTTCGGCATTGCGCTGGCCCAATTGGCCGAGCAGCACTTGTCGGGACAGTGCCACCAGCGTCGGGTCAGCCTTGATGGCCCAGTCCGGATGCGCTGCCAGGTGCTCGCCATAGAACCGCCACAGGGTGGGCGACAGGCCTTGCCAGAGGCCCGGAGATATCCCGGCGCGTGATGGCTCGGCGTTGGTCAAGGCTTTGGTCAGGAAGGTCGCGTCAGCTTTTTGCGGGCGCGCCATCATCAGGTACGCCTTCAATTGCTCGTAGGCGCCCTGGGCCCGCTCAGCCCGTTGCTCGCTGCCCGGGGGCAGACTGATCAAGGCGTTGAGCTGGCGCTGCAAATTGGCCGCTGCCGGGTCACGTATCAAGCGGTTGTTGGCGTCGACATAACGTGGCCACAGGGCATCGAGCAGGGCTTGATTTTGATTCAGGCCAAAGCGCTGGTACCAGGGCATGCCGTGTTTGGCGCGGTAATCCAGACGTGCCAGCTCGCGCACCAGATCGTTGAACGCGCTCAGTTGCTCGTCGCTGTTTCCCGGCTGTTGCAACGCCGCCAACGAAGTTTGCACGTGGGCAATCTGCACACGGTTACTGACAAACGACAGCAACAAGCCTGCCCCCCACAACGCAGCCAGCACCAGTACCAGTGCATAACTGACGCGTGGAACGCTCCAGCCCAGTCGACTGCCGCTGGTGGTTTTATCATCAAGTACGCCACGCCATACCGGGGCTGCCGACCAGATATGTTCCACTTGCTTCGTGCGCGGTACCGGCAGGCTGAACCACAACCCGCGCAACGGCACGCCACGGGCAAACTCACCCGCCAGCGGTGCCAGCGTGTGACGCCAACGCGCAATGCCCTCGCCCTGTAAATCCCGGGACAGGCGCAGCAGAAAGTCATGGCCCATCATATTGTTGATCTGCGCCAGGCCTTCGCGACGCAAAGGCTCCAGCAAACTATTCAAACGACCTTGCAACGCCTGCGCATCAAAGCGGGCCGGCAACAAGCAGCCTACCGGCCGTGCCTTGCGGGTGTCCTGGGGCCACTCACTGTCGCAGACCTGCCACAGGTACAACGGCAACTGCCAGCTCAGGCTGCGGGCCAGACTCTGTAATTGGCGAACGCCCGCGCCCATCGCGGCATCATCGGCAGCCTGGGTTTTGTTCAGTGCCCAGACCACGCCGTCGAGCGCACGCCAGCGGCTCAGGCCAGCCCATTGCTGAGGGAATGACTGATCCAGCGGCTCATGGGTACTACCGCCCCACAATAGGACGGTGCCTTGGCCTTCCAGCCAGCATTGTTCGGTTAGGGTCGGGGCGATGGCGTCGATTTGCTCGGGTTCGCCGACGACCAATAGGAGGCGAACTTGGCGGCGCCAGAAGAGGCCGTAGCGTTCGCGCAGGTGGTCACGCAGCGCTGAGAGATCAACAACTGGTTGGCGAGGCAAAACCATCTGTGCGTCTGTTGGGGCATAGACCTTATCCGTGCGACCCTGCTCTTGGTGGTTTTGGCGTTTGAGATGCGCCAACAGCCGTGGTACCAAACTGCCCACCATCGCGATGGTGATGATCAGTAAAAAAGCGAACAGCTTATGGTGATTCTCGACTAACCCTATCCGATCACCGTATTTCCAGATCACCCAGCCCAGCGCGGTTACAAGTGTAATGATCCACACTGCTGCGCCCGCGCGACGCCATGAATTACTCCAAGCTTTCATGCCAACTCTCCCGTGGTAACAGTGCTAATCCAGTGCCGCGATTCTTCTTGGGCCAAGACCAACAAAGGCTTGCGCTGATGCCGGACCATTTCCACTCCAAGCGCAGTCACCAGCCAGTGACCGAGCGGCCCCGACACTCCACACAGGCTCTCCTGAATCCACTGCGACTCCACCTTGAGCGACGCGTCATGACCACCTGCGACAGCAAGCATTTTGCCGGTCAGTGGCAGCCAATCCGCGTAGTCGGCCAACAAGCCGGTCGCCTGACAAGCACTTGTCTGAGTTTGCAGGAACAGCGGAAACTCGCTGTCCAGCGCGTCGATGTCCAACGGCATTGGCCGTAACAAGCCAGCCGTCACAGGTAGCTTCAAGGCGAGTGCCAGGCTGTCCGGGCATAAAAGCAAGGTTGCAAGCCCGTCGGAGTACGCTTCCTCACCGTGTACCTGTAGCACCAGAATCAACTCGATGGCTGCGCTCGCAGTCTTCAACGTTTCATCGATCCACCGGTATGACAATTCGCCAGCCAGAGTGATCATCGCTGGTAGAGGTTGGCTAACTGTGGTGGACCACGTCTGCTGCAAGGCATCACGCAAGGCATCGTATTGCCCGGGATCGACATCGCTCAGTAGGGTGACCCGCAGCTCCTGGCCCGTCGGCAACGCTTGCAGTGCCGGCGCCAGTCCCAGGATCAACAGTTGCAATCCGGTCTGCGCGCGCTCCGCCTGTACAGGCAAGGCCGCAATACGCCGTGCCTGCCCTGTACGGGGAGGCAAGCCAGAGGGAGTTTGAGTCAGTACGCTGGCAGACACCTGATCCGGCAACAGCACACAACTGGCAGACACTGCCAGGTAGCGCTGCGCCCAGCCCTGCCAGGACTGTTGTGCACCTTGCGCCTCCTCCTCAAGAAACTGGTAACGGCTCAGTGCTCCTCCATAGGCATGGGCACGAGTACCAAACGTCAGTAACCAGACCAGCAACGGCGAGCCGGAAAATACCCAGATATTGAACGTATGCAGTAGCGGCATACGTTCGGAGGCATGCAACAAAAACAGCAGCACGCAGGCGAGCACCGCCACGACTGCCGCCAATACCCAACGGCCCAGCACAGGGGGCTCTGGAGCTTCCACTACTTCGGGTGGATGACGATCCCAGCCCATGGTTAACCCAGCCCGCAATCAGGGGCGCTGGAGATCACCTGGCAACCGCACTCACATCGGCAGCCGTTGACCACCATCGCCCGATCATCCTCAGACCAGTCCGGGCAGCCATCGACAATCCGGTTTACGCCATGCCCCGGCAGCGGACAACGAACCTCGTCGCCAACCAATGCCACTCGCTTGCCATGAACGATAGTCGTGGATGAGGCCGATATGACTTCTCCGCCGTGGGTGGTTTTATCACCCAATAAAACAAAACCTTGGGGCATATTAAAATATTCCAAAACTCGCCCATTGAAAGATAGGCTTCCATAAAAACGATCAGACCATTCGTTATAGGGATGGTCTCGACCAATAAAAATAACTCTATCCCAAAAATGCACTACCTTTAACTTTCCAGCGCCTAAGCGCTACGTATAGTTTCGCGGACAATGCAGCGCCCCATTATCAGCATCTAAAGCCGATCCAAGGGTAAGCGTGTCAAAAACAAAAGAAAAAGGTAAGTCAATGATAGCCAAGGGAATAACTAAACCGTAGGTCCCCTTAATCATACTCCAGTCAGTTGCTGCGTGAACATCCAGGTGAACTCCCTGGTAGGGGCAAGTCGGACCATTCATAACTACCGCACCTACTGCTGCACAGCCCGATTGCAGTCCGACAATAAATCCTAAAATCCCGAATTTTAAACGCTTTACGCAACCACCCCTAGACTAACTCTCGAAATATTTTTAAAGCGAGACCGGGCAGCGCCCGCAATTAATGCCAAATAAAACATCGCAACTCCAATGCAAATACATGACTAGCCTTTATAAAATAATCCTCACACCAATCGACATTAGGGATAAAACATTAAGAGTTGATGGTAAGGTCTGAATAGAAGGAGGCATGCGATTCATCGAGCCTTCTCCGCAGCCAGGCGAATGGTTTGCAGCTTCTTGAAGCTTGGCTTGCTGCCAGTCGCTGTAACACTGCCATCGGGGTAGGTGAGCTCGGGGTAGACGCCCACTTTATGCACCTTCGAACCTAAAGAATAAACGACGTAGCTGGCATGCAGCGAGGGCTCGAACGTCACCTTTCGAGCAGTTGGGGCGCGATAGTACGAATACATTTCACCCTCACCGACTAGCCAAGCGAGTTTTTTATGCCCTCCAATGAATCGTTCGCTAACCCAGGGGTAATAATCCTTGCTAATCAGGGCGTCGCCACTGACCTTTATAATCGGCTCAAACGCAGAACGTCGTTGTGGCAGATGCTGATCGAACATTACGATCACCCCACCCCCAGGGCCCGCTTTAACGTTCTCCCCAAAGTGTGTTGTGTTGGCGTAGGTGACACCAAAGGTCACATTACTCAGTTGCCACTGGCACCTGCCACCGCCATTGATGGGCAGCTTCGCTTCGTACACGTCGCTCTGCCCCTGCCGTTGCGGTTGTACCGTGGTGGAGAGATAGCCATCTTCTTCATAACTGGTCCAGTCCGGCCCGGATCGCTTGATCGGGCACTTTTCTGAGCGGTACATCACTCGCATAGGTTCTGCTGCAAGGTTCTCGGGGACCTTTATCGTCACGCTGACCTGCTCGCCGCCCGGTGGCGGCGACAGGGTCCTGTTCTGGGCACAGCCACTGAGGCTGAATAGCAGCAACAGAACGCCGCTCATGCGGCTTAGGGAAGCATTCATACTTTTGTCCCTTCGTGATGGATCAGAATATTCATGATTTAACTTCTTTCCCTATAACTGAAGCGCTTGACTGTCTTCGGCGTATCAGAACACTGCTTCAGGCCTGGGTGATCTCGATCATCACGCCGAATTCGCGCTCGCGGCAAAAACGCTGCAGGGCTTCAGTGCCACCTTCCAGCTCTCGGGTCGTGTGCAATGCCATGGGTAACAATTTCTGCAAGGCGAGAAACTGCTCATTACGATGTTTTTCCTCTTCGGGGATGCCCTGCCTATACAGCTGCTCCTCGAACTTCGCCCGATCCTCCTTGCGCTGCAACGGCCGCTCGGGGTCGCTCAACTCCAGCAACTGGTTGTGCAAGAAGGGCAGGTAAGCCTGGATCATCGAGTGATCCCACGGGCTGCTGCGCGAAGTACTACGCTCGGGGTTGGTATGTGATGGAAAGAAACGCACCAGGCTTTCCCGGTTCAATGACCGGATCAGGGTCTTCTGATCCTCACTGGCGAAACGGCTGAACTCATCGTTCAGGCTGGGTACCAGATAGATACGCGTGCGGTGCGGCAAACGCGTAAGAATGGTGGTGTGGTAGGGCGCGCCCAAGCCTTCTTTGCTGCGATAGGCAGGATAGTTGGAGCCCCGGGATTCCACATGCTGATCAGCCCGGTAGAACATCGCAATCTGCCCATGATGCCAGTAGGGATCACCAAAGCGGATCAGCTTTCCGGCCGCCAGTTCACCCACGGACCAGATATATCCGAGGCTGGGACCTAGCGGGCCAAAGGCGCTATATAGCCAGTTATCCAGCTCCGCCTCAGGCGGTACGCTGGTGATGGTGTCCGCATCGTTGACATGGCGGAAGTGCATCACTGATTTCAGACGTTCCAGTGCCTTGGCCGTGAAGGTGCGAGGCATGCCGTAGGTATAGAGCAGCGGATTGAGATCTTTCAGCTCTGCGGAGTGGATCAGTGCCAGGGCACCGCCCAAGCTATGGCCGCAAATAAATAACTTCCTACCCTCCAAAGCTTCCTGAATGTCATCAAAATCTTTTGGAAACAGCTTCTTAGCCACCTCAAACGACTGCAAGAAACCGTAATGCGCGCTGCCGACATCAGTCAGGGGCGTACACGATGACTTCACGTCGCAGCCACTGCCATCGGCCGGCATCGGGCGGTACATCACATCGGTCACCCAATCCATGGGTTCCTGAGTTCCACGCCACGCCACCACCACCTGAGTCTGGTTGATGAAATAGAACAGTTGGGTGTTTTCGATGATGTGCCATGGGATGTCCGGCTCATCCGGCGGTACTTCGGCCGTCAGCGAATCAAGCATGACCGCCGTGGTGTAACGCTGGTCAAAAGGTACGTCCACCACCAGTGCCGGCAGACGTGTCCCTTTGGGGTCGATCATCTCCGGCGTACGCGACAAGTCCAGGCACTGACGGAAAAAGAACTCCTCCACCGAGCCTGACACCGTACTGGGGTCGGAGTCCGGACGCTGCTTCAACATGTTCTGGGCGGCGACGCTGTAGGACAGGTTGGCCATCAGTCCAAGGTTATAGGCGTTGGCCATGCTGTATTCAGGTTGGTGATGCAGCACCAACGACCATGCACGGAGGGGACATACTTCCAGTACGTGACGGCGATTCAGTGCTTCGTAATCAACAGTGAAACCGCTGTATGTCTGATCCGGGAAGTGAAAGGCTGGGGGGCGCTTCGGGTCTATGACAGGCGGGTCAAAGGTTGGTAATTGGTCGCACAGTTGGCCGATGCGCAGGTAATGATAGACATGGCCTGCCGCAAGCGCCTGCTTCTCTATCGGAGAGAATCCCGAACGCTGCGGACCATACAGCGGAGAACGGTCACCGATTACAGGTCGGGGCGGCTCAGACCGCTGCGCGCGCAGACGACGGGTTTGCAATTGCTCTGCCAGGGGATCAGCAGTCATCAGCAACGTGATGGGTATCGGGTGCAGGCCGTCGATGCGGATTACGCCTTGGGCATCGCTTTGACCTGCGCACTCTGGGGCACACGCCGCGCGCGTGGCGTCGTTCACCGCGCGATACGGCATGTTCGCCAAGGGATCGCCCTGCTCGTCCAGCAGCTGGAATTCGACCCAATGCTGTTTCTGCTTCCCCCCGATCACGTCTTTACGCGGGTTGAGGGTGTCCGTACGGTGCAGGGTGTCGTTCATGACGGTCCTTATATAAAGAGTGTTATTGGGCGAACGGGAATTCGTTCAATCCAATCAATTAGTTCACGCCCCATTTAGTGAATTCCTCTATTTCTTCATCAAAGTACTCCGTGGCTTCTAAGGCCGCCCACCCTGCTGCAACGCCGGCGCCCAACATTAACCCGACAGTACAAATCGGTGCGCCTGGACCACACAACGGGATTACGGCCGCACTTCCAAGAAAAGCTCCAATGATCCCACCACTAATAACAGCACCCTGCTTAAATGCCTCTTTAGGTTTATTATCAGCATTTACAATTTCATACGTTGCATAAGCGATCGTAACGACAATCAAAACCTTGCCCGAAACCTTCAGTACCTTATTCAGCGTGTTGAATTTAGCGGCTGGTCTGGCCGAGGACTCCACGATTTCGTAGTACATTGCTTTTTTTCGCTTATCATCAAGCTCTGCAAACTTTTCACCAAATTCTTTAATGGACTTTTCATCCGATAATTTTTCGAGACTGGCTGGAACTTTTTTTCGATCCTCCGCAACCGCCAGCCCGTGCACGGATGTTTTTGCTCTCACTTCCGCCATAATCTTATTACGCGCTTCATAGCAAAACTCCGCTGCGTCTTTTACCGAAACTTCACCGGCCTTCACTTGAGCTAGCACCTCGCCCCTGACCCTTTTTACATTGCGATTGTAGTTATCGCGTTGTTTCGCATCACTTATCACATCCGTAGAAAACTTAAGGGCAGCGCCCTCTAGTGACTGAAGAGCCTGATGCAGAGCTTCATCGTCAATCAGATGATCCGTTCCAGCCAAATAATCCCGATAAAAAACATCCATAACACACTCCGCAAATGTCCTTAATAACGTTCCCGCACCAATAAAAAACCTTCACCGCTCAGATCCAGCCATTAAACATTAAATCTAACAGCATTTAGTTTCTTTCAAAATCGCCAATACGATTGCCGTCAGAAAAAAACAAAAAAACGCACTCACTAAAAGTCCAATATACAACCGCATACGAAATTTGATAGCGCCAGATAGACGAGCAAACTCTTGACGATCAAGCGTACCATTACGAAGATGCTTACGAGGAAACACCAAGCCACCAGCGACAATGGAAACCAATGTGCACCTCGCATAGAGCGAGCCGCGCCCCCACATATCACCATAAGAACTTACAACAACACTCCCTTTAAAATTATCCAGAACTTTGACCAGGTCACGATAAACAATGTAAAGATTCACCCCTATAGATGCAGAAAACAGTAATGCAGGAAAAAAAACAGGAAGAACATTTTCAAAACAATCATATCTTCACCCAGAAATATTATTTTATATTTTTCCGCGCCGCTGACTCCAGACTCTTGACACTCTAGGTCCTCCACTCTCAGCTGAACGCAAGAGATTCCGGAAAAATAATAAAACCCGCTTTACCCTCACTATAAAACGTGCCCTGTAACCGTTCCGTCGCCCATGATCGCAGTACACTTCTTACTCGCATAATCCAATACAACCGGTACTTGAGCTTCATCTTTCAGGGTATAACCACCAGCATAACCCGACGACAACCGCGACACCGAAATTACACCACCAGAATCACTAAACCCATGATAAAAAATATGACAGCTTCAGGCTATCTTCAAAACTTCCATCACGACAACGGCTAAAATAACCCATAAAAACGCACCCACCAAAAAGCCAGCAGACAACTTCATGCGCAACCTTATAGCGCCTGGCAAGCGAGCAAGTTTTTTAGGATTAAACATTCCACTACGAATATGCTTACCAGAAAAAATCACACTTCCCATCACGATATAAGATAATGTAAAGCGCGTCAAAAACGAGCCATCACGCCATATATCCCCATAAGAGCTGACGATAATACTCTCTCTAAAATTATCTAAAACCTTATTCAAATCTCGACACACAATATAAGTATTCACTCCTGCAGAAGCGAAAAACATAAGAAATGGAAAAATAATTAATGCAAAAATCTTCAAAATTACCATTTTGATTATTTCGCCAATTTTCTTAGTAGACTTTCCGCACCACTGGGTACATTTTCTTGATCGCTCAGACGTTCCACCTCAAACTTTATGCAGGAGCTTCCGGTAAAAGAATAAAAACTCGCTTTGTTCTCACTATCAAACTCACCCTGTAGAACCGTTCCGTCATCCATCGTCGCAGTGCACTTTATGCCTTCGTAATTCAATTCAGGCGGGGCAGAAAAACTGATCCATTTTTCGGACTCTGGCAGTTCAATCTTCAAGCCACCTGGCACCAAGGTGTGGACGCTCATGGTCAGACCGTCCTTGTCAGTCACCCCGCTGAATACCTCGCCTTGTTGGGTGGTTACTCGGTAGCGAGCAAATGGCATCGGTGCTTGGGCTTCGTCTTTCAAGGTGTAGCCGCCGGCGTACCCAGACGGCAACAGTGACGCCGGGGTATTAAGGCTGGCGCTGCCAAGCTTTTGCACATTGGCAGTCTTGAGATAGATGTTTCCGGGTGCCCCCAACTCTATATCGCCGTCCTTGAGACGGATGTAGGCGCCACCACAGTTAAGTACCAGCTCTTGCGGGGCGCTGATTTCTATACGGCCTTCGACGCTTTCGATCTTGATGTCGGTCTTTGCCAGAGCGTGCAGGTCGTTGCCCTGAGCGTGCAGTTCGACTTTGCCTTGAGCGGCCTTGAGTTGCAGGTCGGCAGTTTGTGCGAGCACGCTGACGCCGCCCTCGGCGGCTGCGGTGATGTCTTGCCCGGCGCTGATGTCAGTGTTGTGGGCGGCCATGATGCCCACGCTTTCCCCACCGGACGACAGGCATACGGCTTTAGGGCTGAGCACGCCGATACCCGCTGGTGCATGCAGCAGAACACCTGGTTGTACCAACCCCTTGAGTGCCTCAACCAAAGCTAGTTGGCTCTCGGTATCGTTGGACTTCACTTCAGCGCTACGGGCAGCTTGAGCCATGGAGCGAGCCAGTGATAAGGCGCTTTCCAGTTGCTCAATAGCGGCCTCCATATCGAGTTGCTCACCCCGAGCCTGACCCTGTTCATCAGCACTGATAAACAACCCTTTCCCACCCCTAATCGCACCCCAACCATCAGTGCGCAGTTCAAAGCCTTCACCGCGCTTGTGCTTCTGCGCATCGACCAGGTGCCCGAGGTTGAGTTGGCTCTTGCCGCTGTGCTCGGTACTGAGCTTGATGTGCTCCTGCCCGCGCAGGTCTTCCATGCGCAGCTTATTGTTGGCTGGCGTGCGCA
>NZ_CAXAPA010000011.1:0-239579 GCF_963970835.1 Pseudomonas sp. EA_15y_Pfl1_P101 | reverse complement strand
TCTACAGCAGCCTCATTTGCTGTCAAGTGATTATTTTCAGAAGTTTTCGAAGAATTCTTCAACAACTTCAACCACTTGCGCTTCCGATCTCTCGTTAGCGGGAGGCGAATTCTACAGCGTTACACGCCGCTGTCAACACCTCTTTTTCTCCGCTTTCGACCGAGAGGATCGAAACGTTAATAGAGCCAAACAACACCGCCCTACCAACTCCTTCTGGGCTTCGATTAACTGAAGCAACTCGCCGTCGAATTTCGCATAACTCTTTGTTTACCAAGTAGTTTTCCGTTTCGACTGCGCCGGAAGTGGGGCGAATTATAGACTTCCAGAATCTGCCGTCAACCCTTAATTTGGTTTTTCTATCAAAGAGGCTGAAAAACTCAAAACCCGCAGTCTGTAAGTTGCCTGCCAGGATAATTGAGCAATATATTGCTCAACCTCCGACAGTTAAGCATCATAGCGCCGACGCCTCTCTTAATATGACCTCGGACGTACACCCAATGAATACCTCCACCCGCAGCCTGGCCTCGACATTGTTCCCTGTTGGCCTGTTGTTGATCGCCATGGCTTCCATACAGTCCGGCGCCTCGCTGGCCAAGAGCATGTTCCCTATCGTCGGCGCACAAGGCACTACGACCCTGCGTCTGATTTTCGCCAGTGTGATCATGCTACTTCTATTGCGTCCTTGGCGCGCCAAACTGACGGCCAAATCCCTGCGCACGGTGATCGTCTACGGAATGGCACTCGGCGGCATGAACTTCCTCTTCTATATGTCCTTGCGCAGCGTGCCCCTGGGTATTGCCGTTGCCCTGGAATTCACCGGGCCGCTTGCCGTGGCGATCTACGCCTCACGTCGAGCGGTGGATTTTCTGTGGATAGCTCTCGCGATCACCGGCCTGCTTCTATTAATCCCAATCGGTGACGCCAGCAGCGGCATCGACTTGTTAGGCGCAGGCTACGCCTTGGGAGCTGGGGTCTGCTGGGCGCTCTACATTCTGTATGGCCAGAAAGCCGGCAATGACAACGGCGTACAAACCGCCGCCCTCGGCGTGATGATTGCCGCATTGTTTGTCGCACCGATCGGCATCGTCCATGCAGGCAGCGCGTTACTGACTCCCGCACTGATCCCGGTCGCCATCGGTGTCGCTATCCTGTCCACCGCCCTGCCCTACACCCTGGAAATGGTCGCACTGACGCGCCTCCCCGCCCGCACCTTCGGCACCCTCATGAGCATCGAACCGGCGTTTGGCGCGCTCTCTGGCCTGTTCTTCCTGAACGAGCACCTGTCCTTGGCGCAGTGGCTGGCAATTACTTGCATCATTCTGGCCTCCGTAGGTGCCACGGTAACGATGCGCAGCGAGTCAAAGCCATTGGTTCCGGCGGATTGAAACCTGTTTGAATGTAGCTCTGGCATTTAGCGCGCATTTAGGCCATGTTTAAGCCGTAAACGAATGTCTTTCATGGAGAATTTCGACAAGGACTGTGCCAACGCGACACCCGAGAGCAAGTAGAGCAAGCTTCACTCTTTGCGAGGCGGCTATTAAGGATAGGAATGAAGCGAATTTTGATACTGTTAATGGTCATGGCCATTGCTGGCTGCGCCGCGACCACCAAGACAGAAGTAAAACGTGGCAAAAAAGGGCTGCATATCAACTGTTCCGGCCTGTCTTCTTCCTGGGACCAGTGCTACACCAGTGCTACCAACGCCTGCGGCGCCAAGGGCTACCGGGTAATCGCAAAGTCCGGTGACAATTCCGAGGAGCCAGGGGACTACCCCTTCGGCCTCAACCCTGCCGGCTACACCAGCCGCAGCATGATCGTCATCTGTAAGTAATCGCTTGAGCAGTCACCTCCTGGCTGCTCACATCTAATTCCCGGCACAAACCGACCCTTTACACAGCTGCGTCTAAACGCCTGCTCGACATTCGAGCCAAGGGAGTTCCCATGACGCACAACAAGAAAATCGTCTTAGTAGTAGGCGCCGGTGATGCAACCGGTGGCGCCATTGCCAAACGCTTCGCCCGCGAAGGCTACGTTGCCTGCGTGACCCCGAGGTCGTGGCTGCCGTGCTTGCCGAGCACGGTTTCGATCCAGAAAAGGTCCTGGCCCAGGCAAACGACGAAGCTGTAAAGGCTGCCCTCAAGGACAACACCGAACAGGCCGTTAAGCGCGGCGTGTTCGGTGCACCCAGCATGTTCGTAGGCAGCCAGTTGTTCTTCGGTCAGGACCGTTTGGAGTTTGTGCGCGAAGCCCTGAGTTAGATGTCGACAATATAGCCGGCGCCCTGATCAAGGCGCCGGAACGGCAAGTGATCAGATAGCCGCCGTACGCACCCGCAGCCATTCAAGCGCCGCGCCACTGAGCAATAGGCTTAAGCGCTCACGCACTTCGGCGTGGTAAGCGTTGAACCACTCACGCTCGTCCGCCGTCAGCATCGACGGTTCCAGACAGCGCGTGTCGATCGGGCACAAGGTCAGGGTTTCAAACTTGAGGAATTCGCCGAACTCGGTCTTGCCCGCTTCGCGGTTCAACACCAGGTTCTCGATACGCACGCCCCAACGTCCCGGACGGTAAGTGCCCGGCTCAATTGAGGTGATCATCCCCGGCTGCATCGCCGTTTGCGGAGCAGTCGCAGCCTGGTAGGCAATCACTTGCGGACCTTCATGCACGTTGAGGAAATAGCCTACACCGTGCCCGGTACCGTGGCCGTAGTCCACGCCTTCGGCCCAGATCGGCGCGCGGGCAATGGCGTCCAGCAGCGGTGACAAGATGCCTTTTGGGAAATGCGCACGGGACAACGCAATCACACCTTTGAGCACACGGGTGCAGTCACGTCTCTGCTCTTCACTCGGCGTACCGATAGGCACCATTCGGGTGATATCCGTGGTGCCACCCAGGTACTGGCCACCCGAATCAATCAGCAACAGGCCATCGCCTTCGATCAGCGCGTGCTCCTCTTCAGTGGCGTGGTAGTGCGGCATCGCACCGTTGGCATTGTACGCGGCGATGGTGTTGAAACTCAGCGACACATAACCCGGGCGACGGGTGCGCGCAGCGGTCAGGTGTTCGTCGATGGTCAGTTCGGTAATGCGCTCACGGCCCAGCGCACTGTCCAGCCAGGCGAAGAATTCGCACAAGGCCGCGCCGTCCTGCTCCATGGCTTGGCGGATGTGCTCCGCGTCGGCCAGGCTCTTGCGGGATTTGGCCAATGTGGTCGGGTTGAGTCCTTCGACCAGCTTGACACCGGCATCAAGGTTTTCCAGCAAGCCGGCGGTGACGCGCGCTGGGTCGACCTGCAAACTGGCGCCCGCCGGCACCGCGCGCAACGCCTCTACCACTTCGCTGTAATCACGCAGTGTCACGCCATCCTGCTCCAGCACTGCCCGCAACTCGGCATCGACTTTGCTCAGTGCCACAAACAGCGTGGCCTGCTGTTGATTGATCAACGCAAAGGACACAAACACCGGATTGAACGAAACATCACCGCCGCGCAAATTGAACAGCCAAGCAATGTCATCCAGGGTGGCGATGAAGTGCCAGTCGACGCCCTTCTCTTTTAAGCTAGCGCGCAGTGCCGCGAGTTTTTCGCCACGGCTGACGGTGGCTTGCGGTGGAAGGTGTTGATAGATCGGTTGGTTCGGCAGCGCCGGGCGGTCTTTCCAGACCTCACTCAGCAGGTCGATATCAGTACGCAGCTGTGCACCGCGCTCCGCCAATTTTCCGCCCAGGGTACGTGCCGAGGCCACGGCCATCACCGCACCATCCACCGCCACCACACCACCTTCCGGCGTTTGCTCGGCCAACCACTCCAGCGGGCCAGGTTGGCCCGGTTGCAGCTTCACCAATTCGATGCCGCTGCCCTTGAGTTCCTTGGTGGCCTGCTCCCAGTAACGGCTGTCGGCCCACACACCGGCGAAATCCGCAGTGACAATCAGTGTTCCCACCGAGCCATGAAACCCCGATAACCATTGCCGCCCCTGCCAGTAACCCGGCAAGTACTCGGACAAGTGTGGGTCGGCCGACGGCACCAGCAAGGCATGAATGCCCTCGCGGCTCATCAGTTCACGGGTATGCGCCAGGCGCTGGGTAACCGTTCCATGGGTCAAAGGCTGCGTACTCATTGTGTCTCCTGCTAACCACGAATAATTATTATGTGTTGCGATAGATGAATCAGACCGCCCAGAACGCCGGCTCGCAGGCCAGGGCAGCCTTGATCAATTGCACCGCCTGGTCGATATCCTGCTCGGTGGTAAACCGGCCCAGGCTCAAGCGAATGGTACGGCCAGCACTGCGAGCATCATGGCCCAGCGCCAACAACACATGGGACGGTGCATTGCTCGCCGAATTGCAGGCCGAGGTCGCAGAAAACGCGATCCCCGCACTCAGCGCAGCGGAGTTGAATTCGCCTTCACTGAACGTGAGGCTCAGGGTGTGGGGAATACGTTGTGTAGCGCTGCCATTCAGGCGCACGCCCGCCACCGATGCCAACTGATCCAGCAAGCGCTGGCGCAAGGCGACGATTACTGCTTTTTCCTCTGAAAAAGACGCCGCCGCCAGGGCGAACGCAGTGCCCATGCCGGCGATCTGGTGGGTTGCCAGGGTGCCGGAGCGCAGGCCACCTTCGTGCCCACCGCCGTGAATCTGCGCCAAGACTTTCTGCTGCGCCCGCGGCCCGACATATAAAGCGCCGATACCTTTGGGGCCATACAGCTTGTGGGCGGAAAACGACATCAGGTCCACCGGCCACTGCGACAGGTCGATCGCCACCTTACCCGCGCCTTGCGCCGCATCCACATGCAAGAGCGCGCCATGCTCACGCACGCGAGCGCCGATGGCCGGGATATCGTTGAGGGTGCCCAGTTCGTTATTGACCAGCATCAGCGACACGAGGAAGGTGTCTTCGCGCAACGCTTCGCTGACCGCTTCGGCACTGATCAACCCATCCGCGTCCGGCACCAGGTAGGTCACGGCCACGCCGGCTTCCTGCAACTGCCGTGCGGTATCCAGCGTGGCCTTGTGTTCGATCTGGCTGGTGATGATATGCCCGCCCGCCACACCCCGCGCCTGGGCCACGCCCTTGATCGCCAGGTTGTTGGACTCAGTGGCGCCAGAGGTCCAGACGATCTGCTCGGAATTGGCACCGACCAGTTCGGCCACTTGGCGACGCGCCTGTTCAACCGTTTGCCGGGCCGCTTGGCCGAACGCATGGGAACTGGACGCAGGGTTACCGAAGTTGGCATTGAAGCCCAGACACTCGACCATCACCTGGATGACTCGCTCATCTACCGGGGTAGTGGCGGCGTAGTCGAAATACAACGGACGTTTATTCATGACGTTAAAAACTCGCAGAGCAGGTTCCCGAGAGCAGCGTCTCAGGGGCACCGACCGGAACAGAGGTCGTCAGGTTTAACCGATCGGATGCCATTAAAGAAGGACCACTTTATGAAAATGTGCGTAGGAAGGCTCCTGAAATTCAGCTTAACAGGCTGAAGTCGAGCCATGGCAAACAAAAAGCCCGAGGTTCCTTAAAGGAAGCCTCGGGCTTTTTGTCGCTGAGCGCAGGTTCAACTGGGACGACCATGCAGGGTCACGCTGCGTTCGGCGTTCATTTCACCCTGGCGATCAAAGCCGAAAGGTTTCTTTGGTTGACCGATCAGTGCGGCGCGCTGCTGTTGATACTCATCAAACGACAAACCACGACGGCTCAACGCTTCCAGGGACAACTCTTTGGTTTCTTCCGCTGTGTAAGGGCGCAATTCCGGCGAAGGATGGGTCGCACATCCGGCGAGGACAGAGCTGCCAATCAATAAGCAAACAGCGAGGAATCGGTTCATGGCGGTGGCCCTGCAGAGGAGGTTTCGAGTCAATGAACACAGGCTACTCCCGCCCTCGCACGGTGAAAAATCACCTCCCGTGATAGTTGCTATCAACCGCCAAGGCACCTCTGATAACGATGCCTTCATATTTCTTTATGATCTATAAATATGGAAATACATTCATTTACTGAATAAACGTAACCCTCTATAAATGTCGCTACGCCTCATCAGCACTGTTGCCCAGGCAACAGCCGTTCAACAAATCACCCGTCAGACAACAGCAGCATTTTCAGCAGTGAGCCTGCAACCCACGCCAATCAGGGGCTGAACCCGTTGGTGCAGTTCTTGCTCAACCGGTGTACTCCACCTGCGACAAACCACTGTTGAAAAAGGAACTGTTCATGACCCGTCCCCTGAATGTCGTTGCCCTCTGCGGCGGAACCTGGCGCCCGTCTCGTACCCTCGTGCTGACTCAAGCCTTACTGGCTGAACTGGCCACCTTGCTGCCGATCCAGAGCACCCTGATCGAAATGGGTGACATTGCGCGGCCGTTGGGCGGTGCGCTGTCGCGTGATGAACTGACCGCTGAAGTCGAATCCCAACTGTTGGCCATCGAACAAGCCGAGCGGCTGATCGTCGCCGCGCCGGTCTATCGCGGTTCGTACCCAGGCTTGCTCAAGCACCTGTTTGATCTGGTCGGCCTCAACGCCTTGATCAACACACCGGTATTGCTGGCTGCCACGGCATGTGATCGTGCACGAGAGCGAAGAGGACGCCTGGAAAGCCGCCGACAAGTTGATCGAGCCCATCAGCGACGAAGGCCTGAGTGCAATGAAGGCTAAATAGACATTGAGGAACACCGTGTGATAGCCAAACCCCACAGCGTCCTGCCTTCCCCTTTGCACACCGCCAAAGTAGCCGGCCCCCCCCCAGGGCCTGGAACTCTGCAGCCGCCTGTTCAAAGTTACCGGCGCGCGCTCCACCCATGCTTCGCTGCGCCTGGACCGTCACTTGCGCACCCTGCGCACGCAAACCCTGCACGACCTGGTGGACTACAAGCTCCATGAACTGGGGGATTGGGCATTGAACCAGTCCCTGCCGATTCCAACGTTCTATTCCTAAGAGAGGTGCCCATGCAGCTTTTGACCTTACCGCCCTCGCCCGCCCTTGCGACGTCGATCCGCGCCACGGCACAGGTCTTCGAAGACCCGAAATCCCAGGCGCTGCTCGACCACATCCAGCAAGTGGCGCCCAGCGAAGCCAGCGTGCTGATCATCGGCGAGACCGGCACCGGTAAAGAGTTGGTGGCGCGTCACATCCATAACCTCAGCGCGCGGCGTAACCGGCCGTTCGTGGCGGTGAACTGTGGGGCGTTCTCCGAATCTTTGGTGGAAGCCGAACTGTTCGGCCATGAAAAAGGCGCCTTTACCGGCGCCCTCAGTGCCAAGGCAGGCTGGTTTGAGGAGGCCGACGGCGGCACCTTGTTCCTCGATGAGATCGGCGATTTGCCGATGGCGATCCAAGTCAAGCTGCTGCGCGTCCTACAAGAGCGCGAAGTGGTTCGCCTGGGTTCGCGCAAGAGCATTGCGATTGATGTGCGGGTGCTTGCCGCGACCAACGTGCAACTGGAAAAAGCCATCAACGCCGGGCATTTCCGCGAAGACCTCTACTACCGTCTCGACGTGGTCAGCCTGGAACTCAGCCCGCTGCGTGACCGTCCTGGCGATATCCTGCCGCTCACCCGGCACTTCATCGAAGCCTACAGCCAGCGCCTTGGCTATGGCCCGATCACCATCAGCCGCGAAGCCGAGCACAAACTCAAAAGCTACAGCTGGCCGGGCAATATCCGCGAACTGGAGAACGTGATTCACCACACCCTGTTGATCTGCCACAACGGCCTGATCGAACGCGACGATTTGCGCCTGTCGAACCTGCGCATCGAGCGCCAGGACGACAGCCAGCACGGCACCGACAACAGCGCCGAAGCATTGCTGGCGCGTGCCTTCCAGAAACTGTTCGAAGAACAGGCCGGGGCCCTGCATGAAAAGGTTGAAGACGCCCTGCTCCGCGCCGCCTACCGTTTCAGCCATTACAACCAGGTGCACACCGCCCATCTGTTGGGCCTGAGCCGCAACGTCACGCGCAGCCGCTTGATCAAGATCGGCGAGTTGGCGGTCAACAAACGCCGCCCCGGCGAGAACGTGCAAGGCGAGCGCATGCTGCACTTATCCATTTAGGCGGCAGTGCAGCGCGTTGTCATGGCTGCGCTCAAAACTGCTCAGCACCTGGAACGAACCAAAGGTCACGGCGGTTGCCTGGTGGGCGCGAATCAGCGTCCAGAAATCTTCCTCACCGTGCTCAAAGCACTTGAATGCCGCCTCGCCGTCTTCACGCGTACGCCATTGCAGATAATTCAACACCCGCCGCCCATCAGCGCTGACCTGCACGCTTGCGTTGATAAAACCGCCATGGCCTTGGGCCAGACGCTCACTCTGGGTGCTCAAGGCTGCCACCAGGGCGAATTGTTTCTGGGGCTCGATCTGAAACTCGATCAACTGAGTGAAACTGCGATTTTTCTCTGATACCTGCATGAACACTCCCCTTTCTCTGTAGGCAGAATCTTGTGATTCGATGCCACGCAGGGTAAAACCTCTAGTTAAGTCAAGGTCAAGCGGTGTTTGGGGGTTTTTGCATGATGACTAAAGAACTCACCGTCGGCCAGTTGGCGGCGCGCAGCGGTGTGGCCGTCACGGCCCTGCACTTCTACGAGGCCAAGGGGCTGATCAAGAGCAATCGCACCGAGGGCAACCAACGCCGTTATCCACGGGATGTGTTGCGGCGCGTGGTGGTGATCAAGATCGCCCAGCGCCTGGGGATTCCGCTGGCAACCATTGGTGACGCGTTGCAAACCTTGCCGGATGGACGCACGCCCAACGCTCAGGATTGGGAGCGGTTGTCGGCGCTGTGGCGGGAGGACCTGGATGAGCGCATCAATAAGCTGATGCTACTGCGGGACAAACTCAGTGGTTGTATTGGCTGTGGGTGCCTGTCGATGGAAGCGTGCCCGTTGCGTAATCGGGATGATCAGCTCGGTGAGCGCGGGCCGGGGGCGCAGCTGCTGGAGCCCACCACACAACGCTGAAGTGATAACCCAGCGTTCACATTTGGATAGAGGTGTGTCAGGGGTTGGCTTGCAGGTGCAGGCGTTCGAACGGCTGAATTTGAACCTGAAACATTTTCTTTCATATCTGGCTTAGGGATTTCTCATTCTCATCCGTCTTAACTTAGATACAGCCTGTCGCGTCAGCAAAAGCTACGACCGGCCTTTTCTGGGCCTTTACTGCCCCTTCCGATCAAGACCCTCATTCACATGTCGAAGAAGTCACGCTCCAAACTCTGGTTTCTCGTGCATAGCTGGCTGGCATTGCCCATCTGGTTTTTTGTACTGATCGTCTGCGTCACCGGCACCCTGGCGGTGGTCAGCCAGGAGATCGTCTGGCTGGCCAACCCGGATATCCGTGCGAGCAAGCCGACGGACGACGCCGAGCCACTGAGCTACGACCAAGTGATCGCCGCGATCAAGCGCGAAGAGCCCCAGGTGTTCGTCCAGTCGATCAGCCGGCCCGACGAATCCCATTTCGCCCTCAGCGTCGACCTCAGCTACCCCGACGGGCGTTCCGTGGAGGTTTACGTCAACCCTTACACCGGAGCGATCCAGGGCATCAGCCCGTCCTTCAACTTTCAGCAATTCACACGCGCCCTGCACGGCTGGTGGCTGGTGCCGTTTACCAATGGCTACAGCTGGGGCTGGTATTTGGTGTCGGCGCTCGGCATCCCGCTGCTGGCGTCGCTGGTCACCGGATTGGTGGTGTACAAGAAGTTCTGGAAGGGTTTCCTGCGCCCGACCCTGCGCGTGCGCCATGGCGCGCGGATATTCTGGGGGGATTTCCACCGCTTGAGCGGTATCTGGTCAATCTGGTTTATCGCAGTGATTTCTGTCACCGGTATCTGGTTCTTGATCCGGGCGATCCTGGGCGACAACCAGATTTCGATTTCCACTGAACCCGTCATCCCAGTGATCGCCCGGGAGAAAGTGCCGATGTCGGCGCCAGGCGTGCCAGCGCCGATGATCCCGGTAGACGAGGCGATCAAGATCGCCACCCAGCGTATTCCTGGCCTGGAGCCGAGTTTCATCAGCCTGCCGCTCAATGCCTACAGCCACCTGCAGATTGGCGGGCGGGGCTGGTACCCACTGATGTTCCAGACCGCGCAAATCAACCCGTATGACGGCGAAGTCGCTGCGGCGCATTTGCTGTCCGACCGTTCAAAGCTGGAGTTCGTCACCGAATCCATGCGCCCGCTGCACACCGGCGACTTTGGCGGGCTGTGGATCAAACTGATCTGGGCGTTCTTCGGCCTTGTCATGAGCATGATGGTGTTGAGCGGCCTGCTGATCTGGACCAAGCGCACCGCCCTGGCCACCCTCAATGCGCTCAAGCGTGAAGCCAAGGCCCCGCGCAAGCCTGTTTCCATCCCGGCAAGGCAGGCTGAAACCTCGCAGGCCCAAACATGAGCAAGGTCGCTACCGCAAAGCCATCGCCGCTGCGAGCCTTCTGGCTGAAATGGCGTTTCCACATCAATGTGCTGTTGTTGCTCGTGCCCCTGGGCTTCATGCCCAAGTACTTCGCCGACGCGGCGCTGTTTCGCGGCGACACCGGCATCGGCGAGCGCGTGGCCGGTGAAGTGCAGGTCGGGCCCTGGAGCCTGACCCTCGCCGAATTTCGTAATGAAGGCCCGCGCCCAGACCCGGCCGGCCCGATGAAGTTTTTCAACGCTGCCCTGTGCGCCACCTGCGCCGACCAGGTCAAGGCCACCTACCTGCGTATCGGTAAGCCGCGCAGCCTGCGGGCCGCCGGGGTGATCTTCTTCGGTACGCCGTACCGCATGGGCGCTGCCCTGCCGATCCCGGAACGCACACCAGCCGACGCCGAACTGTGGGTCACCATGGAAGGCTGGGACGGGGCTATGCACCAGGGCTCCATCCCGTTGAACCAGGCCTCGCCTGCCACCATTGCCTGGCTGAACAAGCAAGGAGTTAAACCATGACTTTGATGCGCCTGACCCGCGCCTGTGCCGTCCTATTGGCGTGCGCCGGTTTCAGTACCGTCACCCTGGCCCACAACCCGATGTGCGAGTGCAAGGAAATTCCCGGCGAGCAGGTCCAGTGCAAAGGCGGTTTCTCTGACGGTAGCGGCGCGCCCGGCGTGACCCTGGACGTGATCGGCTATGACGAAACCATCCTGGTGCCCGGCAAGCTTGGCGAAGACTCGACCCTGACTTTCAAGAAGCCGTCCGCCGAGTTCTATGTGCTGTTTGATGCAGGCCCGGGCCACGTGGTGGAAATCGACCAAGCGGATATCCAGCCGCAATGAGTACCACACAGGTTGTACGCCCCGCCGGTGCCGGTCACGAAACCCTCTACGTGCTGCTGTTGTGCCTGATCATCCTTGCGGTGGCCGGCACGGTGGTGGCCCTGCACGGTGAAACCCAGGAAGTCGCGGCCGTGCCCAGCCACCAGTTGGACGCCCGTCGCGACCTGAGCGCCGCCGAGCAAGGCATCTACGCCGACCTGCGAGTGACCCTGGATGAGATCCAGCTGTTGCAGCAGGAGCAAAGCGCGCTTCCCACACCGGCGCATCTGGCCGAAGAAGGCTTCGCGCCGTTTGCCCAGGACGCCAGCTCGGTCAGCCGTGGCGATCATCGCTGGCAGTTGCTGGAACCCTCGGCCTACCTGGGGTTGAGCCAAGTGCCCGGCACCAGCGGCTCGCTGCTCATGCGCGTGCACGGTGCCGAACCGGATATCTGGCTCAACCGGCAAGCCAACCTCGCCGCCCCTTCCGACCTCACTGACCAGGCGCTGATCGCGGCCGGCTGGCAGCAGGTGGTCGCGCAATTCGATGCCGGCGTCACACGCCAGCACCGTCACTGAACGAGAAGACCGATTGCCCATGTCTATTTCATCTCCCCTGTTGCGCCTGTTGCTGGTTGGCCTGTTCAGCCTGATGCTCGCCCCCCTGGCCAATGCACTCTCTAACCCAGAGCCGGCTAAACGCCTGCGTATCGGCATCACGCTTCACCCTTACTACAGCTATGTGGCCAATATCGTCGGCGACAAGGCCCAGGTGGTGCCGCTGATTCCGGCCGGTTTCAACCCGCATGCCTACGAGCCGCGCGCCGAGGACATCAAGCGCATCGGCACCCTGGACGTGATCGTGCTCAACGGCGTCGGCCATGATGATTTCGCCGACCGCATGATCGCCACCAGCGAGCGCCCGGATATTCCCGTGATCGAAGCCAACGCCAATGTGCCGCTGCTGGCCGCCACCGGGAACGCTGCGCGCGGTGCGGGCAAGGTGGTCAACCCGCACACCTTCCTGTCGATCAGCGCATCGATTGCCCAGGTCAACAACATCGCCCGCGAGCTGGGCAAGCTCGACCCGGACAACGCCAAGACCTACACCCAGAACGCCCGCGCCTACGGCAAGCGCCTGCGCCAGATGCGCGCCGATGCCCTGGCCAAGTTGACCAGCGCGCCCAACCCGGACCTGCGCGTGGCCACCGTGCACGCGGCCTACGACTACCTGCTGCGCGAATTCGGCCTGGAAGTCACCGCCGTGGTCGAACCGGCCCACGGCATTGAGCCAAGCCCCAGCCAGTTGAAGAAAACCATTGATGAACTACGCGCCCTGGACGTGAAGGTAATCTTCTCGGAGATGGACTTCCCGTCCACCTACGTCGACACCATCCAGCGTGAGTCCGGGGTCAAGCTGTACCCGCTGTCGCATATTTCCTACGGCGAATACAGCGCTGAAAAGTACGAAGTGGAAATGACCGGCAACCTCAACACCGTGGTCCGCGCAATCCAGGAGTCCGGGTCATGACCGCGGCGCAGCAACTGAATGCGGTCAGCGTCGGTCCGACGCTGGCGTTCGACAAGGTGTCACTGACCCTGGGTCGCACCGTGATCCTTGATGACGTGAGTTTTCAGGTACAGCCGGGCAGCATCCATGCGCTGGTCGGCCCCAACGGCGGTGGCAAAAGCTCGCTGATCAAGACCCTGCTGGGGCAAACGCCGCATCAGGGACGGCTGAGTCTGCATTGGCCGACCACGCCCGGCACCATCGGTTATGTGCCTCAGGCCCTGGAGTTCGACCGTGGTTTGCCGATGACCGTTGATGATTTCATGGCGGCCATGTGTCAACGGCGCCCTGCATTTCTTGGCCTGTCAAAACATTACGCCGGCGCGATGGGTGATGCGCTCGAGCGCGTTGGCATGCAGGACAAACGCAAGCGGCGCATGGGTGCCCTGTCCGGCGGTGAACGCCAGCGCGTGTTGTTGGCCCAGGGATTGATACCGGCGCCGCAACTGCTGGTACTGGATGAACCGATGTCGGCGCTCGACGAAGCCGGAATCCAAGTGTTCGAACGCCTACTGAGTGACTGGCGTCTGGCAGGGATCACCGTGCTGTGGATCGAGCATGACCTGGAAGCCGTGGGCCGCCTGGCCGACCGCGTCACAGGCCTGAACCGCCGCGTGCTGTTCGACGCCACGCCCAACGAGGCGCTGACCCCGGATCGCCTGCTGACCCTGTTCTCCACCCACCCTCGGAGCCCGGCGCAATGAGTTATGAAGCCTTTCGCTTGATGGTCCAGGGCTGGGCCTCTTCCGGTTATCTGCCGGAGGCGCTGGCCTACGGGTTTGTGGTCAACGCACTGCTCGCCGGTCTGTTGATCGGCCCAGTGCTGGGTGGTTTGGGCACGCTGGTGGTGGTCAAGCGCTTCGCGTTTTTCTCCGAAGCGGTCGGCCATGCCGCGCTGACCGGCGTGGCCGTGGGCATTCTGCTGGGCGAACCCTACACCGGACCCTATGGCAGCCTGTTCGGCTACTGCCTGCTGTTCGGCATTCTGCTCAACTACCTGCGCAACCGAACCGGCCTGGCGCCGGACACCTTGATCGGTGTGTTTCTGTCGGTGTCACTGGCATTGGGTGCGAGCCTGTTGCTGATCCTGGCCGGCAAGATCAACGTGCATATTCTGGAGAACGTGCTGTTCGGCTCGGTGCTGACGGTCAATGGCAATGACTTGCTGGTGCTGGCGATTGTCGGCTCGTTGGTGATGGCCCTGGCCTTGCCGCTGTACAACCGCATCATGCTGGCCAGCTTTAACCCGCAACTGGCGGCAGTGCGCGGGGTGGCGGTGAAGACCCTGGATTACTTGTTCGTGATTCTGGTGACACTGATCACCGTCGCGGCGGTGAAGGTCATCGGCGCGATCCTGGTAGGCGCGCTGTTGGTGATTCCGGCCGCAGCGGCGCGCCTGCTGAGCCAGTCGCTCAAGGGGTTCTTCTGGGTCTCGGTGGTGATCGCCACCGTCAGCACACTGTGCGGGATCCTGCTGCCGATCATCTTCGACCTGCCGATCCCATCCGGCGCCGCGATCATTCTGGTTGCCGGTATCGCCTTCGCCCTGGCCGCCATCGCGCGCGGCACGGTGCCCAGCCTCAAGGGGAATTTTGGATAATGCGTCCTGTCTTTCGTCCATTGGCCCTGGCCATCGCTTATTTGATTAGCACTTCGGCACTGGCTGTCGACGGTGCAGAACCCAAGACCCTCAAAATCCATCCCGGACTGGGTCACGCCGCACTGAGCAAGGCCAAGTCTGTACAACCGGTGAAGGTCCTTGCCTCGCTGCCGATCACCTACGGCCTGGCCGAGGTGCTGCTCAAAGGCACCAATGTACAGTTGGAGCGCGCCGCCCCGGCCAACCTGCCGGGTTCGCGGCAGGTGTCCTACTTCACCGGTCGTGGCGCGCCGGCATTGAGCGCGTTGGCGCTGGACGCCGACGCCACTATTGGCCTGCGCTCGCTGTGGGCCGATGACCCGCTGTACCCAGTGGCGCGCCGCAGCAATATCCGCATCGTCGAAGTCGACGCCGCCCGCCCGGTGGACGGCGGCTTGCCGGGCATCGCCGTGCAGCCTGGCGTCACCGATGGTTTGAACAGCCAGCCATGGCAGTCGAGTAACAATATGGGACGCATGGCCGATGTATTGGCCGCGGACCTGAGCCGCCTGGCCCCCGACGCCAAGCCGACGATCGACGCCAACCTTGCCGCCCTCAAGCAGCGCCTGCTCAAACTCAGCGCCGACAGCGAAGCGCGGCTGGCCAAGGCGGATAACCTCAGCGTGGTCAGCCTTAGCGACCACTTTGCGTATCTGGTCAGCAGTTTGAACCTGGAAGTGCTCAGCACCGATGCCCGGCCAGACGCCGACTGGACGCCTGAGGCGTTGCAGAAACTCAGCGCCGAGTTGAAGGACAACGATGTCGCGGTGGTGCTGCATCATCGTCAGCCGAGTGAAGCGGTGAGGGCCGCTGTTGCGGCGGGGGGAGCGGGATTGTTGGTACTGAATGTCGACGGTGCAGAGCCGGTGACGGAGTTGGAGACCAATGTGGATCAGGTGATCACGGCACTCACCCCCTGACGACCCACCGATCGGTCATGCCTGGCACGGTTCAACTGTGGTGTGTCATTCAGCACGGTGCGCGGCTACACAACATCCACGCCGACGTGGATGGCATCATGCCGCCAGAACTCCAGGTCGCAGTCGATCAGCCTATGGTGCTGGTCATAATTGACCCGGGCTATCCGCAAGCCCGGGCTGCCGACCGACACGCGCAACGCAGCGGCAGCCTCTACCGGCAGTGACGTCGGCACGATCTCGAAACGCACCCGACCATAGTGCAAGTCGTACTTGCGCGCATACAGTTCGGTCATCGACAGGTTCAGGTCGCAGTCCAGAATGCCCGGAAAATACTTCGGGTTCAGGTAGTGCTCCACATACAACACCAAACGCCCATCAATCCGCCGGCCCCGGCAGATCTGGATCACGCGGGACAACGCCGGCAACTGCAACCACGCACACACCGCCGCCGACGCCGGTTGCATCCGTGCAGAGATCACTTCAGTGGATGCCACTCGCCCCTGGTCACCGACCATGGCGTGAAAGTGGCTGCGCTGCATCAGGTTGTAGGCCAGCCGTGGCGGCGAGACAAACCAGCCGCGACGTTCCTCACGATAGATCTGCCCTTGGGCCTCCAGTTGTAACAAGGCTTCCCGCACGGTAATCCGGGTGGTACCAAACAACTCGCTGAGCTTGCGTTCGGCGGGCAGTTTGCTTGCAGGCGGCAGCAGGCCATGGTCGATCTGCTCTTGCAGCGCCAGGCCGATGGATGTCACCGCCTTGATTGCCTCATCACGCATCAACGTTACCTATCTGGACTAGACCAGCACCGATCAGGTGCGCAAACCGCTTCGTAATTGGGCTTGCGCTGCTGCCTGCCAGCCTAGGCATTACAGATGACCGACAGATGACAGTCCGCGTCGATCCCGCGCAGCACACCCTGCAATACATCGGCCAAGTCCAACCGTAGCGGGCACTTGGACGTGGTCTACGCTAAGCCTGCGCGCTGCGACATCTGCGCTTTGAAAACGACATCGAAATGAAACTGTCATCCATCGCGTCTAGATTGGCTCAGGTATTGCTCTGACCTAGACCAACAACACCGTAGAAAAAACCGCCGCGTTGAAAACGCCCAAAGGAGCTTCGGATGAAACAGCTTTTCCTGGCATCACTGTTAGGCTCGACCATTGCCATGTGCACCGCCGCAATGGCCGCTGATACCGATCTAAAAACTCTGGAAGCCGCCGCGAAAGCGGAAGGCGCCGTCAACAGCGTCGGCATGCCCGATGACTGGGCCAACTGGAAAGGCACCTGGGAAGACCTGGCCAAGACCTACGGCCTCAAGCACATCGACACCGACATGAGCTCGGCCCAGGAAATCGCCAAGTTCAAGGCCGAAAAAGACAACGCCAGTGCCGATATCGGCGACGTGGGCGCGGCCTTCGGCCCGATTGCGGTGAAGCAGGAAGTCACCCAGCCGTATAAACCGTCCACCTGGGCCCAGATTCCAGATTGGGCGAAAGACAAAGACGGTCACTGGGCCCTGGCCTACACCGGCACCATCGCGTTTATCGTCAACAAAAAGCTGCTGCACGGTTCCGAGGTGCCTACCAGTTGGGCTGACCTGCAGACCGGCAAATACAAAGTGTCCGTCGGTGACGTAAGCACCGCGGCCCAGGCCTCCAACGCGGTACTCGCCGCCGCCATCGCCAACAAAGGCGACGAGAAGAACATCGCCCCAGGCCTGCAATTTTTCACCAAAATAGCCCAGCAAGGCCGTCTCGGCCTCTCCAACCCGACCATCGCCACCATGGAAAAAGGCGAAGTCGAAGTGGGTATCGTCTGGGACTTCAACGGCCTCAGCTACAAGGCCAAGATGGCCAACCCGGATGACTACGTGGTGCTGATCCCATCGGACGGTTCGGTTAAATCCGGCTACACCACCATCATCAACAAATACGCCAAGCACCCGAACGCCGCCAAGCTGACTCGCGAATACATCTTCAGCGATGCCGGCCAGCTCAACCTGGCGAAAGGCAACGCACGTCCGATCCGCGCGGAAACCGACCTGAAGCTGCCAGCCGATATCGCCAAGAACCTGATCCCGGGCGAGCAGTACACCAAGGCCAACCCACAGCCGATCAAGGACGCGGATGCTTGGGAAGCGACTTCCAAGAAGCTGCCTCAGCTGTGGAACGAGCAGGTCATCGTAGAGATGAAGTAATCAGGCTCCCGGCCTGAAATGCAGTCAGTGTGGGAGCTGGCTTGCCTGCGATAGCGGTCTGACATTCAACATCTGTGTCGATTGATGCACCGCCATCGCAGGCAAGCCAGCTCCCACATTTTGACCCGGTTGCGCCAGAGAAATTGAGTCAAGCCTACTGTTGCGGAGCGCCAGCCCCCATGAAGCACAATGTCATCCTTGTGGTGCTCGACGGCCTGAACTTCGAGGTTGCCCGGCACGCCATGGGGCACTTGCAGGCCTATGTCGGCGCAGGACGCGCAGCCCTCTACAAACTGGAATGTGAACTGCCCGCCCTGTCCCGCCCGTTGTATGAATGCATCCTCAGCGGCGTGCCTCCGATCCAGAGCGGCATCGTGCACAACAATGTCTCGCGCCTGTCCACCCAGCGCAGCATTTTCCATTACGCCACCGACGCAGGCCTTACCACTGCGGCGGCGGCCTACCACTGGGTCAGCGAGTTGTATAACCGCACGCCCTTTATTGCCACCCGCGACCGTCATACCGACGACAAGGCGCTGGCGATCCAGCACGGGCATTTCTACTGGAATGACCACTACCCGGATTCCCACTTGTTCGCCGACGCCGAAAGCCTGCGCCTCAAACACACGCCGAATTTTTTGGTGGTTCACCCGATGAACATCGACGACGCCGGCCACAAGCACGGCCTCGACACCGCGCAATACCGCAACAGCGCACGCTCGGCCGACATCATCCTGGCTGATTACCTGCAAGCCTGGCTCGACGCCGGCTACCAGGTCCTGGTGACCGCCGACCACGGCATGAACAACGACCGCTCTCATAACGGCCTGTTGCCCGAAGAACGCGAAGTACCACTGTTTGTGCTCGGCGATGCGTTCAGCCTGGACACCACTGCCACGCCGAAACAAACCGACCTCTGCGGCACCGTCTGCGAACTGCTCGGCGTGCCCCACGACAAACCTGTATGCCGGGAGCTGTTGAAATGACCCGTGGCAAATGGCTGGCACTGCTGTGCCTGGTGCCTTTCGCACTGTTCTTTATCGTGTTCGAGATTGCCCCGCTCGTTTGGGTACTGATCAACAGCCTGCAGACCGAAGAAGCCGGCTGGAGCCTGGAAAACTTCGTACGCATCTTCAGCTCGAAGTTCTACCTGCAAGCCATTCAGTTCAGCCTGGAGATCAGCTTCTACTCCAGCATTTTCGGGATCATCATCGCCACGCTGGGCAGCTACTCGTTGCGCCGGGTGGATTCGCCGCTGCGCAATTTCGTCACCGCCTTCGCCAACATGACCAGCAACTTCGCCGGCGTGCCACTGGCGTTCGCGTTCATCATCCTGCTGGGCTTCAACGGCAGCATCACCATCATGCTCAAGCAGGCGGGGATCATTCAGGACTTCAACCTGTATTCCAAAACCGGGTTAATCATCCTCTATACCTACTTCCAGATTCCGCTCGGCGTGTTGCTGCTGTATCCGGCCTTCGACGCGCTGCGCGAAGACTGGCGTGAGTCGGCCGCCTTGCTCGGCGCGAATGGCTGGCAGTTCTGGCGGCATATCGGCCTGCCGGTGCTCACCCCTGCCCTGCTCGGTACGTTCGTGATTCTGCTGGCGAATGCCTTGGGCGCCTACGCCACTGTCTACGCATTGACTACCGGCAACTTCAACGTGCTGCCGATCCGCATCGCGGGCCTGGTGTCCGGCGATGTGTCCCTCGACCCGAACATGGCCAGCGCCCTGGCCGCGGTGCTGGTGGCGCTGATGACCGTGGTCACCGTGGTCCATCAACTGCTGCTCAAGAGGAGCTACCATGTCTCGCGCTGAAGCCGGCCCGGCCTCCCTCTACCATCGGGTAGTGGTGTGGTTGTTATTTGCGATCCTGGTGTTGCCGCTGGTGGGCACTTTTGTCTACTCCATTGCCAGCAGTTGGTCGGCGACCATTCTGCCCGCCGGTTTTACCCTGAAATGGTACGTGCAGCTGTGGAGCGACCCGCGCTTCTTGATAGCCTTTGGGCAATCGCTGCTGGTGTGCGTGGGGGCGCTGATCCTGTCGGTGGTGTTGATTCTGCCGCTGCTGTTCGTGGTGCATTACCACTTCCCCAAGCTTGATGCGCTGATGAACATCCTCATCCTGCTGCCCTTTGCGGTGCCACCGGTGGTGTCGTCGGTGGGCTTGCTGCAACTTTATGGCTCCGGGCCGCTGGCAATGGTCGGTACCCCGTGGATCCTGATCGGCTGCTACTTCACCGTAGCCTTGCCGTTCATGTACCGGGCGATCACCAACAACTTGCAAGCCATCAACCTGCGCGACCTGATGGACGCTTCACAATTACTCGGCGCCAGCACCTGGCAGGCCGCGATCTTTGTGGTGCTGCCGAATTTGCGCAAAGGCCTGATGGTCGCGCTGTTGCTGTCGTTTTCGTTCCTGTTCGGTGAGTTCGTGTTTGCCAACATCCTGGTGGGCACCCGCTACGAAACCCTGCAGGTGTACCTGAACAATATGCGCAACACCAGCGGCCACTTCACCAGTGCCGTCGTGATTTCCTATTTCTTCTTTGTGCTGGTGCTGACCTGGGCCGCCAACATCTTGAACAAGGACAAAAGCCAATGAGCTTCGTCAGCGTCCAACACCTGCAAAAAGGCTACGCCGGCACCCCGGTGTTCAGTGATATCAACTGCGAGATCGCCAAGGGTGAGTTCGTCACCCTGCTCGGCCCGTCCGGTTGCGGCAAGTCCACGCTGCTACGCTGCATCGCCGGCCTGACCTCGGTGGACAGAGGAAAAATTCTGCTGGATGGGCAGGACATCGTCCCGCTGAGCCCGCAGAAACGAAACATCGGCATGGTGTTCCAGAGCTATGCGTTGTTCCCCAACATGACCGTGGAACAAAACGTCGCCTTCGGCCTGCGCATGCAAAAGGTCAACGCCGACGACAGCCATAAGCGCGTGCAGGAAGTGCTGCAACTGGTGGAGCTCAAGGACCTCGCCGGCCGCTACCCGCACCAGATGTCCGGTGGCCAGTGCCAGCGCGTGGCGCTCGCACGTTCACTGGTTACCCGCCCGCGCCTGCTGCTGCTGGATGAGCCGCTGTCGGCGTTGGATGCACGCATTCGCAAGCACCTGCGCGAACAAATCCGCCAGATCCAGCGCGAGCTGGGGTTGACCACGATCTTCGTGACCCATGACCAGGAAGAAGCCCTGACCATGTCCGACCGCATCTTCCTGATGAACCAGGGCAAGATCGTGCAAAGCGGGGATGCCGAAACCCTCTACACAGCCCCCGTCGACGTGTTCGCCGCAGGTTTCATCGGCAACTACAACCTGCTGGACGCCGACAAGGCCACGCAATTGCTGCAACGCCCTTTCAACAGCCGCATCGCGATTCGCCCGGAGGCCATCGAGCTCAGCCGCACCGGCGAGCTGGATGCCCTGGTGCGCAGCCACAGCCTGCTGGGCAACGTGATTCGCTACCGCATCGAAGCGCGCGGCGTGGAATTGGTGGTGGACGTGCTCAACCGCTCGGCCGACGATCTGCACCCCGACGGGCAACGCCTGGCACTTACCATCGACCCAAGCGCCCTGTGTGAAGTAGCCTGATGCAACGTTTTATTGAGAGAGCATGACCGATGGCATTGGTAATTTTTGATCTGGACGACACGTTGATCCATGGCGACTGCGCCACCCTGTGGAGCGAGCAGATGGGCCGCCTGGGCTGGGTCGACCCTGAGTCGTTCATGCGCAAGAACAATGAACTGATGGACGCCTACAGCCAGGGCAAGTTGTTGATGGAAGACTTCATGGGCTTCAGCCTGGAACCGATGATCGGCCGCACGCCGGAGGAAATCGAGCATCTGGTGGAGCCGTGGGTCGAGGACGTGATCGAACCGTTGATCTACAGCGACGCCACCAAGACCATCGCCCGCCACCGTGCGAATGGCGACCGGATTCTAGTGATTTCCGCATCGGGCACGCATCTGGTTACGCCGATTGCGGCGCGGATCGGCATTGATGAAGTGCTGGGGATCAACCTTGACGTCAGCCATGGTGTGTACAGCGGACGGACGGTGGGTGTGCTGACGTATCGCGAGGGCAAGATCACCCGACTGATGGAGTGGCTTGAGCAGGAAGGCGAATCGCTGGAAGGCGCGTACTTCTATTCGGACTCGCGCAATGATTTGCCATTGCTGCTGAAGGTGGATCATCCGCAGGTGGTGAACCCGGATCCGGTGTTGCGTTCCCACGCGGAACAAGCTGGCTGGCCGATCCACCACTGGACCTGATTCAACAGAGATCAAAATGTGGGAGCGGGCTTGCTCGCGAAGGCGGTGTGTCAGATGAAACATTCTTCACAGATATCCCGCCTTCGCGAGCAAGCCCGCTCCCACGTTTGGACTGCACTCCAAATTGAGATCAGTTCAACGTTTCATCAATCACAACCACCAACTTCCCGGAAATCTGATTGGTCGCCAACTCGGCGAACGCCGCCTCGGCATCCCCGATCGGAAAGGTCTTGGCCAGTTGCGGGCTCAACCGCCCTTCAACAAACAACGGCCAAACATGCTGGCTCAGATCACTGAACAGGTCCGCCTTGAACTGATCACTGCGGCTTCGCAGGGTCGAGCCCAACAGTTGAATACGCTTGCCGAGCACCTGCGCCAAGTCCAACTGCGCGTCGCGCCCGCCCATCAATCCGATCAACACCCAGCGCCCATCCAGCGCCAGCAGCTTGAGGTCCAGGGCTGCATAGCTGCCACCGACCGGGTCGAGGATCACATCGAACGGCCCGAAATCCCGCAGGCCTTCGATCCCGTCAGTACGCACCACGCCGCCTTGGGCGCCCAATGCCTCACAGTAGGCCAAGCGTTCCGCCGAGCCGACGCTGACCCAGCACGGGCTGCCAAACGCCTTGCACAGCTGGATCGCCGCCGAGCCCACGCCACTGGCGCCGGCATGCAACAACACTTTCTCGCCCGGCTTGAGGCTGGCCAGTTGGAACAGATTGAGCCACGCCGTGCTGTACACCTCAGGCAACGCCGCCGCTTCGATCAGCGACAAGCCCTCCGGGACAGGCAGCACATGCCGCGCGTCCACCACCACCTCTTCGGCCATGCCACCCCCGGCCAGCAGCGCGCAAACGCGGTCGCCGACTTGCCAGGATGAACCCGCCCCCACTTCGCTGATCACCCCGGAACACTCCAGGCCCAGCACGTGGCTGGCGCCCGGCGGGGGCGGATAAAGCCCTGCGCGCTGCAATAAATCCGCGCGATTGAGGCCCGCTGCCGCCACGCGAATGCGAACTTGGCCTACATCGCAGGTAGGACTGGCTTCTTCCAACCACTCCACATGACCGTCAACGCCTTGCAATGCTTTCACAGTGCCTCCATAGTGAGTCTGGACTGAGCCCGTAGCTGTATCGCCGGGCTTTTTGCATTATGCGACCGGACCATATGGAACCGGCTCCCTCAAAGACGGCCTAATATGCGTTATCAATTGCCCCCGCGTCGAATCAGCATGAAGCATTTGTTCCCCAGAACCGCCCTCGCTCTTTTCATTGGTCTCGGCTTCGCGTCGATGTCGACCAATACGTTCGCAGCCAACAGCTGGGACAAACTTCAGCCGGATCGCGATGAGGTGATTGCCAGCCTTAACGTCGTCGAGTTGCTCAAGCGTCATCACTACAGCAAGCCGCCTCTGGACGACGCTCGTTCGGTGATCATCTATGAGAGCTACCTCAAGCTGCTGGATCCGTCGCGCAGCTACTTCCTGGCCAGCGATATCGCCGAGTTCGACAAGTGGAAGACGCAGTTCGACGACTTCCTCAAGAGCGGCGACCTGCAGCCCAGTTTCACCATCTACAAGCGTTACCTGGACCGCGTCAAAGCGCGTCTGGACTTCGCCCTGGGTGAGTTGAACAAAGGCGTCGACAAGCTCGACTTCACCCAGAAGGAAACCCTTCTGGTGGACCGCAAGGACGCCCCTTGGCTGACCAGCACCGCCGCGCTTGACGACCTGTGGCGCAAACGCGTCAAGGACGAAGTGCTGCGTTTGAAGATCGCAGGCAAAGAACCAAAGGCGATTCAAGAGCTGTTGACCAAGCGCTACAAGAATCAATTGGCGCGTCTGGACCAGACCCGTGCCGAAGATATCTTCCAGGCCTACATCAACACGTTCGCGATGTCCTACGACCCGCACACCAATTATCTGTCGCCAGATAACGCGGAAAATTTCGATATCAACATGAGTCTGTCGCTGGAGGGCATCGGTGCCGTCCTGCAAAGCGACAATGACCAGGTCAAGATCGTGCGTCTGGTGCCGGCAGGTCCGGCAGACAAGACCAAGCAGGTCGCCCCGGCTGACAAGATCATCGGTGTGGCCCAGGGCGACAAAGAGATGGTCGATGTGGTCGGCTGGCGCCTCGACGAAGTGGTCAAGCTGATCCGTGGGCCGAAAGGCAGCGTGGTGCGCCTGGAAGTGATTCCGCACACCAATGCACCAAACGACCAGACCAGCAAGATCGTGTCGATCACCCGTGAAGCGGTGAAGCTCGAAGACCAGGCCGTGCAGAAGAAAGTCCTCAACCTCAAGCAGGATGGCAAGGACTACAAGCTGGGCGTGATTGAAATCCCGGCCTTCTACCTGGACTTCAAGGCCTTCCGTGCTGGCGATCCGGACTACAAGTCCACCACCCGCGACGTTAAGAAAATCCTGACCGAGCTGCAGAAGGAAAAAGTCGACGGCGTGGTCATCGACCTGCGCAACAACGGCGGCGGCTCCCTGCAAGAAGCCACCGAGCTGACCAGCCTGTTTATCGACAAGGGCCCGACTGTGTTGGTACGCAACGCTGACGGCCGTGTCGACGTGCTTGAAGACGAGAACCCAGGCGCGTTCTACAAAGGCCCGATGGCATTGCTGGTCAATCGCCTCTCGGCGTCGGCCTCGGAGATTTTCGCCGGTGCCATGCAGGACTACCACCGCGCCTTGATCATCGGCGGCCAGACCTTCGGCAAAGGCACCGTGCAGACCATCCAGCCGCTGAACCATGGCGAACTGAAGCTCACGCTGGCCAAGTTCTACCGGGTTTCCGGGCAGAGCACCCAGCATCAGGGCGTACTGCCGGACATCGATTTCCCGTCGATCATCGACACCAAGGAAATCGGCGAAAGCGCCTTGCCGGAAGCCATGCAGTGGGACACCATCCGCCCTGCGATCAAGCCGGCGTTGGATCCGTTCAAGCCGTTCCTGGCGCAGTTGAAGGCTGACCACGACACCCGCTCCGCCAAGGATGCCGAGTTCGTGTTCATCCGCGACAAGCTGGGCCTGGCCAAGAAGCTGATGGAAGAAAAAACCGTCAGCCTGAACGAAGTGGACCGTCGCGCGCAGCACTCCGACATCGAGAACAAGCAGCTTGTACTGGAAAACATCCGCCGCAAGGCCAAGGGTGAAGATCCACTCAAGGAGCTTAAGAAAGAAGACGAAGATGCGCTGCCAGCCGAGGCTGACAAAACCAAGCCGGAAGATGACGCCTACCTGGCCGAGACTGGCAGGATCCTGCTGGACTACCTGAAGATCACCAAGCAGGTGGCCAAACAGTAAACGATGGCGATTTAATGTGATCGCTCCTCGGAGTGTCATCATATAGACATCATTCTGTCGTGAAATGAAGGACCGCAGGTTTTCAGCCTGCGGTCCTTTTTTTTCGATCGAGATCGCCATGACCATGACAGAACAGCTGAATGCACTGGGCTCTATCCTGGCTCAAGGCAGTGTGCACAGCCTGTTCCAACCGATCATCAGCCTGTCCGAACGGCGCATCCTCGGCTACGAAGCCCTCAGTCGCGGCCCGTCCAACAGCCCGCTGCACTCCCCCGTCGCCCTGTTCTCGATTGCCAGCCAGGCCGGGCGCCTCAGCGAACTGGAGATCGCGTGCCGCGAAAGTGCCTGCCGGCGCTTCAGCGAGCAGAAGTTACCGGGCAAGCTGTTCCTCAACGTATCGCCACAATCGCTGATGGAAACCGCGCACCAACCGGGACGCACCTTGCAACTGCTGCATGACTTCGGCATCCCACCGAGCCAGGTGGTGATCGAACTCACTGAGCAAACCCCCACCAACGATATCGACCTGCTGCAAACTGCCTTGCACCACTACCGCAACATGGGTTTCTCGATTGCCCTGGATGACTTGGGCGTTGGGTATTCCAGCCTGCGGCTGTGGTCGGAGTTGCGCCCGGATTACGTGAAGATCGACCGGCACTTCATCGACGGCATTCATCAGGATGCGCTCAAGCGCGAGTTTGTCGGTTCCATCCTGCAAATCGCCAGGGCTTCGCGCGCCCAAGTGATCGCCGAAGGCATCGAGCTGCCCGAGGAGCTGGCGGTGCTGACGGAGATGGGCGTCGACCTGGTCCAAGGCTACCTGCTCTGCCGCCCGCAGGAACAACCGCCGCAGGAAGCACGGCTGATGTTACCCAAGCCCGACAGTGCCAACGTGGCACTGAACGATGAAGCCAGTGACCTCAGCGCCTTGCTCAGTGAACAACCGGCGGTAGACCAGGACACCGCCACCGCCCAAGTGCTCGAAGCGTTTCGCCGCCAGGCCAACCTCAATTCCCTGGCCGTACTGGATGGGCGCGGGCACCCGATCGGCATCGTCCACCGGCATTCGCTGTCAGATGCGCTGCTCAAGCCGTTCGCCACCGACCTGTTTGCGCGCAAGCCCATCAGCCGCTTGATGAGTACCGACTTTCTGGCGGTGGAGCTGAGCCAGTCCCTGCAACAGGTCAGTCGCTTGCTCACCAGCCGCGCACGGCAACGCATCGAAGAAGACTTCATTATTACGCTCAATGGCGACTACTTGGGCCTGGGCCGAGTGATCGACGTACTCAAGCTGATCACCGAGCTGAAAATCCAGCAAGCGCGCTACGCCAACCCACTCACCCTATTACCGGGCAACGTGCCGATCCAGCAATGCCTCACGCGCTTGCTGCAACAACAGCGCGAATCGGTGATCTGCTACGTGGATATCGACAGTTTCAAGCCGTTCAACGACCTAAAGGGATTTCACTGTTTAAAATTTATCGACGTGCCTAGCCCTACGTCTACCCAAGACCGTGAGCAAGGGGCCATCGCGGATAGATCAACACAATTAAGGATCACGATAGATTTTCCTCCCACCTCATACACTGATGGTGATCCCTCTCCTGAAAAGAGGTAGATGACCGCGAGATAGTGCTTGCAGGCATATAGACATCACCACCCTCCCCTGAAAGCTGCCTTCCAAAATTTCTACGCTTCGCCATGATCAAAAAGCAACAATACAAGTGGCTAATCGACATCAGACAAAATTTAATATAGGGTGAGCTTAGATAAAATCTTAGGCTAGTAATGGAGTACTACATGCTTAAAAACACATCAAACATACCAGACCCTTTGTATTTTAAGCCGCATACTAATAATAAACATCGGCATCCATCAAAAAATTATAAGGCCAAATAAATATGGCCTTCCCATTGGGCTACCTTAATTGGCTCCAAGATACTGGTGCCGCACTAACAACTAAAGATGGAGTCCCTGTCCAAGTATTCGAACTATTACATACGACGGATAATGGCATACTCTCTGAATGGGCCAAGCACTTTAGAAATCAGTACTGTAGTGATTCAGATATCGACTTCCTAAGAGAAGCCACTGGGAAAAGCAGAACAGAATACTTAGATGACTTAAAGTTTCCAACTGAAAAAGGAGGATTCGGCCCCGGAACCAGATCCGGTGATTTTGCCGAAATACTTGTATCAGATTACCTAGAATACGTTTCAAACTATTGGGTTCCTCGAACAAGGTACGATAGAAAAACAATTAGGAACGAGTCGACTAAAGGCTCCGATGTTCTAGCATTCAAAATATTGTCCCAGACAGACTCCCCTAACGACTGCTTAGCAATGTATGAAGTCAAAGCTAAACTTTCCGGTAAAAAAGCAAATGCGAGACTTCAGGAAGCTATAAACCACTCAGGTAAAGATAATCTTAGAAAAGCGGAATCGCTCAATGCCATAAGGCAGCGATTCTATGAAGCGAAAAACATTCAAGATGCACAAAAAATTGGCCGCTTCCAAAATCCAGCTGACAGGCCTTATAAAGATATTTATGGAGCAGTAGCTCTCTACGAAAGTGTTATATACGACCCATTAGAAGCCTCTGTATCAGATACGTCTGAGCATCCTAATAAGAGTTCACTTTCGCTAATAATCATAAAAAGCAAAGACTTTATGACCCTAGTAAATAGCCTCTATAAGCGAGCAGCTGATGAAGCCTGAAAGAGCATCGCGTGTTTTACTGGGTGTAACTCGCTCAAAAGCCAAAATGTACGAATACAACATACCGACTGAGCACCACATTGAAACAAGTAGTGATCCTTCTCAATTACTAATACTCTCCATCGCAACACTTGGGGAAATCTGTTTAGCAATCAACTCGACAGATACACCTGCAGATAGGCTGACCGAATTAAAAACGGATCTTCAGTTTTCGGCACAATTCTTTGACTCATACCTTCAATCCAAGCTTGACGAAGAAATAGACCCCTATTTAATTTTACTTGCATCTGCATCATATTATTTATGCGACCTACCCGGTAGTTCATCTGTTCTTATTAAAAAACTGCCTCCAACATGCCCATATCTAGACGCATCTCACTTAGAAGATCTATTGCACTGGCTGCTAGTAGGCGATTTTTCCATATATTTTACGGACGCGAGAGAAAAATACAAATCTAATATTATCGCACTGTCCTACTCAATCCTGACCTACTACAGTACCGGAGAAGGCGTCTCTAAAATCGAAACCGAACTGTCCAAGCTTAAAGCTAAGGCTTATGACATAGGTTCAGATAGAGAGCTACTATTTGCAGACGTAATTTGTGCAATCACTAATTTTAGACTAAAAAATTCCTCTTGGAGCTTACTCCCTCGTTACTCCGGCTTAGCAAAAGAAATCTGGATGAGCTATCTTAAAAAGGATGGCTCAATAAAAGAACTCTGGCCATCCCAACGCCTACTAGGGGAGAAAGGGATATTTGAAGAGTCATCAGCAATCATTCAAATGCCTACAAGTGCAGGAAAAACCAAGTCAATCGAACTTATTATCCGTAGTGCATTTTTATCGGCGAGAGCAAATCTGGTAGTTGTTGTAGCCCCATTCAAAGCCCTTTGCCAAGAAATAAGAAGTGAACTCTCAAGAAGCTTCGACGGCGAGGTAGTCAGCATTGATGGTGTCTCCGACGTACCGCAAATGGACTTTGCTGAATTTGATCTAGATGGTTTTCTAGACCTTGATTTTAACTCATTAGAAACGGACAGCATATTAGTCCTTACGCCCGAAAAATTGATGTATATACTGCGTCAATCTCCAGAACTAGCAGAAAGTATTGGAGTTGTAATCTATGATGAGGGTCATCAATTCGACAGCGGCCCTAGAGGCGTTACTTATGAGCTTTTACTTTCCTCACTGAAATCTTTGATACCAAAAGAAGCTCAGACTATACTTATATCAGCAGTCATTAATAACTCACAAGCTATAGGCAGTTGGCTCAATGGCGAAGACGGAATAAACATCAACGGCACAGACATACTTTCAACTTACAGAACAGTAGCGTTTGCAAGTTGGAAAGATTCACTAGGCAGGCTTGAGTTCGTAGAACAAAACAACACTGATGAAAAAACTTTTTTCGTCCCACGAGTGATAGAAAAATATAAGCTTTCACGCAAACCGAGGGAGAGAACCGATAGATTTTTTCCTGACAAAGCAGATGGGAAAAGTATTTCGATGTTCCTAGGTTTAAAATTGGCATCTAATGGCAGTGTGGCTATATTTTGCGGTGTAAAAGCAGCCGTCTCAACCATTGCTAAAGTGGCAGTTGATATTTACTCGAGAAACCTATCTATCCCCAAACCAAGCGAATATTCAGATGAGGCCGAAGTCAAAAACTTACTAAACCTGCACACAATTCATTTGGGCATAGAGAGCGAAACGACGAAGTGCTCGAGTTTAGGCATTTACTCCCACAGTAGTAACACACCACAAGGTTTGAGAGTCGCAATAGAATATGCGATGCAGAAAAGCCTGATAAAATTTATTATTTGCACTTCTACACTCGCACAAGGAGTGAATCTGCCGATAAGGTATCTGCTCATAACGAGCATTTATCAAGCTGGAAAACCGATTAAAGTAAGAGATTTTCATAATTTAATCGGTAGGGCTGGTCGTTCAGGGATGTATACAGAAGGCAGCATAATTTTTGCCGACCCTGATATTTTTGATATGAAATCCTCTGACAAGGGACGCTGGAAATGGTCTGAGTTCAAAAAAATCCTTAACTTTGAAAATTCAGAACCTTGTACCAGCAGCATTTTGAACATATTAGAGCCTATTAAAAGCGTAGATGGAAAGCATCACTTCACCATCAGCCCCATAGATTATTTGAAAAACTATCTTAACTCTCCAAAAGTCTTCCTAGAACAATTAGCAGAAGCCGCTAAATTAAGGTCCGATTTAAAATTTACTATTGAAAGCGTCCTCGACCAAGCCGAACAGAAAGCGAATATCATAGCCTCGATAGAGGGATACTTACTGGCCCACTGGGATGATACAAAAGAAGTCTTTGGCGAAAACGGTGCTGTACATCTAGCTCAGCAAACATTGGCCTACAACCTGAGCAGCGAAGACGACAAAGAAACCATTCTGTCTATATTTGACATTATTGCGAAAAACATCGAAAACAATTGCCCTTTAGAAGTTGAAAGACGTGCATTTGGAAGAACACTCTTCGGTCTAACACAAGCTCAAGAAATAAAAGAATGGACAACATTTAATATTGTAGCACTCGAACAGTGCACTAGCGAGTCCGACGCATTAGACGTACTATGGCCGTTTATTTACTCTCAATCGAACAGCAAAGGAATCCATAAAATTGAGTCTCGCGATGACTTAAGGTCATTAGTGTCCGAATGGATAAAAGGGATTCCATACTACGCATTAAGGACTCATTTAGAAAAAGCAAACTCGAAGTTGATTTGGGGAACTCAGAGACGTGACATTACAAATGAGCACGTCATTGACGCTTGCGAATCTGGAATTGCGTATGATGGAACCTTACTAATAGGCTCTATAATCGAACTATTAAAACTCATAAAACCAGAAATCGATCAACAACTATTAGATAACTTATCGACATTACAGAAAAAACTTCGATACGGCTTACCCTCTATTGACGCGATTTTATTATACGAAATGGGCATCTCGGATCGTCACATTGCTCAGGTTTTATCGAGCGTTCTGGTCCAGTCCAATGATTCAATTAGCATTCGAATTAAAAACTCGGGAAAAGCTTTAACCAACTGCGTGAGCGACTTCCCATCATACTATCAAGATTTTATAAAAAGGACTCTTTCCAGCTGACCTGCCCAATACATCACCTAATGAGTAAATAGTGTCAGGCACTTTAGTGCCTGACGCCAGTATCACTACTTTATTTTTTACAATACTCAGTCCTAAATGAATACCCCTCCACACCTTCCTTTATAATTAAATAACGCCCATCCTCTCCCTTTATACCTCTTTCCTTCTCATCCAACGTACAGCTTGTAAATTTCTTACCCTCTAACAAGAACAATGAAAACGGCAATTGTTTATCCAAAAAACTATCATAGCCGCGAGCCCACTCCTGCCCCTCAGCCTTTATAAACCCAAAAAGCAATAAAAATGCAATGAAACGAGCAGCCAAAGTTGTCTTAGCAAGATAATTGCTAAAAATACTTCCGACAAAACTAAAGCATGGATTTTGAGCAAAATCCTTACCGATTACCAAAAACATAAAAATTATCGGAAGAAACACAAAACTCATAGTCATTAAAAAAACTGAAATACCCCACGCGAACAATGGAATCATTATCACCGTTAGTATCGCCTTCGTATATACAACTGATATGAAGTCTGCCTTCGTCACTATATTTATAGCATTCTCCGACAGTCCAAGGGCGATATTAGAAAGCAGGAAGTAGGCTATTAGCAAAAACGCCTTCCCTAAAGTGGTCCCCCAAATTTTCTTATAAACCATGATAAGATCAGAAGTAACCCCGAGCCCCAACATCAGCATTATAAAATACAAAATATTAAGACCACTATCAAATCCGGCAAGCCGAATTACAATCACACTAAGTGCGATAGAGTAACCAAAAGCATATAGTTTTTGGCTCCTCGATGCTGTTGAGCAAAATACAGAGTTTTTATCCAGAAGCCACTTGGCGAAACGCTGAAGGCGAGTCAGTTTGAGATTGCAATCCTGCGTACTATTCAATTTTCAGTTCCATCCAAATTTTCATTGCCGCATTATCTTGAGCAGCGTCATAGAGACCTAAGGTCACAAGCTATTTTTTCACAAAACAGCATCCTTCAACGATATCTACGGCTACGGGCGCGGGGATGAGGTGTTGTTGTGCCTGGCGCAGTGCTTGAACGACCGCGTAGACCCTAGCCGCGACTTTGTCGGGCACATCGGTGGCGATGACTTTTTGTTGGTACTGGGCCCACAGGACTGGCGCAAACGGCTCAATCAACTGCTGGATGACTTCCACACCCAATGCCGGCGCTTCTACCGCGCTGAACACCTTGATGCCGGCTGTTTCGTGGCACTGAACCGCCAAGGCGTGCGTCAGGAATTTGCGCTGCTGTCGCTGTCCATCGGTGTCGTGCATTTGTATCCACAGGCCTGTGGACAACTCGATGCCAGTCAGTTGGCGGAGCTGGCGTCGCAAGCCAAACATCACGCCAAGAATGTCGCCGGCTACAGCATCCATGTGATCGACAGCATGGACACCTTGTCCCCGGCGCTCTAGGCCTCGGCAGACTCCGGGTACTCGTATTCGAATACCCGCACCACTTCCGAGGCGTGCCAGGAGGCCGCGGCCACACCGTCGGATGGCCCGCTGAATCGCCCCAGGCGCTCCACACATTCAAAGAAACCGGTACGCGGCAGGCGGCTGGCGCCCTGGCTGATCACCAGCGAGCTGCGCAACGGCTGCTCGGCCTTGGCGTCCAGCGCGGCCAGGTGTTCCAGGGCGGCGGCCAGGGTTTGCATGGCCGGCGTGGGGAACTGCAAGCGCTCCAGCAACGCGCGGTAAGTCAACAGATGGCGCTGGCGGCGCGCCTGGTCCAGTTCATTGAGTAACCCATCCCAGTGTTGACGACTGATACGTAGGCTCAAGATTCATCCCTCCAACCTGCAACGCCCAATTCCCAGGCCAGGCTGCGACGGATCGCGGCATCCGGCTGGCGCTCACCACTTTCAATCAATCCGAGATACGAGGGGCTGATACCCACGGTGCGGGCCAGGGTCTCGACCGCCAGGCCTTTGGCTTCGCGCAGGTCGCGCAAGTCTGCGAGCGGGCGCAGACCCTGCTCGGGAGCGGCTTGGGCAGTAGAAGAAGGAGGTGGCGAAGGTTGTTGCTGACCGGCAGCTTTTAGCAGCGCCTGATACTGATCCCATGGCAACACCGCGTATTCGGGTTCGCCATTCCGTGAAATTATCTGAATATCCATGACTGCCCCGTAGGATAACAACACTTACTGAGTAAGCTCTTTCCTTAGGAGTGTAATCCTAACAGCCACAAAGGTCGCAGGGGGATATGCCGTGTCATCCGTTTTTTTGCGGGTTTTCTTTGGCCAACAGGGCTGGCGTCGCTGGCAGACGCTCAACCACGGCGAGCTTTTCCGGACGCTGGGCGTCACGCCAGGCGCGAAAAGCGCTCAGTTCGCCGTCCAGGGTCTTCATGACCCATGCCAGCACGGCGATGTCGTCGAGCATGCCGAACATGGGTATAAAGTCCGGGATCGCGTCAATCGGGCTCAGGAAATACATCAGCCCTGCGACCACTGAAATCAGCGCCTTGGGACTGATTGCGCGGTACTCGCCACGCCAGTAGGCCAGGCACAGGGCCTGGAGCAACTTGAAGTCATCCTTGAGCTTGCCCAGGCGATTGCCCTGGCTGGAGCCTTTGGCGGCGACAGCGAACAGCAGCGTCGGTAAACGCCCACGACCCAGCAGGCGTGCGGCGATGGGCAGGAAACGGGTGAAATTGAAGGGTGGTTTCATCTGTCACTCCAGTTCCAGTCAACATAAAAGGTTATCCACACAAATTGTGGATAACCTTGTGAACAGAGCCTGTTTTATCGGCTGAAAGCCACGACTTACAAGGCTTTCAGTCAGATCGGGCGTTTTTTGCGCACATTAAAAAAACCCAAGATTTCATTGACTTGGTGTTGCTGTGCGGCTAGCCATGCTCGGGTTTTATATCAGACTGTTGCCAGGTGTGGACGTTCGTTTGGATTTGCACAGCCTGTGGACATGGGCCCGCTCACTACAAGATCGTGTAGATACCCGAAACTGCAGCCCCCGGAAACAACAACGCCCCGTCGAGACGGGGCGTTGTGTGTTCAGGCGCCTATTACTTCTTGGCGGCTGGTGCTGCTGGGGTTGCAGGGGCTTCAGCCTTGGCTGGGTCCTTGATGCCCAGCAGTTCCAGGTCGAATACCAGCACGGAGTTGGCTGGAATCGCTGGGCTCGGGCTCTGGGCGCCGTAGGCCAGGTCGGACGGGATGTACAGCTCGACCTTCTCGCCAACGTGCATCAGTTGCAGGCCTTCGACCCAACCTGGGATCACGCCGCTGACTGGTAGGTCAATCGGGCTACCGCGATCCACGGAGCTGTCAAAGGTAGTGCCGTTGGTGAGCTTGCCGGTGTAGTGCACAGTCACCACGTCAGTCGGCTTAGGCTGTGCGCCATCGGCTTTCTTGATGATCTTGTACTGCAGACCGGAAGCGGTGGTGACGACGCCGTCTTTCTTGGCGTTGTCTTCGAGGAATTTCTTGCCGGCGGTTGCCGACTCTTCACTCATCTTGGTCATGCGTTCTTCAGCACGCTTTTGCAGTGCGGCAAACGCTTCAACCAGCTCGTCGTCTTTGAGCTTCTGCTCTTTTTTGCCGACGGCATCTTCGATGCCTTGGGCTACTGCTTTGGAATCCAGGTCATCCATGCCTTCCTGGGCAAGGCTCTTGCCCATGTTCAGGCCGATGCCGTAGGAAGCTTTCTGCGCCGGGGTTTTCAGCTCTACGCTGGTCTGCGAATCACAACCCGCAAGTACCAGGCTAACCAGGGCCACCGCCGCCGCCAACCGATGCTGTTTCATGCTATTTCCTTGTTCATGCGCCAAAAGGGCATTCGAATAAAGTCGCGAGCTTATCAGGCGGCCACGACCAATGGCTACCGGCATGTGAGCAGGAAACTTCTGATAAGTTCACGTCTTTAAAAGCATTTTCATTCATGATGGGGCCCCACGAAGGATCGTGGGACCGCCGACTACCAGGCTCATGGCCACTTGCCGCACTTGTGGCGTAGTGGCATAACAACACGACTCCTCGACAAGACCGAGACAAGGATAGCTATCTTGCGCATTTTTTCCCGTGTATTACTGCTGACATTCACGATTCTGGTCCTATTACTGGCCGTGGTGCTCTATTACACCGTCAACCCCAAGCTGCCGGAATACGTGCCCGTGGAGCAGGTGCACTATCAGGACCAATGGAGTGCCGCCGACCGCCAGACTTATTACTTCACGCCCCAAGGCACTCAAGTAAAAGGCCTGCACTACGACTGGTTCACCGCCCTGGAACTGCCGTTTTCCGAGCGCCGTTTTGCCACGCCGGATTACCTCGCGCGCTTCGGTTTCCTGCTCGATCCCAAACAGCTGCCGACCGCGCAAAACCCCGGCAATCTGCCGGTAGGCTTCGCCCGACACAAGAACGCCGGCAGCAACGTCGAGTACCTGGATATCACCTGTGCCGCCTGCCACACCGGCGAGCTGCACTTCAAAAACCAGGCGCTACGCGTCGACGGCGGTTCCGCCCAGCACGTGCTGCCATCCAGTGTGCCAACCTTGCGCGGCGGCAGTTTCGGCCAAGCCCTGGTCGCCAGCCTTGCGGCTACCTACTACAACCCATGGAAGTTCGAGCGCTTCGCCCGCCAAGTGCTGGGAGATCGCTATGACGCTGAGCACAAACAACTGCGCGAGGACTTCAAGCAGTCCCTGAACAAGTTTCTCAAAGTGGCCTGGAACGACACTCACCGTGGTCTCTACCCCACCGAAGAAGGCCCCGGCCGCACGGACGCCTTTGGCCGTATCGCCAACGCCAGCTTTGGCGACGCGATTTCCCCGGACAATTATCGCGTCGCCAATGCACCGGTGGACTACCCACAACTCTGGGATATCTGGACATTCGACTGGGTGCAATGGAACGGCTCGGCCCAGCAACCCATGGCGCGCAATATCGGTGAAGCCCTGGGCGTAGGCGCGACCCTGACCTTTTTCGACGCCGCCGGCCAGCCGCTCCAGGGCGATGCGCGCTACCCGTCCAGCGTCCGCGTGCGCGACCTCAACCTGATCGAAGAAACCCTGCAACGCCTCAAGCCACCAACCTGGCCCGAGGAACTGTTCGGCGCCGTCGACAAACCGCTCGCAGCCCAAGGCCGCACACTGTTCGCCGAGCACTGCGCCGGCTGCCACGTGCCCAACGCCACCCAGGAAAACGGGCGGCCGGTGCAGCAGCTTAAAATGCTGCCCGTGGACTACATCGGTACCGACCCCGGCACCGCCAGCAACATTGCCGACCAGCGCTACGACCTCAGCGCCCTGCAATGGGACCCCGCGGAACTGGCCACGCTGAACGTCGAACTGCACCCCGCGCTAACCGAGCCACTGGACCTGAAAAAAATGTCCGTGGCCAAGGGCCTGGCCTACGTTACCGCCTTCGTCGAAGAGCATGCCTACCGCGCCGCCGGCGTGACCCCGGCCGAGCGCCCGCGCCTGGACGGTTACGGCCTGCCCATCGGCGTACGCGAGTTGCGCGCCTACAAGGCGCGGCCACTGGCTGGCGTCTGGGCGACGCCGCCGTTCCTGCATAACGGTTCGGTGCCGACGCTCTACCAGTTGCTCTCGCCCCAGGACGAGCGCAGCACCACGTTCTATAAAGGCACTTTCGACTACGACCCGCGCCATCTCGGTTTTGAAACCGGCGCGTTCAAGAATGCCTTCCTGTTCGATACCAAAATCACCGGCAACCACAACAGCGGCCACGAATTCCGTGCCGGCAGTCGTGGCAATGGCGTGATCGGCCGTGGCCTGCTACCGCAGGAACGCTGGGCGCTGCTGGAATACCTTAAAGTGCTGGGCGGCCCGCTGGAGCAACAACTGCCATGATGATTCGATCCCCTTACGACCGACCTTCCCTGCTCGGCCGCCTCTGGCTGCGCATCGGCGCATTTCTCGGCAAAACCTTGCTGTGGCTGGTGGGCCTCGGCCTACTCGGTTGGCTGGCGGCGACCGCCTGGTACGCCTGGCAACACAGCGGCCCGGTGTCACCAAATGAGCAAATCCCAGCGGGCGAAGCGGCGATGACCCAAGGCATCATCCAGACGGCGGTGCGCATCGTCGACCAACACCGCGAAGGCACGCGCTACCTGCGTGATGCCCACGCCAAGGCCCACGGTTGCGTGAAAGCCGAAGTCAGCGTGCTCGCCGATCTCGACCCGGCACTGCGCCAGGGCGTGTTCGCCGAACCGGGCAAGACCTGGCAGGCGATGATGCGGTTGTCCAACGGCAACGCTTACCCGCAGTTCGACAGCATCCGTGATGCCCGCGGCATGGCGCTCAAGTTACTGGATGTGCCGGGCAAGCAGCTGCTGGCCGACCAGCAGACGCGCACGGAACAAGACTTCGTAATGTTCAGCCACCCGAACTTCTTTGTCAGCGATGTGGCGGAGTACGCGCAGAATATCGGCGCGCAGGCGGACGGCAAGAAGGTGCTGGCGTTCTTCCCCAAGGCCGACCCGCGCAGCTGGCAAGTGCGTCACTTGTTCATCGCCCTGGCGACCCTCGCACCCGCACCGGCCAGCCCGACGCAGACTACGTACTTTTCAGTTTCGCCCTACAAGTTCGGCACGGCCAACGCCAAATTCCGCGTCGCGCCCGACCCGCAAAACTGCCCGGAGTATCAACTGCCGAAACAAAACCAGGACCTGCCAAATTTCCTACGCAGCGCCTTGAGCCAGCAGTTGTCCACCGACCGCGTGCCCGCGTGTTTCGTGCTGCAGATCCAGCGCCAGAACCCGCAGAAATTCATGCCGATCGAAGACACCAGCATCGAATGGAAAGAAAGCGATGCGCCGTATGAAACCGTGGCGAAGGTGCATATCCCGGCGCAGGATTTCGACACGCCCGAGCAGAACCTGGCGTGCGACAACCAGTCCTTCAACCCCTGGTTCGGCGTAGCGGAGCACCGCCCCATCGGCGGTATCAACCGTTTGCGCAAAGCCGTGTATGAAGCGGTCAGCGATTACCGCCACAGCCGCAACGCGCCATAAAGAATGCGTAACAATGGACCCGACGGTGTAAGGATTGCGTCGGGTCTATTGAGCCATTTTCACCCCGCCTCTACCGTGAGCACCTACCCCATCACCCGCAGGAAATCACCGTGGAAGGCTCAACCCTCGGCATGATCGTACTCACCCTGATCGCCGTGTTCGGCACCGCGTCTTTTTGCTTCGAACACCTGGCGACGCGCCAGATCAAAAACAAAAAACCAGTCAGCACTGACCTTCAGTCAGGGAGCCCAGCCTCTGCGGTACGGGCCCGCAACCACTGACGAAAACTGCGCACCGCCGCGGGTGGATTGCGATGATGCGGCTGCATCAGGTGCAAGCGACCGCGACTGTGCATGCTGTGGGGCAAGGCCATTTGCAGGCGCCTGGAGTCGAGGTCGCTTTCCAGCAAGCGCTTCCACCCCAGGGCGACGCCGTGGCCCATCACCGCCGATTGCATCAACAGTTGATAGCTGTTGGTGCGCAAGGCATGGCGCGGCGAGTAGTAATCGGCGCCCGCGTCAGCAAACCAGTCGGCCCAAGTCAGCCAGTCGTGGTGGTGGTCTTCCACGATCAGCAAGGTGTGAGCGTGCAACAGGTGATGCAGGTCGCGAATCGGGCCATGGCGCTCAAGGTAACCGGGGCTGCACACGGCGATGACCTGCTCGCTGTCGAACACCGGCGACAGCTCAAGGCCGTGGGGCGCGGCCAGTTCATCCAAGTGATAGAACAAGCCCAGGTCATATTCGCTGACATCCAGATGGCTGGGGCTTTCGCTGCACAGGATGCGGATATCCAGGTCCGGATGGTCGCGCTGGAACTGCGGCAACAGACCGGCCAGCCAGATAGAGCTGATGGTGGGCGTACTGGCCAGGGTCAACTGGCGATCGGCACCGCGCCTGCGCAACTCGGCGGACTCGCGGTCAAGCTCGCGCAACAGGCGTTGGACAGTTCGAAAATAACGCACCCCGGCGGGTGTCAGGCTCAAGCCCTGGGCCAGCCGATAAAACAGCGGGCGGGCCAGGTCTTCTTCGAGGCGTTTGACCTGGCGGCTGACCGCGCTCTGGGTCAGGTTCAATTCATGGGCGGCCTGGGTAAAGCTCAAATGGCGGGCCGCCGCTTCAAAGGTCTGCAAGCAATTGAGGGGAGGAAGATCGACGTTACGGCGCGACATGAGCAAGTCCATTGGCAATGACGGGCCCAGGTTACCCCAGGCCCGCAGAGATCACGTTGGCGAGCATCCTGCCAGTTGCCTGCTCAGAGTGCGACCCTGGCCACGCGTTTACTCCATTGCCGACGGTGTTCCAACTGGCCGTTTTCCCAGGCGGTCTGCTCCGCTTCGATGTAGAACCACTCGGCGTCGGCGTGCACGCTCAATTGGCTTTCCACCTCCACGGCCCACTGGTCGCGGCCGACTCGGTAGTGCCATTCGATATCGGCCCGCGTCGACAGCGGATCCCAGGGCAAAGTGCGGTATTGCTCAGTGCAACGCTGGTCCACCGACAAGCCGTGGTCGGTAAACCGCACTGAACCCAAGTCATCTTCGATTTTCACGGAGACTTCGCCACTGCCCACGTCTTCGATCAAGGTGCGTTTCGGCGCAGCGGCGCGTAGGACGTCCATCGCCACCGGCGTAGCCGACTGTGGCGCTTCGAACGGGCAGTCCACCGCCTCGCCTTTGAATATCGGCAGTTGCAGGCTTTGCAGACTCGGCAGCAACGTCAGAGTGGTCAGCTCACGGCTCGGCCACAGTAACGGGAAACTCGCGGTACTAAGGGCAAGACGCAAACGGTAGCCGACGGGCAGGCGCATGCCGATGTGGTCGAGGTTTAACTGCACGTCCATGGGCTCACCGGGGACTACAGGTGTTACCTGGGAAAAATCCTCACGCAGTGTGAGATTGAGTACCCCGTAACTGATCTGCGTGACTTGCCCGTCCGGCGCTATCGCATTCAGCCGGGCGACCAATTGACCACAGGCGGTGTCACTTGCCAGGCGCAACTTAAGACGTGCATCGCCGAGCAACGACAGCGGCTCGGTCAGCACCTGGGAGTCGAAGCACAGCGAGTGGGCGTCATCACGACGTTGATCCGTCGGTCCATCGGGGCCAAACCAGATGGCGCAGTATTCGCCTTGGTGCAGGCCGGTGGTCAGCGGCGAGCAGATGCTGCGCGGCGCCGCCAATGGCAGTGAGCCTGCACTCAGGCCCTGTTCGCCGAGACTGAAATCCGCCCATTGCACCTGCGGATCCGGCCAGCCGGAGGTCTGCACCCAGATCCCCGGCCGCTCGGCATAACTGCCCTTCGGCGGCAGAATATCCTGTAGGTAAAAGGTGCAAGACGCGTCATCCATTACCCCGTTATTGATGCCCTTGAGCCAATGATCCCACCAGCGCTTGGCCTCTTGCAGGAAGCCGATGGCCGGGTTGGGCACGGCGAAATGCGGGTACTTGTGGATCCAAGGTCCGATCATGGCTTTCTTCGGGCCTGGTAGGTTTTGCATCAGGCGCGAAACGGTGTTGCGGTAGGCATCGCCCCAGCCACCCACCGCATACACGGCCGCCTTGATCTTCGAATAGTCCTCGCACACCGAGCCATGGCGCCAATAGTCATCGCGGGTCTGGTGTTGCAGCCAGGTTTGCGCCAGCAACGGCATGGCGTCCAAGCGTTGGTGCCAGAGGTGTTTCCAGTCGTCGCCCACCAGCAAAGGATCCGGCACCGCGGCGCTGAAGTTGAGCATGGTGGCGGCCCAGCCGAAGTTCTCCATCAACAGATTGCCGCCCTTGTAATGGATGTCGTCGGCAAAGCGATCATCGGTGGAGCACAGGGTAATGATCGCCTTCAACGCCTCGGGCTGGCGTGCCGCGACTTGCAGCCCGTTGAAGCCGCCCCAGGAGATGCCCATCATGCCGACATTACCGTCGCACCAGGGTTGATGGCACAGCCAGTCGATCACTTCGAGGGCGTCTTCCTGTTCCTGAAGCAGGTATTCATCGGCCATCAAACCTTGGGATTCACCGTTGCCCCGCATATCCACCCGCACACATACATAGCCCTGCCCCGCCATCCACGGGTGGGTCAGCGCATCGCGTACGGCGGTGCCGTCGCGTTTGCGGTACGGCAGGTATTCCAGGATCGCCGGGAAGGTTTGCAGGCCGGCGACTTCCGGTAACCAGATGCGGGCCGCCAGTTGGGTGCCGTCCTTCAAGGGGATCAGGCAGTGCTCGATTTCGCGCACGGTGTAAGCAAATTCAGTGACGATTTCCATCAGTAACTCCTACAGCGGTTCAATCGATCAGCGGGCGAAATCCGGCACCGGGCTGGCGCCACGCGATTGCATTTCGGGGGTCCGCTGAAGGCGTTTCACATCCAGCAACGCGGGATTTTTCAACCAGAAAATCAGCGAGGTACTGGCCAACAACACCAGGATCATCCCGGGCAAACCGCCGAGGTTGGAGAGCATCTTCACCCCGTCGATGCCCACAAACGCGACCATGACCCACGACACCGTGCCGATAATCAGGCCCCAGACGATCTTCAGCAGCGGGTTGCCGTCGAGATCGGAGTCCGCGGTCACGCCTTTGCTGCACAGGTTGGCGATCACATCGGTGCTGGAGTCCGCCGCCGTGACAAACGAGATGAACGCTACTAACAGCAGGAACGCGATCATCAGGCCGCTGGCCGGCAATTGCTGGAACATCTGGTACAGCACGTGCTCCACGCCCTGCTCGTTCAGCACACGGTTGAGGCTGCCGTCGCCGAGGGCATCGAAGTACAGGCTGGTGCCGGAGAAAATGCAGATCCATATCGCCGTGAACAGCGCCGGGTAGAGCATGTTGATATGGATGAATTCGCGCACGGTATAGCCACGGCCAATCTTGCCAAGGAACAGCGCGCTCACCGGCGCCCAGGCAAACCACACCGACCAGTAGAACACCGTCCAGCTCTGCGGCCAGGTGTCGCCACTCGCGGCGCCAGTGAACAGGCTGCGGCTGAAGAAGGTGTCGAGGTACACGCCAAGGGACTCGACGCCGAGGCTGAACATGTACAAGGTCGGCCCGCACAGCAGCACAAACAATCCCAGCCCCAGCATGATCCAGGTGTTGAACGAGGACAGCATCACAATGCCTTTCTGCAGGCCGCTGGCGGCCGAGGCGACAAAGGTGATGACGATGATCGCAACGATGATGGCCAGGCGGAACGGCGTGGTTTCACCGCCGATATATTGGGCCAGGCCACCGGCCAGGGTCAGCGCGCCAGTGCCCAGGGATGAGGCCATGCCCGCCACCAGGGCGAACATCGCCAGGGTGTCGATCAGCCCGGCGTAGCGCTTGACCCGCGCTGCGCCCAGCAGCGGCTCGAGCATGGCGCCAATGGAGAAGTTGCTGCGACGGTTATAGAACACCAGCGCAAACACCAGCGAGGGCACCAGGTAAATGGCGTAGGGGGTGATGGTCCAGTGCAGGAACATCGTCGACATGGCAAAGGTCTTCGCCGCCGAACTGCCCGCTTCGATCGGCAGGCTGGTGGGTGGGCCATACAGGTGATAGAGCGGTTCGGCGGTGGTCCAGAACAGCACGCCCACTGCGAGCGTGGTGCACAGCGCCACCATGAACCAGCGCCATTTGCGCAGCAATGGCTGGGCGTCTTCGCCGCCGATACGCACCTTGCCCAACGCGGAGAAGTAGACGATCGCCGTCAGCACCACCATGGCAAACGAGCCGGCACTGAACAGCCATGAGAAGTTTTTCAGGATTAGGTTATTGAGCTGTTTGCTGATCGCCAGGAAGGCATTCAAGTCGACATAGCTGGCGATCACCGCCGCCAGCAGGATCAGGAACGTTGGCCAGAACACCAACGGACGCAGTGGATACTTCATAGAGAGCCATTCCCCTTGCAGACTATTCTTATCTTAGAGAGCGGGCACCGCAGCATCCTGCTGCCGTGACTCGCCTGGAAGTCTTCGCGTAGCTATAGATAAACGTTTAAGCGGCCAGGGACGCAATCAACCAATCTGCATAGGGGTATTCCGTCACGTCATGGCGCACCAGCACAGTTCAGGGCGACATGCAGTGCACAACGGCGAAGCGTAAGGCGGATAAATCGCAGACGAAAAAAAGCCCGCTCAATGAGCGGGCTTCTTGTGGTGACCTGGCGTTCAGCGTTCCAGGTGACCGAATATGGCGCAGCGGACGGGACTCGAACCCGCGACCCCCGGCGTGACAGGCCGGTATTCTAACCGACTGAACTACCGCTGCGCGTAACACTTGAAGCGAATGGTGGGTGATGACGGGATCGAACCGCCGACATTCTGCTTGTAAGGCAGACGCTCTCCCAGCTGAGCTAATCACCCTTCACTTTCGGTGTGGGCGGCATCATACACCAAAAATTCGCAATGTCTTGATTTAAATGCACTTTATTTTTGATTTTTTCCAGAGCCCGGCGAAACCCCGTAAAAACGGGCTTCTGCTCGCGCAAATACGAGTCTATTGGGTTTACCGGGCGCTTAACCGCACAATTAAAAATTATTCTCAATAACGCCTGAGCCACGCTTATGTCTGTGGGTGAACTGCCCTTCCAAAGGGAAATCACCCAGCTCTGCAGCGAGCATCATGCCTGGCTGCTCACCTGGCTGTGGCGCAAGCTCGACTGCCGCCAAAGTGCCGCTGACCTGGCGCAGGACATCTATAACTCTCCCCATGGCGGCGATGAAGAGCTCTCCCAGGACGCCAATTGGCTGGTCGACCTGATGACCCAATATCAGGTCAGCAAAAACCTGTCGGCGACGCTGAACGTCAACAATATCTTCGACAAGTCTTACTACACCAACATCGGCTTCCATAACTCCGCCGCTTACGGTGAGCCACGCAATTTCATGGTGATCACACACTGGAATTTCTGATCCCCCAATAAAAAACGCCGCCGACCATCGGAAATGATCGGCGGCGTTTTTTTTGCAAAGCCCAGACAGCAAAAAGCCCGCTCAATGAGCGGGCTTCCTGTGGTACCTGGCGTTCAGCGTTCCAGATAACCGAATATGGCGCAGCGGACGGGACTCGAACCCGCGACCCCCGGCGTGACAGGCCGGTATTCTAACCGACTGAACTACCGCTGCGCGTAACACATGAAGCGAATGGTGGGTGATGACGGGATCGAACCGCCGACATTCTGCTTGTAAGGCAGACGCTCTCCCAGCTGAGCTAATCACCCTTCGTTTCGGTGTGGCGCGCATTCTACGGAGCGGCCCTAGGTCTGGCAAGCACTTTCTTAAATCTTTTTTTTGATAGCTTCCAATGGCTTAGGCAGGGTTGGCCTGGGACGTTATCAAGAGAATAATGCCCCCCTTTGTATAAAGGAGAGACTCGCCCCATGTGGTTCAAGAACCTGCTTATCTATCGCCTGACCCAAGATCTGCCTGTTGATGCCGAGGCGTTGGAAGCGGCCATGGCCACCAAACTGGCGCGCCCTTGTGCCAGCCAGGAGTTGACCACTTACGGTTTCGTCGCGCCTTTTGGTAAAGGTGAAGACGCTCCCCTGGTTCACGTCAGCGGTGACTTCCTACTGATCGCCGCGCGCAAGGAAGAACGCATCCTGCCGGGCAGCGTGGTGCGTGACGCACTGAAAGAGAAAGTCGAAGAGATCGAGGCCGAGCAAATGCGCAAGGTCTATAAGAAGGAACGCGACCAGATCAAGGATGAAATCATCCAGGCCTTCCTGCCGCGCGCCTTTATTCGTCGCTCGTCGACCTTTGCCGCGATCGCGCCGAAACAGGGCCTGATCCTGGTCAACTCCGCCAGCCCCAAGCGCGCCGAGGACTTGCTGTCCACACTGCGTGAAGTGATCGGCACCCTGCCGGTTCGCCCGCTGACGGTAAAAACCGCACCAACCGCGATCATGACCGACTGGGTCACCACCCAGAAGCCGGCGGATGATTTCTTCGTGCTCGACGAGTGCGAACTGCGCGACACCCATGAAGACGGCGGCATTGTGCGCTGCAAGCGCCAGGACCTGACCGGTGAAGAGATCCAGCTGCACCTGACCACCGGCAAAGTCGTGACCCAACTGTCGCTGGCCTGGCAAGACAAGCTCTCCTTCATGCTCGACGACAAGATGACGGTCAAGCGCCTGAAGTTCGAAGACCTGCTGCAAGACCAGGCGGAACAGGATGGCGGTGAAGAAGCCCTGGGCCAACTGGATGCGAGTTTTACCCTGATGATGCTGACGTTTGGTGACTTCATCCCTGCGCTGGTCGAAGCACTCGGCGGTGAAGAGACCCCACAGGGTATCTAAAAGCTAATTAGATCTTATGTGGGCACGGTCAGTGTGGGAGCCGGGCTTGCCCGCGATGCAGGCACCTCGGTCTTCAGTTGAATCGAGTTGATGCTATCGCAGGCAAGCCAGCTCCCACATTTGATCGAGTTGCCACCTCCAGCACTCTAATAACAAGGACACCCCCATGCGCGCACTCGCCGTCTTGAGCCGCTTCGTTGGCAATACCTTCGCCTACTGGGTGTTGATTTTCGCCGTCGTCGCCTTCCTCGAACCCGGCTGGTTCATCGGACTGAAAAGCGCCATCGTCCCGTTGCTGGGTCTGGTGATGTTCGGCATGGGATTGACCCTCAAGATTGATGACTTCGCCGAAGTCGCCCGCCATCCGTGGCGCGTGGCATTGGGCGTGGTCGCACACTTCGTCATCATGCCGGGCGTGGCTTGGTTGCTGTGCCAGGCCTTCCACCTGCCGCCGGAAATTGCCGTTGGCGTGATCCTGGTCGGCTGCTGCCCAAGCGGCACCTCCTCCAACGTGATGACCTGGCTGGCCCGCGGCGACCTGGCGCTGTCGGTCGCCATCGCCGCCGTCACCACCCTTCTCGCCCCGCTGTTTACGCCGGCGTTGATCTGGCTGCTGGCGTCGGCCTGGCTGCCGGTGTCGTTCATGGAGTTGTTCTGGTCGATCCTGCAAGTGGTGCTGCTGCCGATCGTGCTCGGCCTACTGGCGCAGCGCGTGCTCGGTGATCGGGTACGCCACGCGGTGGATGTGTTGCCACTGGTGTCGGTGGTGAGCATCGTGATCATCGTCGCGGCGGTGGTTGCCGCCAGCCAGGCGAAGATCGCCGAGTCGGGCCTGTTGATCATGGTTGTGGTGATGCTGCACAACAGCTTCGGTTACTTGCTGGGCTACTTCACTGGCCGCGTGTTCAAGTTGCCATTGGCGCAGCGCAAGTCGCTGGCGCTGGAAGTGGGCATGCAGAACTCCGGGCTGGGTGCCGCATTGGCCAGCGCGCATTTCTCGCCCTTGGCGGCGGTGCCGAGTGCGTTGTTCAGCGTCTGGCACAATATTTCCGGGGCGTTGCTCTCGACTTACTTGCGCCGCATGAGCGAGAAGGAAGACCGTCGCGCCTTGGAGAACACGCCGCAAACTTGATCAGTCGATCACTTTTGGGCACTCTTACGAGCTTCGCGGGGACGACCCCGTGACGCTTTCAAGCGCCTAATCCGGGGACGACCCCACCTAGCGTTAGGAGGTCATCATGTCCTGGATCATTCTGTTTTTTGCGGGCCTGTTTGAAGTTGGCTGGGCCGTCGGCCTGAAATACACCGACGGTTTCAGCAAGCCGCTGCCCACTGCCCTAACGATTGCCGCCATGGCCGTAAGCCTTGGCCTGCTGGGGCTGGCGATGAAGGAACTGCCCCTGGGCACCGCCTACGCGATCTGGACCGGAGTCGGTGCCGTGGGCACCGTGATCGCCGGGATTATCCTGTTTGGGGAATCCATGGCGCTGTTCCGCTTGGCCAGTGTCGCGCTGATCATTTGCGGGCTTATTGGCCTGAAGATCAGTACTTAAGCCACTACCGCAATCGCGGCGATGCGGCGACCCGACAAGTCCGCTCCCACATTTGGATTTGTAGATACGCTCAGATGTGGGGGCTTGCCTGCGATGAGGGCCTTGAAGCCAGAAAAAACTACCTGACACTCCCCCGCAACACCCCCACCCTTTCCTGCAACTGCGCAGGCGTCGCGGCCTCTACCGTCACCGGCTCACCCGCCACCAACACCACCCGCGACCAGACCCGATGAAACAACCCTTTGTTCGGATCGCGGCTGAAAAAACTCCCCCACAACCCCTGCAACGCCATCGGAATCACCGGCACCTGCGTCTCCTCCAGGATGCGCGTCACGCCACCGCGAAACTCGTTCATCTCGCCATCGGCGGTCAACTTGCCCTCCGGGAAAATGCACACCAACTCCCCGTCCTTCAGATACTGCGCAATCCGCGTGAAGGCCTTTTCATAGATTTGGATGTCTTCGTGACGCCCGGCAATCGGAATCGCCCCGGCCGTGCGGAAGATAAAGTTCAGCACCGGCAAGCGGTAGATCTTGTAGTACATGACAAAGCGAATCGGCCGACGCACCGCGCCGCCGATCAGCAGCGCATCGACAAATGAAACGTGGTTGCACACCAGCAGCGCCGCGCCTTCGTCCGGGATCGCTTCCAGGTTGCGATGCTCCACGCGGTACATGGAATGGCTGAGCAGCCAGATCATGAAACGCATGGTGAACTCGGGGACGATCTTGAAGATGTAGGTGTTAACCGCGATGTTGAGCAGCGACACCACCAGGAACAATTCGGGAATCGACAGCTTGGCCACGCTCAGCAGCAGGATCGACACAATCGCCGAGACCACCATGAACAGTGCGTTAAGAATGTTGTTGGCAGCGATGACCCGCGCACGCTCGTTCTCGGCGGTGCGCGACTGGATCAACGCGTACAGCGGCACGATATAGAAGCCGCCGAACACGCCCAGGCCGAGGATATCGAACAACACCCACCAGGCTTGGCCGTAACTGAGCACCGCGAGCCAATCGTTGGCCTGCACGTTCTGCGGGAAGCCGCCGGAATGCCACCACAGCAACAGGCCGAACACGGTCAGGCCGAATGAGCCGAACGGCACCAGGCCGATTTCCACCTTACGCCCGGAGAGTTTTTCGCAAAGCATCGAGCCGAGGGCGATCCCCACAGAGAACACCGTGAGGATCAACGTGACCACGGTTTCGTCGCCGTACAGCCATTCCTTGGCGTACGCCGGGATCTGCGTCAGGTAAATCGCGCCAACAAACCAGAACCACGAGTTACCCACGATTGAGCGCGAAACGGCCGGCGTCTGCCCCAGTCCCAGGCGCAAGGTGGCCCAGGATTCACTGAAAATGTTCCAGTTCAGGCGCAACGCTGGGGTCGACGCCGCCGCCCGCGGAATACTGCGGCTGGCCAGGTAACCCAATACCGCCACACCGACGATCGCCACGGCTACCACCGGTGCGTAATGGGTGGACGACATCATTATTCCAGCGCCGATGGTACCGGCCAGGATCGCCAGGAACGTGCCCATTTCCACCAGGCCGTTGCCACCTACCAGCTCATCGTCGTGCAGGGCCTGGGGCATGATCGAGTATTTCACCGGACCGAACAGCGCCGAGTGGGTGCCCATGGCAAACAGCGCCAGCAGCATCAATTCCAGGTGGTTGGTCAGGAAGCCCGTCGCGCCCACGGCCATGATCACAATCTCGCCGATCTTGATCGCGCGGATCAATGCGTCCTTGTTGAACTTCTCGCCAAACTGCCCGGCCAGCGCCGAAAACAGGAAGAACGGCAGGATGAACAGCAAGGCACAGAGGTTGACCCAAATGGACCGGTCACCGTCGATGGTGAGCTTGTAGAGAATGGCCAGGATCAGCGATTGCTTGAAGATATTGTCGTTGAACGCACCCAGCAACTGGGTGATGAAAAACGGCAGGAAACGCCGTGTGCGCAGCAAGGTGAATTGCGAGGGGTGGCTCATCGTCCGTGTTCCTGCGTGGCCTGTTATCGATTCAGGCCACGACTTTACCTAATCCGGCTTACTTATTCGCTAGTCCTGCAATGCATGGCGAAACAAAAAGCTCACCTTTATAGGCGCCCTGCACCGTGCGTTTAGCGACGATCAGCCACATCAGCGTCAACGCCACCACCAACAGACAGCCGAATACACTAAAGAACCCCAGGTGCAGCAGGCTCGCCAACTTCAGTGTGGACAAGGCGTAAACCCCCAAGGGAAAAGTGAAGCCCCACCAACCCAGGTTGAACGGGATACCGGCGCGCAGGTAGCGCAGGGTAATCAGTACGGCGATCAGCATCCACCAAAGGCCAAAGCCCCACAGTGTAATGCCTGCCACCAGCCCGAGGCCGTTAGCCATTTCACCGACACCCGGCAAGCCATTGGCCGCGAAGATCGCCGGCGCATCTCCCCCCAGCAACAACATGCCCAAGGCACCGGTGCCGATGGGGCCTAGCGCCAGCCAGCTCGACGCGGCCATATTGGCGTGGGGCAATTTATGCAGGGCCATGCGCAGCATCAGGATGGTCAGGATGCTGAACGCCACCGGCAGGGAAAACGCCCACAGCACGTAGCTGGTCACCAGCATCACCAGTTGCGAATGGGCGTCCGCCAGGTGCGGGGCCAGCAGGCCACCGCTGGCGGCGGCGACTTCGGCGGCAACCACGGGCAGCAGCCAAACGGCAGTCATCTGGTCGATGCTGTGTTCCTGGCGGGTGAACATCATGAACGGGATAAGCACGCCGCAGGCCAAGGCCATCGCGACATCCAGCCACCACAGCGCTTCAGCCAGCGGGATCACGTCGCTGCCCCAACGCGGCAGGCCGAACAGCAGCAAGCCATTGAGAATGGTCGCGAGCCCCATGGGGATAGTGCCGAAGAACATCGACACCGTGGAGTGCCCGAAAATCCGCCGCGCCTCGTGGAAAAACATCACCCAGCGGGCTGCGTACAACACGCTGAACAACACGAACAGGCCGACGGTGAACAACCACAGCGCTTCAGCGATGGCGTACAAACCTGGCAGGTTGACCGGCAACTGCGCCAGCGCCAGCGCCAGCACGCCCGTGCCCATGGTCGCGGCAAACCAGTTGGGGGTGAACTGGCGAATCACTTCCCGAGGACGGGTCAGGTAACTGAAGGGTTTATAACTGATGGTATTCGAGCAGGTCATGATGGCAATCCTCTTCCTCACATGAGGTTGAGACCATGATAGAACCTGATCGAATATCTATATAACGGGTAATATCTCTATCTGTTATCTACTTTGTAGATATGGCCTAAACGCTGCCTTCGCACTCGATCACCAGAATACGCGCCGGGCCTTGGGGATGGGCCACATGCTCGGTGCCGACACTGGCATAGAAGATATCCCCTACGCCCAACTCCGCCACCTGTTCGAAGCCGTTGTCGCGGTAGTGCATCTGCACGCGGCCATCCAGCACCACGAACACTTCCTCGCCGTCATTGATGTGCCAGCGATACGGCTGGTCAGTCCAGTGCAGGCGCGTGGTGATGCCGTTCATATTGGCGATATCCAGCGCCTCCCAGGCGCGACTGCCGGTGAAGTCCTTGCTGCGGATGATCTTCATGCTTGAATCTCGGTCGGGCGATACGAGAGGCGATTATTACCTATCAGCCGCGTGTCGTCGCCTTGGCGCTCGCCGAATCCTGCAACAGCAGCCCGACCAGTGCGCCGAGGGACAGCAGGATGAGTACCGCGCCGTAACCATCGGTGGTGACGATCAAACCAAAGCTGCGAATCAGGTTGCCCGCCAGCAAAGACGGCAGGCAGAACGCCAGGTAACTCAGCACATAAAACGCCGACATTAAACCCGCACGCTCATGGGACAAGGCCAGCGGCACCACACTGCGCAGGGCACCGAGGAAGCCTGCGCCAAACCCACTGCCGGCGATCAGGGTGGCGATAAAAAACAAAGGCAGGCTGGCGCTGTGCACGGCCGTGAGGATCAGCGCCACACCGACTGCCAGCAAGCCGGCCCCAAGGCGTAGCACTTTGTCGGCCGGGCGATTGCGCAGCGTGAAGATCATCAATGCGCCGCTCAAAGTCAACACCGCCACCAGGCCGCCGCCGATCAGGTTGGAGGTCGAACCGGTGGCGGCCCGTACGAGTGACGGCGCCAGGGACAGGTAGAATCCGCCCATCGCCCACACCGCCACATCCACCGGCAGCGACAACCACAAGGCCCGGCGCGCTTGCGGCGGTACATGTAAGGTCGGACACAGCGAAGCCAGTGCGCCGGGGATACGGCTGACGGTTTCCGGCAGGCGCCATACGTACACGGCCTGCAACAGCATCAACACGAACAGCGTGCAGTAGATCAACTGGGTCGGCAGCGGCGCGAATTCCACCAGCAGACTGCTGCCCATCGCACCGCACGCCATGCCCAGCAGCGGCGCCACGCTGTTGACCAGTGGACCTTGCTGGCGATCCGTGTCGAGCAGTGCTGCGCCCAGCACGGCAGTGGCCATGCCCGTAGCAAAGCCCTGCAGCGTACGTGCGGCGATCAACCAGGCCACGCTGCCTTCATTGATAAACAGCAGCATCGCCAGCATGTTAAGGATCAATGCAGCGAAGATCACCGGCTTGCGCCCCAGGTGATCCGATAGTGAGCCGACGGTCAGCAGCGCCGCCAGGAGACTCAGCGCATAGACACCAAAGATCAGCGTGAGCATGCCTGCGGAAAAATGCAGGCCTTCCTGATACAGGTGGTACAACGGCGTCGGCGCACTGGAGGCGGCAAGAAACGTCAGCAAGGTGATCGCAAGGAACACCAGGCTGGAACGCTGAGAAATAAAGTTGGGCATGCGCACACTCCGCTAAAGCTAATATTTTGCTTTTGCGGAGTGTGCTACCAGGCTGGGCTTAAAGCAAATTCTTTGTGTTAAGGTTTTACACATGGCGATAAAAGAAGGCCTCCGCCCGGGGGGCCGTAGTGCCCGGGTACAAGAATCCGTCCATTCAGCCGTGCGTGAACTGCTCGAAGCCCATGAGCGCTCCAGCGTCACCGTGCCGATGATCGCTGCGCGCGCGGGGGTGACGCCGTCGACCATCTACCGGCGTTGGGGCGACCTTTCTGTGTTGCTGGCGGATGTGGCGTTAGCACGGATGCGCCCGGACAGCGAGCCGGCGAACACCGGCAGCCTGCGCGGCGATTTGCAGGCCTGGGCCGAGCAGTATCTGGATGAGATGAGTTCAGAGCCTGGGCGGAACATGATGCGTGATGTGCAGTGCATGATTACGCCAGGCTACTGCGTGAGCATCCTGAGCGGGCAGTTTCAGGCGATTGTCGATCGCTATCCGGACAGCAGCCCGCCGAGCGTGGATCACCTAATCAACCTGCTGGCGGCGCCAACGGTGTTTCGTATTCTATTCTCGACCTCGCCGCTGACGGTTGAACAGCTGCATAGCCTGATCGAACTGGCACTGAAGGTCTGAAGCCCTTGCACAAAACCAAATGTGGGAGCGGGCCCGCCCCCACATTTTAGACCGCGTTTAGGTCCGCGCTTACGTACGCATCCCGCGCCCGCTCACCAGCAGCTTCGCGCAGCCCATATACAGCACCACGGTCGCCACCAACATGAACGTAATCGCCACGCTGATCTTGATATCCGACACACCCAAAATACCGTAGCGGAAGGCGTTGACCATGTGCAGAACTGGGTTGGCCAGCGATACGGTCTGCCAGAAAGGCGGCAGCAAGCTGATCGAGTAGAACACGCCACCGAGGTAGGTCAGCGGCGTCAGCACGAAGGTCGGAATGATCGAAATATCATCGAAGTTGCGTGCAAACACGGCGTTGATGAAACCCAGCAGCGAGAAGATCGTCGCCGTCAGGACCACCACCAGAATGGTGAGCCCGAGGTGATGCACTTGCAGGTGGGTGAAGAACAGCGACAACAAGGTCACGATCACGCCGACCATCAGGCCACGCAGCACACCACCGGCGGTGTAGCCGATCAGGATGGTGTGTGGCGACACCGGCGACACCATCAATTCTTCAATCGAGCGCTGGAACTTGCTGCCGAAGAAACTGGAGACCACGTTGCCGTAGGAGTTGGTGATCACCGACATCATGATCAGGCCCGGCACGATGTATTCCATATAGGTGAAACCACCCATGTCACCGATCTGCCGGCCGATCAGATTACCGAAGATCACGAAGTACAGGACCATGGTGATCGCCGGCGGCAGCAAGGTCTGCGGCCAGATCCGGGTAAAGCGCTTCACTTCGCGATAGACGATGGTTTGCAGCGCGACGAGGTTGGGTTGCAGTTCGGAACTCATACCGCCACCTTCGCCAGATTTTTCTCCACCAGGGACACGAACAACTCCTCAAGGCGATTGGTTTTATTACGCAGGCTCAGCACTTCGATGTTCTGGGTCGCCAACTGCGTAAACAGCGCGGTGATGCCCATGGCTTTGTCCACCTGCACTTCCAGGGTGTGGCTGTCCAGCAGACGACTTGGGTAGCCCATCAGTTGCGGCGCCACCGACAGGTTATTTTTCAGGTCGAGCAAAAAGGTTTCCACGTGCAACTGGCCCAGCAGGTTACGCATGCTGGTGTTTTCGACGATGGTGCCATGGTCGATGATGCCGATGTTGCGGCACAGCTGCTCAGCCTCCTCCAGGTAGTGGGTGGTGAGGATGATAGTGATGCCTTTCTCGTTCAGCTCGGTGAGGAATGTCCACATCGAACGACGCAGCTCGATATCCACGCCAGCAGTGGGCTCATCAAGGATGAGAAGGCGCGGCTCATGCACCAGCGCGCGGGCGATCATCAGGCGGCGCTTCATGCCACCAGACAGCGAGCGTGAGGGCACATCGCGCTTGTCCCACAGGCCCAGTTGGGTCAGGTATTGCTCGGCGCGCTCCTTGGCGATTTTCGCCGGGATGCCGTAGTAGCCCGCCTGGGTCACGACGATATCGAAGGTCTTTTCAAACTGATTGAAGTTGAATTCCTGGGGCACCACGCCGATGGAGCGCTTGAGCGCCGCCGGGGATTTGTCCAGGTCATGGCCGAAGATATTCACCGAGCCGCTGGTCTTGTTAACCAGGGTCGAGAGGATGCCGATGGTGGTGGATTTGCCGGCGCCGTTGGGGCCGAGCAAGGCGAAGAAGTCACCTTCGGCAACGTCCAGATCGATACCACTCAGGGCCTGGAAACCGTTGCCGTAGGTTTTGGTTAGCTGCCGGATGGACAGAGCGGAACTCATATCGGGATACGCACCAAAAGAAGGGAATAGAAAGAGTAGATGAGGGCGCAGCGCAGGTAGTTCAACCTGCGATGCATGGCAGGCATGGTGCTTGCACGCGCGGCACAAGTACAGTCACCTGTATTAATAGTCAGTATTAAGTCAACACGGTCATGACCGCTTTGCGGTAGGCCGGCCGTTGTTGCAGGCGCTGATACCAGGCCTCTAGATGGGGCATTTCAGGCCGTTCAATGGGCATTTCAAACCAGGCATAGATGAAGCTGCCCAAGGGGATATCGCCCATGCCGATCTCATTGCCCGACAGATACGGCTGCGCGGCGAGCGCCTCGTCAACGGTCTTGAGCACATCGATACAGGTTTGGCGCCCGGCGTGGATGCTGTCCCAGTTCTGTTTTTCGGCCGGGGTGCGCAGCACGCCCCAGAACACGATCTTGAAGGGTTCGGCGAAAGTGGAAGTGGTCCAGTCCATCCACTTCTCCGCGTTGGCGCGGGCTTTCAAGTCACTCGGGTACCAGTTGGACGCCTGTTTGGCGCAGAGGTAACGCACGATGGTGTTGGATTCCCACAGCACAAAGTCGCCGTCTTCGATCATCGGCACCCGACCGTTGGGGTTCAACGCTCGGTATTGCGGTGTGTCGACTACACCAAAAGCCCCGCCCGCATCAATTGCCTCATAGTCCAGGCCGAGCTCCTCGGCGCACCACAGCGCTTTCCTGACGTTTGATGAATTTTTACGACCCCAGATTTTCAGCATGACCGCGCCTTCATTGTTGATGAACATGGCTGGATGAACGCAGCAGCATACGCCGGTTCAGGCGCGGCTCAAATCGCTGTGCATATCGCCAAGCAGGGGCGGCATATCCTCGGCAAACAGATGCGGGTAACACTGCTGGATATGGGCGAAGAAAAACGCCTCGGGTACGTCAGGGAATTGCCCATGGTCGACCACGTACTCCATCGAACGCTGGCCCTGGCGGTTGAAAGCGTGGAAAACGCTGTCGTTGATCCCGTCGAAATCCAGCGGCGGCACGTCGAACACATCGCACAGTTGCCTGTTGAACGCGGGCGTGGCTTTGACCCAGCGATCATTTAGGTAAAGCTCGGTATAACCGTGCATGGCAAACACGTCACTTTTGAGCAAGGCGAGCAGGCGCGGGGTCGACAAGTGATTGCGCACGTCCGCCAGGCCGATGCGCGCCGGGATGCCGCAGTGGCGGGCACAGGCCGCGAGCAACGTGGCCTTGGGCACGCAGTAGCTTTCGCCGGTGGACAGGGCAAAGCTGGCATTTAATGTGTCTGGATCGCGACTGAAGGTGTAGGGGTTGTAGCGAATCGCCTCACGCACGGCGTAGTAAAGGCTGACTGCCTGGTCACTTAAATTCGCACGAGTTCCGCGATGTTTTTCGGCGAACTCCACCACCGCAGGGTGGTCACTATCGATGAAGCGGCTGGAACTCAGGTACGTATCCATGAGTGTTATCTCCGAAGGAAGCCTAGAGTCTAACCACAGGCCTGCCGTGGAGTTAACGACGAATCGGCCAAATCTCGTTACACCCTGATCACCCCGCTTGCTCGGATGCCGACTAAGCTCCCTGGTGGTTTCGCCCCTGGTTTCACGGAGGATTGAATATGCTGTTGTTGTGGATACTGGTGCTGGTGGTCGGCATTGCCTACCTCGCACACCGCCGCGTCGCCCCCCTGCCCGCCATTGGCGTCGTCGCCGTGTACTTGCTGGCAATGGGCGCCTGGAGCCACGCACCGGGCTGGCTGTTGCTGATCTTCTGGGTGTTGATCGCGGTTGTGGCCGCGCCGCTGTTGCTACCCGATCTGCGCCGCCAATACTTCACCAAGCCGCTATTCAGCTGGTTCCAGAAAGTCCTGCCGCCGATGTCCGAAACCGAGCGCGACGCCATCGAAGCCGGCACGGTGTGGTGGGACGGCGAGCTGTTCAGTGGTCGCCCTGACTGGGACAAGTTGCTGGCCTATCCCAAGGTCCAACTGACCGAAGAAGAACAGGCCTTTATCGACGGCCCGACCGAAGAACTCTGCGCCATGGTCAGCGATTGGGAAATCGGCCAGGCCATGGACTTGCCGCCGGCTGCCTGGGAACACATCAAGACCCACGGCTTTTTCGCGCTGATCATTCCCAAGGAATATGGCGGCAAGGGCTTCTCGGCTTATGCCCACTCCCAAGTCGCGATGAAACTCGCCACCCGCAGCGGCGACCTTGCGTCCACCGTGATGGTGCCCAACTCCCTCGGCCCGGCCGAACTGCTGCTGCACTACGGCACTGACGAACAACGTAACCATTACCTGCCGCGCCTGGCCCGTGGCGATGACATCCCTTGCTTTGCGTTGACCGGCCCGCTGGCGGGTTCCGACGCTGGCGCCATGCCCGACACCGGCGTGATCTGCAAGGGTGAATGGGAAGGCAAGGAAACCCTCGGCCTGCGCTTGAACTGGGAAAAACGCTACATCACCCTCGGCCCGGTCGCGACCCTGCTGGGCCTGGCCTTCAAGGCCCATGACCCAGACCACCTGCTGGGTGAAGAAGAAGACCTGGGCATCAGCCTGGCGCTGATCCCGACCGACACCCCCGGCGTGGAAATCGGCCGCCGCCACCTCCCCCTCGGCGCCGCCTTCATGAACGGCCCCAACTCCGGCAAGGATGTGTTCATTCCCCTGGAGTACCTCATCGGCGGCCAGGAAATGCTCGGCAAGGGCTGGATGATGCTGATGAACTGCCTGTCGGTGGGCCGTTCGATTTCACTGCCCGCCGTCGGGACCGGCGCCGCCAAGTTCACCAGCCTGGTGACCGGCCAATATGCGCAGGTGCGCGAACAGTTCAACGTGCCATTGTCGGCCTTCGAAGGCATCCAGGAAGCCCTGGCCCGCATCGGTGGCAACGCCTGGCTGATGGACAGCGCGCGCATGCTGACCGCTAATGCCGTGGACCTGGGGGAGAAACCTTCGGTACTGTCGGCGATCCTCAAGTACCACCTCACCGAACGTGGCCGCGAGTGCATCAGCCACGCCATGGACGTGCACGGTGGCAAGGGCATCATCATGGGCCCGAACAACTACCTGGGCCGCAGCTGGCAAGGTGCGCCGATCTTCATCACCGTGGAAGGCGCGAATATCCTCTCGCGCAACCTGATGATCTTCGGCCAGGGCGCCATCCGTTGCCATCCGTTCGTGCTCAAGGAAATGGCCCTGGCCGGTCGCGAAGACCATGACCAGGCGCTGAAGGAATTCGACAGCCTGCTGATGCAACATATCGGTTTCGCCGTGAGCAACGCCGCCAGCACCCTGGTGCTGAACCTCGGCGTAGGTCATTTCGAGAAAGCGCCGGGCAACCGTTTGAGCCAGGGGTATTTCCGCGCATTGAACCGTCAGGCTGCCGCGTTCGCGCTGCTGGCCGACCTGAGCATGATGCTTCTGGGGGGCGAGCTGAAGCGCCGCGAACGCCTGTCGGCACGCCTGGGTGATGTACTGAGCCATATGTACCTGGCCTCGGCCGCACTCAAACGTTATCACGACCTCGATTCACCGGATCATCTGCAACCACTGTTCACCTGGGCCATGGAAGAGAGCCTCGGCGAGTCGGAGCGGGCATTGGATGAACTGCTGAGCAACTTCCCGAACAGGGTCCTGGGCTGCCTGCTGCGGGTGATCGTGTTCCCGTTCGGCCGTCGCCATACCGGTCCGTCCGATGCACTGGATGCCGAAGTGGCCGCGGTAATCGGCCGTGCCAAAGGCGACCCAACCCTGGAAGAACTGCTCGCTGGCTGCTACCGCCCGCAATCTGCGGAAGACCCAGTGGGCGCCCTGCAGCATGCCTACGACCTGCTCGGCGCGAGCCATCCACTGCAGAAAAAACTGCACACTGCGTTAAAAAGCGGCCAGGTCAAACCGGCTGCCGGGGAACATGCCATCGACGCCGCGCTGCACGCCGGGGTATTGCAACCGGCCGAGGCGCAATCTTTGCGTGATGCCGAAGCGGCACGGCGCAAGGTCATCGACGTGGATGATTTCAGCAAGGAAGAGCTGACCCAAGCCGAAGGTAAAGTCCGCTGACCTCAGCGGTCATATAAATGCGGGCGTGAGAGCTATATACTCTCGCGCCCGTTTTTGCTTTAGAGGACTTATCTCGTGTCCAACATCGTTGCCGATCATCTCGTCTTGCTCGACCACTTGCGCAGCATCCTGGTTGCCGTCGGCGAAGCCGAGCAGGTGCCCGAGGAAAGCCATACGCTTTTTCTGGAGCGTTTTGACGAATTGCGCGCCCAGCTGCCGATTGATCCGATCGAAAGCCAGTACCTGGGCCAGGACCTGATGAGCCAAGTCATCCTGCGCTACCCACAAATTGCCCACTTGGTGCCGCGCGACCTGCTGTGGTTCTTTGGCGGTGACTGCCTGCACTTTATGCCAGACGAAGAACTGGACCTGTACCAGGCCCTGGAAGAACGTCGCTTCGAAGCCGAACAAAACGACGAGCCGTTCGACTGGAACCGGGAAAAACAGCTGCTGGCCATGCCGCAAGACCAGAGCAAGCACTGATTCCTGTGGGAGCTGGCTTGCCTGCGATGCAGGCAACTCGGTCTGCAGTTGAGCCGAGGTGATGCCATCGCAGGCTAGCCAGCTACCACATCTACCGACGACGCAGTGTCGGCTCCTTTGCCATACACTCCACCAGATAATCGATAAACACCCGCAACTTCGGCGGCAGATACCGCGTGGGTGAATGCAGCAACCACGCCTCGCCATGATAGGACGCAATAAAGTCCCACCCCGCCAACACATGCACCAACCGCCCCTCTTCCAAGGCATGGCGCGCCGTGAAATACGGCAAGCTGCCAATCCCTACATGCTGCAACACCGCATCCAAGCGCACACCGGTATGGTTCGCCGCATAACGCCCGCGCACGGGAACCGTCACTGCCTTGCCGGCCTGGCGGAATCTCCAGCGAGAATCCCCCGGCGTTTCCCCCAGATAGATGCAACTGTGCTCCAGCAAATCATGAGGATGGCCCGGCGTACCGTGATCGTCCAGGTACTGCGGTGTCGCGCACAACAAATGCTCGATAGGCAGTAACTGCCGGCCCACCAACCCCGGCGGTGGGCTGTCGGTGATGCGAATACTCAAGTCGATATTGTCATCAATCAGGTCCACCGGCCGGTCCTCGAGGATCAACTGCACATCTACCTTGGGATAACGCCGCAGGAACTCCGGCATGTGCGGGTGCACCACAAACCGCCCCACCGCCTTGGGCACGCTGACCCGCACCAGCCCTTCGGCTTCATGGGTGAACTGGCCGCTGATCTCCATCACCGAACGCGCCGCGCTGACCATTTCCTGGCAGCGCCTGAACACCTCTTCGCCACCCTCGCTCAAGCGCAATTTGCGTGTGGTACGTTGCAGCAACCGAGTCGCCAGGGCTCTCTCCAGGCGCGAGATGCTGCGGCTCACCGAGGAGGGTGAAGCGCCCATCTGCCGGGCGGCTTCGGAGAAGCTGCCGGCCTCCACCACATTGACGAAAATCGCCATTTCGCCCAGCAGCGGCAAAGGTAGATTGATGCTCATGGTGCACAGGTCCATTGACGATTCGGCGGATTATCACCCATTTGCGCACTATTTATACTGTCGGTAGAACCCTGATACGGATGTAGATAATGACCGAGCGCCTGTTTTTCACCCACGACCACCTGACTGCCGAGCTTGAAGTACTGGGTTGCACCCCGCACGAGGACCAGTTTGCAGTCATCCTGCACTCGACCATTTTTCACCCCCAGGGCGGCGGACAACCCTTCGATACCGGCTGGCTCGGTGACAGCACTGTACTGCGCGTCACCCAGGAAGCCGATCGCGTAGTGCACTACGTCGACCGGCCACTGGAACCGGGCCCGATCACCGCGCGGGTCGATGAACAACGCCGCGCGCTGCACACCCGGCTGCATTCCGCCGGGCACTTGATCGGCAACGTGGGCGAGACCTTGGGTTGGATGCCGATCAAGGCCCATCACTGGCCAGGCGAAGGCAAGATCACCTTTATCCGTGGTGAAACTGCGCAGGTCATGGAGGCCGCGGCGATTCAACAGCAGGTCAACCAATGGATCGCTGCGGACTCCCCACGCCATATGAGCCTCAAAGACGGCACTCGCGAAGTCGGCTTCGGCGAATTACCCGCGTATGCCTGCGGCGGTACTCATGTGCAGACATTGAGCGAGTTGGGCCAGGTGACCATCCTGGCCGTGTCGGAGAAAAAGGGCGCGCTCTGCGTTCGCTACGAAATCGACTGAGAAGACGCCTATATTCCGCAAGTGCGCGTGCAACTGCAAATAGCCCAGGCACGCCGGTTAGCCGGTCAATTCGCGTCGTCGTTGACGACCATTGCCGGCAAGCCTGCTTCTACAGGTCCGTTCGACCCCCTCGCCCATGGAAAAAGGAGGTGGTAGTGTGTGGAAATATTTCTGACACTTCGATCAGAAATCTTCTACTGACTACCAGCAAAGGAATGCGTCCCTCCATGCACTTTCCACTCAAGCAACTGGCGGCTGCCACCCTGTTCGCGGCGAGCCTATCGGCCATCTCTGGCCCAGCTTTCGCCACTATCACCCCCGACCAAAGCACGGCGATTCTCAAGAGTTTCAGCGAAACCTCCGTCAGTGATTTTCGTGGTTTCCTCGGTACCCTGGCCAACGGCGACCTTGGCAAGACCAGCGATGTGGGCCCGGCGATCAGTGCCTTTCTCGACAACAAAACCCTGAGCGCCGACCAGCAGAACGAAATCAATCGGCTGCTGGGCATCTATACGCGGGTGAAGTATGGCAAGGCCGCCACCGAAACCCTGCGCGAGCTAGTGGAAATTCCGACCTTCAATGTGGACGGTCTACCGCAGTATAAAAATCCGGAATTCATCAAGATCGCCGGCAAGATCCAAGACCTCGCCAAGGCCTTCAACCTGAATTTCCGCAATATCGACAATCGTGTGTACGAAATTTCTCTGGAAGGCAGCGGCGATGAGGTGGTCGGCATCCACGCCCATGCCGATGTGGTACCGGTAACGCCGGAAAACTGGGTGCTGAAAGACGGCACCAAGCTAGATCCGTTCAAGGTCACGCTGATCGGCGACCGCATGTACGGCCGTGGCACCGAGGATGACAAAAACGCCATTGTGGTAGCCCTGTATGCCATGAAGGTCATCAAGGAAGAGAAGCTGGCGCTGGCGCGTAACTTCAAGCTGCTGGTGGACACCACCGAAGAAACCTCCGGCGACGCAATTCCGTATTACTTTGAAAAGAACCCGACGCCGCAATACAACCTCGCGCTGGATGGCGGCTACCCAGTGGTAATTGCCGAGAAAGGCTACGGCACGGTGATGGCAACCTTCCCGCGTCGCAAGCCTGAAGGCAAAGGCGCGGAAATCATCTCGATGACCGGCGGCATGGCGACTAACCAGATCCCGTCGGCTTCGGTTGCAACGTTTCTCAGCGACAAACCTGCCGAATTGGCCGCCAGCCTGCAAAAGGCCGGCACTGAATATGCCAAGCGTAACGGCGGTGATTTCGAGGTCGCCACCAAGGTCGACGGTAAAGACGTCAAGCTGACGGTCACTGGTGTTTCGGCTCACTCGTCCGAGCCGGAGTCCGGCATCAACCCGGTATCGCGCATGCTGGAACTGATCCACAGCATCGACGGCAAAATCGCACTCAAGCACAACCAGATTACCGATGCCGCACGTTATGCGTCTGACAACTGGGGCCTGGACTACCTCGGCGGCAAGCTGGGCGTGGGCTTCTCTGACGAATTCATGGGACCGCTGACCACCTCGCTGACCTTTGTTGGCCTGGATGACAAAGCCTTCAAACTGGCGGTGAACCTGCGTGTGCCGAAGGGCAAATCCCCGGAGAAACTCAAGGCACAAATCGCCGAAAAGTTGAGCGCCTGGGACAAGAAAACCAAGGTTAACGTGGACTTTACCTACTCGGTGGCCGAACCGATGTTCCGCAACCCGGAAGGTGAATGGGTGAAAGCACTCTTGGCAGTGGCCAGCGAAAACCTCGGCATGGAGCACAAGTTCGGCACCTCGGCCGGCGCAACGTCCGTGCACGAACTGCCGAACGGCGTGCAATTCGGCCTGGCGCGGCCGGAAGTAAAGTACACCGGGCACACCGACAACGAGTTCAAGACCGTCGACCAGTTCTTGCTGGACTTGCAGATTGTCACAGAAATGATGGGCCGTATCGGGCAGTTGCCGAAGCTCTGACCCTCCCCGGACCCGCCAGCCTGGCGGGTCCTTTTGGCGCCGACCTAGCCATTCGGTCAGTTACCACGCTGAATCCTCTTGCGTACCCTGCCCTCTGACTCTGTCGGAGGAATCGGGATGTCTCTGCTCAACGCTGTCGAACGTGCCTGTACACGCCTGGCTCCCTTTGGGTGGCGCGACCTGTTGCTGCTCCATGGCCTGGATATCACTTCGGGCACGCTGCGCGAAGAACTTGCCCAACCTCTGCAGATCAACCGCACATTGGCGGGTTTCGAAGACTTCTCTGTCAGCGCTATGCGTGGTATCGAACCGGGGCGACCGGCTGACAGCCTGCTGTTTCATGCATTCGCATCGCCCAACGTGAGCACCGATATCCGCGGTGAAGCACTGACCGAATTTCCGACAGCGGCTGAAATCGAGCAGATCCTCAATTACGTCTACGGCGCAGCGCCCCCCAGCTTGGCGTCATTCGGTGATCAGCAACTGGCGATCGCGGTGTTTGCCTACGAATACCGGACACAGCCTGAAACCGTGCATCGCCGCCAGGCCGACTTGTGTTTTTCCCGCACCGGCGTGGCCCGCGTGGGCACAGCCGCCGCGCTATATGACCCGCAACGGCGAGGGTTCTTGCCATTCGTTGAGGGCCAGCCCAGTCAAATGCGCGTTATACCGGCGCGCTACGGCGCCTTTATCGCGGCAAAACACATTGGCCAGCCAGAACAATTTGGCCCGATGAACGCCCAGCCCATCGACTCGGACCTTGAGTTCTGGGTGCCCCTGCACAAACTTTTCGATGGAGATGAATGCCTGGCGGGGATGGACCTGAGGGTGCAACTGGAAAGCCACCAGATCAACGAAAAGATCGGGCAGATCCACCGGCGCTTTCACGGTACCGGTTGGCAGGAACCTGACATTCTCAACCCGCCTTTCGTGATTACCCAAGGACTCTGCCATTGGGCGGATGTCGATACGTTCGCGCCGGGACTGCTGGTGCCCGACGCTAAAAAGACCCTGGTGGAGCTGGCTTATTATCAGGGCAGCCCGCTGTCGTTCATGATGCCGTCGGACTCGGGTGGCCTGATCCATGGACGGCATCGCGTGCGCGACGACGGCTCGGTCGAAGACCTCAATGAGTTGGAAAACGTCGATGCAATCGTCAAGGCCGGCGGCTATCGCGCCCTGCACTATCAAGACGCCATGGCGGACGGCTGGGTGCGGGCGAACTGCCCGCAGTTGATGCTGGAAAGCATTGCCGCCTATTCCATCATTGGTGCCCCGGACTTTTTCCCACTGTGCGGACAACGAGAACTCAAGGCGTGGTCCAGCGACCCCGAGGTGTTCCCCTGCCCGGCGCCACCTTGCCCGGAGGTGTGGCATACACGGGTCAATCCGCTGTGCGACGTGCGCTTCTATATCAATCAGTCCCTGACGGGTAATCACTTCTCCCCGGAAGATCGCGGCGTCACGGCGATTATCTCCCATCCCCAGCCCTCGACAACGCCCAACGCGAGCACGTCGGTGGCGGGTGCCCAGCGACAATCCTGGCTGCCGGATTTCGCCAACGGTGTGTTTGGACCCGGCTGGGAAGTCGGCCGCGGCTTGGTGGATGCGCCGTTTACCAATGTGCTTTGCGGCTATCAACTGGCCAGCCCATTTACCGAGGACGCACGTATCTGTGCCGCGCTGGGCTCCTACTGGCCAGGTGTCGCGCCGGACTCGACCCGCACGTTCGAACCGCGCAGTGTGTCGGCCACGGTCATCCCGCTGACAGACAGCGAAACAGGCCAGCGCGGCAGCCCGGGCTGGGATGGCCGCAGCGGACCGGCACTGATTGAAGTTGAAGGACGCTCGGTGGTCCAGTACGAGGCCTATGAGTACAGCGATTACACAAGAGCCGCACTGGCCGGCCAGTTGTCGCTGGCGATGACCGGGCAGACCAGCACCGAGCAGTACCATCAGCGTGTGCTGGGCATGCGGCGCGCGTACAAGGCAGTCGGCGCAGGATCAGACAAAGAACAGCGAAAACTCTGGCCCCTGCTGTCGTTTTATCGGGTAGAACTGCCGGATGACGCCTTCGAGGCGGCGCAACAGCAAGCCAATCATCGGCTGGAGGGCGATGTGCAGCACTACTGGCTGTACAAGCGCGGGGGGATCACCACACCGACGGACAACTTCAAGCTTCGCCATGTGCAGATCGAGCAACAGGTGCAACTGTATATGGGCCAGGACGCGCTGCTTGTCCGCCAGGACGGTGGGCCCTGGCGCAAAGTTGATGAACGACGTTGACGTGGTGGTCATGGGAGCGGGCCCGGCGGGATGTGCCGCGGCGATTCATTGCGCACAACGCGGTTTGCGGGTTGGCTTAGTAGAAAGAAGCCATTTCCCTCGACACCGACCCGGGGAGACTTTGCATCCAGGGGTTGAACCCTTGCTGCGGCAACTCGGCGGCAACGCACTACTGACCGATCCGGCATACCTGAGACACGCCGGGCACTGGGTGCATTGGGATGGCCCACCGCGCTTCCATGGATTTGGCGGTGAGGCCTGGCGGGGTTTTCAGATCCCGCGCGCCCTGCTCGATCAGCAATTGCTCCAACAGGCCCGCACGCTGGGCGTGCAGGTTAGCCAACCGAAGTGCGTCAGCCAGGTGTTGCAACAGCACGGTCGGGTATCGGGCGTTCAGGTCGGGGCTACCCAATGGACCGCGCGCTACGTGTTGGACGCCACCGGTCGGCATGGCTGGCTGCAACGTCAATTGCAGATACCCTGCCTGCGCCTTTCACCTCGGCTGATTGCAAGGTATGGCTACTGCGAGGACCACCGCCTTCCGGATACAGCACTGGGACTGTTTGCCAACCGCCAGGGCTGGCACTGGCTTGCTCGAATCAGCAGCACCTGCGTGCATTGGACGCAGCTGTCGTTTTACGCTGCGGACACCTGCAGGGCGATCCCTAAAGCACTGGACCAACAAACAGCGACCGACGTGACGCGAGGCGCCGACGTGACGTGGCGGTGCGCTCAGCACACCACGGGGCCTGGCTACTTTTTAGTCGGCGATGCCGCCGCAACCCTCGACCCTTGTGCCTCCCATGGCGTAATCAAGGCATTGATCTCAGGCATGCAGGCTGCCTCGGCGATTGTTGATTGCCTGTCCTGGCCGGCGGGGGAATCGATTATTCAAGCGGCCTATCACGCCTGGGTACGGGAAGGCTTCAAACGTGATGTGACGGCGCTGCGCGGCTTTTATCAAGCCCACCCCCACCCACCGGCGTGGCTGCACACTCAGGAATAAAAATCGACACACACAAAAACGCCGATCATCTCTGATCGGCGTTTTCGTTGAATATGGAGCGGGAAACGAGACTCGAACTCGCGACCCCGACCTTGGCAAGGTCGTGCTCTACCAACTGAGCTATTCCCGCAAATGGCGTCCCCTAGGGGACTCGAACCCCTGTTACCGCCGTGAAAGGGCGGTGTCCTAGGCCACTAGACGAAGGGGACACGCTACTGAAATACATGGTGTGTATTTCAGTGCCCAGAGATTAGATCCGAAGATCATGCCCTGGTTTCACTCAGTGTCGCCCAAGAGCAACACTGCTTAAATTTGGAGCGGGAAACGAGACTCGAACTCGCGACCCCGACCTTGGCAAGGTCGTGCTCTACCAACTGAGCTATTCCCGCATATTGGCGTCCCCTAGGGGACTCGAACCCCTGTTACCGCCGTGAAAGGGCGGTGTCCTAGGCCACTAGACGAAGGGGACACACGTACAACATTCACTCCCTACCGCGTTTCGCTGTGCGCTTTACGCTGTAAGTGGCGCGCATTCTATGGATGGATTGAAAGGTCGTCAACCCCCAAGGATAAATTTATTTAAATCAATGACTTCGCCCTGCTTTACGGGCTTGTGCGAACGTTATGCCCGTTCGGGCTTTGGCGCCTATATTCTGGCGCCCGACAAGACGCTATAGTTCACTCCGGAAAATGATGGCAATGTGCATTCATGCAGGGAACGCCTATCTATATAGAAGCAAACTACCTGGGCAACTGGTCGATCAGTTCTATCCGCCGGAACGCCCAGTCACTACACTCCACTGTAAACCCTATAAAGAGGTCACACCGGTGACACCACTCATGATCACCCTGTTGGTAATAGCCGTTATCGCCATACTGATTGCCATTGGCTATATGAACCACGTGGTGGAAAACAACAAGCTGGAAAAGAAACGTACCGAAATCGAACTCAATGATCGGCTGCGCCGCTGCGGTGAAATCACCGAGACCTTTCCTGGCCAGTTGATGACCCCGGCGCTCAAACTGTTGCTGACACGACTGGAGCTCAACGTTAACCAGCGGCTGTTGAACCTCAACAAGACCAGCGCACCGATCAAGGCCCGCATCGCCGAGCTGAATGCGCTGGTGGCCCAGGGTGAATCGATCCCGGTGAGCAACCCGCCCGCGCCGATCCAGACCGAAGCCAAGGCCAAGGACGTGCGTTTCCTGCTTGAAGCCCTCCACGGCCAGGTCACCCGCGCTGCTCAGGACGGCTTCCTGTCGTCCAACGAGGCCAAGCACTGGATCAAGGAAATCCGCCATATCCTGGTGTTGCTGCATATCGAGTTCTTCAACAACCTCGGCCAGCACGCTTTGCAGCAAAGCCAGCCGGGCCAGGCGCGCCTGGCATTCGAACGTGGCGTGCAGTACCTGCGCAAACAACCGGAGCCGGGGATCTACAGCGCACAGCTGCAACAACTGGAAGCCCAACTGGTCCGCGCCAACTCCACGGTACTGACCAACAGCAAGCCTGCCCAAGACGAGGTCAACGAATTGACCGAAGGCCTCAAAGTGGTCGACGCCGACGCGGAATGGAAGAAAAAAGCCATTTACGACTGATTGGCCCCTCTCCATGTGGCGAACTCTGTTCGCCACATGCCATCACTTTGCATCTATCCGCCGCCCCTCGACTAGCGTAAAAAAGTGCCCCTCACTCCGTGAAGTCAGAGGCCTGCTATGCCTGTCGCCGTCATTGATGGACAACCGCTGCACTACGTCGACCAGGGCTGCGGCCCCGTCGTCCTGCTGGGCTCAAGCTACCTGTGGGACCGCGACATGTGGTCGCCGCAGGTCGAAGCCCTGTCGCAACAGTACCGCGTGATCGTGCCCGAGCTGTGGGGCCATGGCGAGTCCGGCCCGCTGCCGGCGCAAACCCATTCCCTCGACGACCTCGCACGCCAGGCCCTGGCCCTGCTGGACCAGTTGGACATTTCACACATCAACCTGGTGGGTCTCTCGGTCGGTGGCATGTGGGGTGCGCGGCTGGCGTTGCTCGCACCCGAGCGGGTCAACAGCCTGGTGCTGATGGACACCTACCTCGGCGCCGAGCCCGAGGCCACGCGCCAGTACTATTTCTCGCTGTTCAAGATGATCGAAGACGCCGGCGCCATCCCTGAACCTTTGCTGGATGTTATTACTCCGATCTTCTTCCGCCCAGGCATCGATCGCGAATCAGCGCTGTACCAGGATTTGCGCAAGCAATTGCAGGGTTACTCCAAAGAGCGCCTGCTGCGCAGCATCGTGCCCCTGGGCCGGTTGATCTTCAGTCGCGAGGATGTGCTGGCGCAGTTGCCACGCTTGGATGCCAACACTACCTTGGTAATGTGTGGCGAACAGGACAAACCGCGCCCTCCCGCCGAGTCCGAGGAGATGGCCGGTCTGATCGGCTGCAGCCTGATCCTGATTCCGCAGGCCGGCCATATCAGTGCGAGGGAACATCCGGACTTCGTCAACGAAGCGCTGCTGACCTTCCTGGCCAACCACGCCTGACCGCCCTCCCCAGTGATCGCAGCCAACACGCTGCGATCACAGGCGAAAATGCCCCACCATGCCCTTGAGCTCCGCCCCCAACTGCGCCAGTTGAATACTCGACGCAGCGTTGCCCTGCATGCTCAGCGCCGACTGATCCGCACTGGCACGGATACTGGTGACGCTGCGGTTGATCTCTTCGGCCACCGAGCTTTGTTCCTCGGCCGCAGCGGCAATCTGCTGGTTCATCTGCTGGATCAACGACACCGCCGCCGCGATGCTGCCCAGGGCGCTTTCGGTTTCCAGCGCATCGCTCACTGCCAGCTTCACCAGCTCGCCGCTTTGCTGGATCTGCTGCACGGACGACTGCGCCGCACTGCGCAAGGTACTGACCAACCGCTCGATTTCTTCCGTGGATTGCTGGGTGCGCAGGGCCAACGCGCGCACCTCATCGGCGACCACCGCAAAACCCCGCCCCTGTTCGCCCGCGCGGGCGGCTTCGATGGCGGCGTTAAGGGCCAGCAGGTTGGTCTGTTCAGCCACGCTTTTGATGACGCTCAACACGGTGCCGATATGCTGGATCTCTGCGCTCAGGCTCTCGATGCTGGTGCTGGCACTGGTGCTGGAGGTGGCCAGTAATTCGATGCGCTGCAGGCTTTGGCGCACCACCCGTTGGCCACTGTCGACTTTGTCATCCGCCGTCTGCGCGGCTTGCGCGGCCTCTTCGGCATTGCGCGCCACGTCGTGAACGGTGGCGGTCATCTGGTTCATCGCCGTGGCAACCTGTTCGGTTTCTTCTTTTTGGCTGCTGACTTCGATATTGGTCTGCTCGGTGACGCTGGACAATGAATGCGCCGAGCTGGCCAGTTGTTCGATACCGGCTTGCAGGCCGCTGACCATTTGGCTCAAGCCACTGCCCATCTGCTGCATCGCCTGCATCAACTGGCCGATTTCATCGCGACGACTGACGTCCATGCGCCCGCTCAAGTCGCCGGCGGCGATCTGCTGGGCCACGGCGATCACACTGCGCAGCGGCGCGACGATCAATCGGGTTATCACCCACGCCGCAATCAACCCTACCAGCAGTGCCAGGGCCGAAGAACCGATGATCAGCCCTGCGCTTTTCTTTAACTGCGCCTGCATCGACTGATCTTCGGCGCTGTAAGCCTGGTTGACCCGGCTGACCACTTGCTCCGCCCGATCATGCAACTGTTTGTAGACCACTTTCTCCTGCGCCAGCAGGCCGGTGTATTCGCCGAGCTTTTCACTGAACGCGGCAATATGCCCGGAGACTTCGTTGAGCACGGTCTGGTAGCCCGAGTCCTTGACCGAGGTCTTCAGTTGCTCGACCTGGGCCAGGGCCTGGTCGGCCTGCTCGATCTTGCCCTGCTCAGTGCCCTCCCCGCTCACTTTGCGGCTCTGATCCAGACGCACATGGGCTTCGTTCATGGCTTGCAACATCAAGCGTGAGACTTGGCTGATCTGTCCCGCCTGCTCGATAAACTCAGCGCCCTCCTTGCCCTGGCTTTCCTTCAGGCCATAGGCACCGTCATCTGCCAGCCCGGCCTGCAAGACGTCTAGGTTGTTCGCCACGCTGGACACCGACCAACTGGCCATTTCAAGGGCCAGGTCCTTGGTCTGGGTCAATTCGACAAACTCATCGAATGCCTTGCGGTATTCCGCCAAGGCTTGCTCGACATCGTTCATCACCGGCACGTTGGCGGGCGATTGAGCCTTGAGGCTGGCCGCGAGCGCTGCCAGGGTATCGACACTTTCATGCAGGGCATCGACGGCCTTGGGGTCGGCATGCAATGCGTAGTCCTGCTCGATCAGGCGCACCTTGAGCAGGCCGCTGTTGAGCGAAGACATGGCCTTGAGGCCTTCGAAACGCTGTCCAACGGATTGCAGGGACCACACGCCGATGGCCGCGACCAACGCGGTCAGCAGCAATACCAGCATGAAGCCCAAGCCCAGTTTCTTTGCCATACCGAGGTTGGCGAAATGTCGTTGCACGACCGAAATCATTGCACTTGAATCCTCTTGCAATGGCAGATGCCATAAAGCCCGGTTAACTCAGGCGAGATTCGCAACCACAAGGCATTGAACACAAGGCGTTGGCGCCACAATAATGGCAAAAAGCTACACGCTCGTCGTTTTCAGGATGGTCGAGGTCGATCTGGCAGGCCCCATGGCGCGGAACAACGCCAAGGCTCGTTGATCGGCCGCATAGGCCACATTGATACGCAGCCAGTCACTGGGTTCGCCGGTTGGACTGAACAGCGCCCCCGGCGATAACAAGACACCGAGCCGCCGGGCACACCCCTGCACTCGTGACCGATCCCCCACCCCTGGCCGTGCCCACAGGAACATACCGCCAGCGGGTTTGGCGAACACCTCCCACTCCTCGTCCTCCAGTACCTGCAACGTAGCGGCCATTTGCGCACGCAGTCGCTTGCGCAGGCGCTGCACACACTTGCGATAGGTGCCATTAGCCAGCAGCGTGGCCACCACCGCCTCGGCAAATCGCGAGGTGCCAAACCCGGTCATGGTCTTGAGGCTGGCCAGTTGCGCGATGATCACCGTGCTGGCACTGAGATACCCCACGCGCAGGGCACTGCTCAGGGTCTTGGAAAAGCTCGCGACATAGATCACCCGGTCATCATGGGGAAACGCCGACAGCCGCGTGCAACTGGCAGGTTGCAGGTCGCCGAAAACATCCTCTTCAATGATCAGGAAGTTCTCGCGGTGCGCCAGTTCCAGCAAACGTTCAGCCACTGTGCGGTTCAGGCTGGTGCCGGTGGGATTGTGATACAGGCTGTTGATGAACAGGCACTTGGGCCGATGCCGCTGCAACAATGCTTCCAGCGCCGAGAGGTCCGGGCCTCCTTGGGTGCGCGGCACTTGCAGCAGTTGCACGCCGTGGAACGCCAGCTGCCGATAGAGGTTGCCGTACCCCGGCGATTCGACCACCACGCAATCGCCAGCCTTGAGCAACGTGCGTATCAGCAAGTCCTGTGCATGACTGGCGCCTGACGTGGTGAGAATGCAGTCAAGGTGGGTGGCAATGTGGATCTGGGTCAGTCGCTTGAGCAGTTGTTCGCGCAGCGCCAGCAAACCCAATGGGGTGCTGTAGTTGAACAGACCGGCGGTGTCGGTACGGGTGACTTCACGAATCGCATAGCTGATGTCATCGCTTTCGCGCCAGGCATCCGGCAACCAGCCGCAGCCCAGTTTCAGCTCACCCATTGGGTTATCGATGAACGGCCCCCATTCCCGCTCTGCGCCTTCGTACCATTGGCCCTCATGCAAGCCGGACGGCTGCGCGACCACAAACCCCGAGCCGGGCTTGGACACCAGTACGCCCTGGGCGGCCATCCGCTCGAACGCCTCGATCACGCTGGACTGGCTGAGCAGATTATCGAGGGCCACCTGTCGAATGGACGGCAAGCGCGTGCCGGGACTCGCCCCACTGTTGCGAATCCACTGCGCCACTGCGCTGATGATTTGCTGCACCACCGGTACAAGGGCTTGTCGATCGATCCCTAAATCCATGCGCCACTCACTTCCTCTGTCTGTTATTCAACCCAGAACAGTTAAGCACAGAAGCCCCTCACAACCCGTCGCCAAATTTTATTAAAGTATTGATTTTATTGAATTATTTACCTAATGATACACATTCTGACAGGGCCCATTGCCAGCTATGGAAACGCCCCACAGCCCTCCCAAACCTTTTCGAATGGCGGGCGACGCGAGGTCCTAGATAGCCGTAGCACCACCGTCCACCGCCAAGGCCTGGCCAGTGGTAAAGGCCGCGCCATCGCTACAGAGGTAGAGCACCGCGCTGGCGACCTCCTCGACCTTGCCAATGCGCCCGACCGGATGCATGGCGGCGGCAAATTCGGCTTTGCGTGGGTCGGCTTCATAGGCACGCCGGAACATATCGGTATCGATCACCGCCGGGCAGACCGCATTGACGCGAATTTTCTTCTTCGCATATTCAATGGCCGCCGATTTGGTCAGGCCGATCACCGCATGCTTGGAAGCGGCGTAAATGCTCATCTTGGGCGCCGCGCCCAAACCCGCTACCGACGCGGTGTTGACGATTGCCCCGCCACCCTGGGCCAGCAGTAGCGGCAACTGGTACTTCATGCACAGCCACACGCCTTTGACGTTGACGCCCATGATGGCGTCGAACTCATCCTGGCTGCCGTCGGCCAACTTGCCTTTCTCGATCTCGATTCCGGCGTTATTGAAGGCATAGTCCAGGCGGCCATAGGCGGTGATGGTCTGGGCCATCAATTGCTGCACATCGGCCTCCAGCGTGACGTTGCAGCGTACAAACAGCGCTTCCCCGCCCGCCTGGTGGATCAAGGCGACGGTACCCTCGCCGCCCGCTGCATCCAGGTCGGCAACCACGACCTTCAAGCCTTCGGCGGCGAATGCGAGCGCAGTGGCGCGACCAATACCGGCGGCGGCACCGGTTACCAGGGCGACTTGACCGGAAAACGTCATGCTCATGGAGGATGTCCTGAAGAGTGTGTTGTGGGAAATCTAGCCGTGGCCCGAGTCTAGCCAACGCCACGCCGGACGCGTCAGCACTATCAAAAGGCCAGTTAAGGCTGCATGGATCGCAGTGATAACAGACATAGGCTGACTATCAGCAATGCCTATCGACAAGCATTCGCGCATTGGGTGAACCTTGCTCCATGGCCGTTCAAGGTTTATCACTTCAGGTTCATTTCCAGAAGAGTCCCTGCCATGACCGCCCAGACCAACCGCCAATTCCTGCTCGCCAAGCGCCCGGTCGGCGCGGCGACCCGGGAAACCTTCACCTACCAGGAAGTGCCGGTGGGCACACCCCAGGATGGGCAGGTGCTGGTGCGCAACGAATACCTGTCCCTCGACCCGGCCATGCGCGGCTGGATGAATGAAGGCAAGTCCTACATTCCGCCGGTCGGCATCGGTGAAGTCATGCGCGCGCTGGGTGTGGGAAAAGTGATTGCGTCCAACAACCCGAAATTTTCGGTCGGGGACTACGTCAACGGTGCCTTGGGTGTGCAGGATTACTTCCTGGGCGAGCCGCGTGGTTTCTACAAGGTTGATCCAAAACTCGCGCCTTTGCCGCGCTACCTGTCTGCCCTGGGCATGACCGGCATGACGGCCTACTTCGCGTTGCTGGACACCGGCGCACCCAAGGCAGGCGAAACCGTAGTGATCTCCGGCGCGGCCGGCGCCGTGGGCAGCATTGCCGGGCAGATCGCCAAGCTCAAAGGCTGCCGCGTGGTGGGCATTGCCGGCGGTGCAGACAAGTGCACGTTCCTGGTGGATGAACTGGGCTTCGACGCCGCCATCGATTACAAAAGCGAAGACGTGCCCGCCGCGCTCAAGCGCGAATGCCCCAAGGGCGTGGATGTGTATTTCGATAACGTCGGCGGCGATATTCTCGACGCCGTCCTCAGCCGCCTGGCACTGAAGGCGCGCGTGGTGATTTGCGGTGCCATCAGCCAATACAACAACAAGGAAGCCGTGAAGGGCCCGGCCAACTACCTGTCATTGCTGGTCAATCGCGCGCGTATGGAAGGTTTTGTGGTGATGGATCACGCGGCAAACTTTGCCGCGGCCGGGCAGGAAATGGCCGGCTGGATGGCGCAGGGCAAGCTCAAGAGCAAGGAAGATATCGTGGAGGGGCTGGAGACGTTCCCGGAGACGTTGATGAAGCTGTTCAACGGGGAGAACTTTGGCAAACTGGTACTCAAGGTCAACTGACACACCTTGGATCTAATTGTGGGAGCAGCGATGCGACGTGCTCGCTCCCACATCTATGTTTCCAGGTTCGACCTGATATCAGGCGATCTCGGCAACTACCGCCGCCAGCGCCTTCGCCGGATCCGCCGCCTGGCTGATCGGGCGGCCAATCACAAGGTAATCCGAACCCGCATCCAGTGCCTGACGCGGGGTCAGGATACGGCGCTGGTCATCCTGGGCGCTGCCCGCCGGACGAATCCCCGGAGTCACCAGCTGCAGCGACGGGTGCGCGGTTTTCAGCGCCTGGGCTTCCAGCGCCGAACACACCAGGCCATCGAGGCCGGCTTTCTGCGCCAGGGCGGCCAGGCGCAGGACTTGCTCCTGGGGCTCGATGTCCAGGCCAATACCGGCCAGGTCTTCACGCTCCATGCTGGTGAGCACAGTGACGCCGATCAGCAGCGGTTTAGGACCGCTGCGCTGTTCCAGCACTTCACGGCAGGCGGCCATCATGCGCAGGCCGCCGGAGCAGTGCACGTTGACCATCCACACGCCCATTTCGGCGGCAGCCTTGACCGCCATGGCGGTGGTGTTCGGGATGTCGTGGAATTTCAGGTCGAGGAACACCTCGAAGCCTTTATCACGCAGGGTGCCGACGATGTCCGCGGCGCAGCTGGTGAACAGTTCCTTGCCGACTTTGACGCGGCAAAGCTTCGGATCCAACTGGTCAGCCAGCTTCAGTGCGGCGTCACGAGTGGGGTAATCCAGGGCGACGATGATAGGAGTCTGGCAGACGGGCATTGGAATGGGCTCTCAGGCAAGTCGAAATCGGCGCGGATTGTAGCGCAAGCAGCGCCTTTGCGGGATCCGATGATCGGTAAATACTGACCAAGCGCCGTCAGGCGGGCATTTCTGGAAATTATTTCAAAGCTGATACATTCACGACATGCCCACAACACGCCCTACGGCTAGCCTCGCCTGCACGACCCACCGACCAGCACTTCCAGCCATGGGGCTGGGCGCCTATGCTGACCGCAACGACCAGGCAGATGATTGCATTATGCACACCCCTTCCGTCTTTATGAACGACGAGCAAAAAGCCGCGGTGATCGCCGACGACAAGCGCTGGAACACTCGTGCGCTGATCGTTGACGACGATGTGCCGATCCGCGAACTGCTGATCGACTACCTGGCACGCTTCGGCATTCTCGCCACCGGCGTCATCGACGGCACCGCGATGCGCCAAGCCATGCACGCCGAAACCTTTGACGTGGTGGTGCTCGACCTGATGCTGCCAGGCGAGGACGGCCTCTCGCTGTGCCGCTGGCTGCGCGCGGAATCGGACATCCCGATCCTGATGCTCACCGCCCGCTGCGAACCCACCGACCGCATTATCGGCCTGGAACTGGGCGCCGATGACTACATGTCCAAGCCGTTCGAGCCGCGCGAACTGGTGGCGCGCATCCAGACCATCCTGCGCCGCGTGCGTGACGACCGTACTGAACAGCGCACGAATATCCGCTTCGACAACTGGCGCCTGAACAGTGTGCTGCGCCAGCTGGTGGCCGACGATGGTTTGGTGGTGCCGCTGTCCAACGCGGAATTCCGCTTGCTGTGGGTGTTTATCGAGCGCCCGCGCCGCGTACTGAGCCGCGAGCAGTTGCTGGATGCAGCCCGTGGCCGATCAATTGAAGCCTTTGATCGCAGCATCGACTTGCTGGTATCGCGCCTGCGGCAGAAACTCGGGGATGATCCCAAGGCACCGCAGTTGATCAAGACCGTGCGTGGCGAAGGCTACCTGTTCGATGCGCGAGATATCGGCTGATGCGTGCGCCCTTCAACACGCTGTTTGGTCGGCTGTTTGGCGTGTTGCTCGTGGCGATTGTGCTGGCCCACGCGCTGGCGTTCTTCTGGTTCCACCATTACGGCCAACCGCCGCCGCCACCGCCTGAGCGGTTTATCGAGCAACCGGACGGAACAAGGGTACCGGAGCGCAAAGAGCACCACCGCCCCTGGTTTGGCGGCCCGGTGGTGCCCCTGACGTTTCAATTTGTCTCACTGATTATCGCCGCCTGGTACGGGGCCAAGCTGTTGAGCAGACCGATTCAACGCCTCAGCGAGGCGGCCGAGCGTTTAAGCCTGGACCTTGACAGCCCGCCGCTGGAAGAGTCCGGGCCGCTGGAAGCGCGGCAGGCGGCATCGACCTTCAACCTGATGCAAAAACGCATCCGCGAACAGGTCAGCCAACGCGCGCGCATGCTCGGTGCGGTCTCCCATGACCTGCGCACCCCACTGTCACGCCTCAAGCTGCGCCTGGAACAGATCGAAGATACGCGGCTGCAGGGCCAGATGCGCCAGGACCTGGACGACATGATCGGCATGCTCGACGCCACCCTGAGCTACCTGCACGAACAACGCACCAGCGAAACCCGGCATTGGCTGGACGTGCAAGCGCTGGTGGAGTCGATGAGCGAAAACGCCCAGGACCAGGGTTCGGATGTGCAATTCGCCGGCACCTGCGCGCCGTTGCAAGTACAGCCGATGGCCTTGCGTTCGTGCCTGAATAACCTGATCGACAACGCCTTGCGTTATGCCGGCTCGGCACGCATCGAGCTGACGGACAGTCGCGAGGCACTGGTCATCCGCGTCATTGATCATGGCCCCGGCATCGCCGCCGACAAGCGTGAAGCGGTGTTCGAGCCGTTCTACCGGCTCGAAGGCTCACGCAACCGCAACTCCGGCGGCGTCGGCCTGGGCATGACGATTTCCAAGGAAGCGGCGGAACGCCTCGGCGGTCGCCTGAACCTGGAGGAAACCCCAAGTGGTGGACTGACTGCCGTGATGTGGTTGCCCAGGACCTGAGGGCCAGCACCACTCCCACATTAGGCCTCATACAACCGTTACAGCGGCTTATCTTCCAGACGCGCCTGAGCCTGGGTCGCACTCCAATCCGTCAACAGGCTGTAGGCCACCGCCAGCAAGGTCGGGCCGATAAACAGGCCGATAAAACCAAAGGCAATCAAGCCACCGAACACGCCGAGCAGCACAATGACCAGCGGCAGGTTGCCGCCCCGACTGATCAGGTAGGGCTTGAGCACGTTGTCCACGCCGCTGATGATGAACGTGCCCCATACACCGAGGAACACCGCATAGGTGTAATCGCCTTTCCAGGCCAGCCAGGCCGTGGCAGGGATCCACACCAGCGGCGGGCCCATGGGGATCAGGCTGAGCAGGAAGGTGACGACGCCCAGCACCAGCGCGCCCGGTACGCCGGCGATCAGAAAGCCGATCAGTGCCAGCACCGCCTGGGCGGCGGCGGTGCCAATCACGCCGTTGACCACCCGTTGTACGGTGCCAGCCACCAGTTCGATGTAGTAGCCCGCGCGTTCGCCGATCAAGCGTTCCAATAAACGGTGGACGAACATCGCCAAGCGCGGCCCGTCTCGATAGAAAAAGAACACGAACACCAGGCTCAACGTCAGTTCAAGAATGCCGCCGCCGATCTGCGCACTGCGCGCCAGCAACCAATTGCCAACCTGCCCCAGGTACGGTTTGATGCTGACCATCAAGGCCGCGCCTTGTTGGTCGATGCTGTCCCAGGTTGCCACCAGCCGCTCGCCGACAAAGGGAATCGAACCGAGCCAGGTGGGCGCCGCCGGCAAGCCGTCGACCTGGATATCCTTGATCAACGCCACCGCGTCGCGCACATGGTCCGCGAGGTTGAAGCCCATCCACACCAGCGGCACCGCCACCAGCAAGATCCAGCCCAGCGTCAGGATGGCGGCCGCCAAAGACTCCCGGCCGCCGAGCCAACGCGTGAGCAGGACCATCAGTGGCCAACTGGCAAACGCCAGCACCGCGCCCCAGAACAGCGCCGACCAGAACGGCGCCATCACCCATAGACTGGCACCAAACAGCACCAGCAGCAGGATTTGCACCAGTAGGCGATCGTTATTGAGCATGGGGTATCTCTAGAAGAAGGCTTAGGAAGACAGCTTAGGCGAACGAAGCGGGTCCGTTCGCCTGGTCACGCCTAGCGTATCAGATGCACGCGCAGGCCTTTGGCATCACCGGCGCCGGTTTCCAGGCGAGCAGCGCGCACGCCTTTGTCGATCAGGCCCTGGCGCCACGCTTCGGCGTTCGGCCCGGTCAAACTGACGCGCAACGTGGTGTCGAGGTTCAACCCACGGGAAATCAAGGTCAGCCAGGTGGTGTCGGGTGCGCCGGCGAGCGCGGGGAAGTCCAGCTCACCGGTGCTTTTCAGCTCGCGCGACAGGGTCGCCGAGGTCGGCAATAGATGGCCCAATGGCGCGCTGGCGTCCAATTGCTCCACATGCAGATAGGCGCGGCGATTGCCCCGGGTGATGCCATAGAGCGCGACCAGGGAGTTGGCCTGTGGCTCGGCCAGACGCAGCAACACGTATTCCTGCTGGCTGTCGGCGCCGACCAACTTGGCGTTGCCGAAAATCTCATTGGCCCACAGGCTGCTTTCACCACAATCGCGGGCATTGCACCAGAATAACAACTGCGCGCCCTTTTCCTGCAACGCTTCACGCGTCGCGGTAAACGCGGCGCTGGAGCTGTGTTCGGCGGGCAACTCATAGGTGATGGCGGTGGCTTGGCCGCGCGCGATGGCCTGGTCTTCATAGCGCAACTGGCCGCTGATCTTGCGGATCGCGCCCATGGGGTAGATCCGTTCTTTTTCTTCAGCGGGCCGGTAATCGACGATTTGCGAATCGACCTGGCGGGCCACGGCGGGCAGGTCCTGGCTACCCGGTAGGTCGGCGGCGAATACCAACGGGCTAAGCAGGCTTAAGCCCAAGACACGGATACATCCGTTACGCACGCTCATAAGATCAACGAGCCCTGGCCATCGTTGGTCATAGCGATGTCGAAGTTGTTCATGGTTGACTCCTTTTCAATCCGCCCAGCCTCGGCAGTTGACCGCCCCAAGTCAAGGCGCTCGGAAGAACCGATTGAAACAGTCTGCAACAAGGAGCGCCCCAGACTCATCATTCAGGTGCAAATGATGGCCACCGGGCAGCGTGGTCACGGTAAAGGGTAGCTGGGAAAGCAATTCGGGATGTTTCGCCAGCATGCCGTCGGCAGCGACCACTAACTGCGTAGGGCACCTTACGCGCCGCACGAAGGCCATGGCTTGTTCGTCGGTCAGGCGCATCGGCGAAGCCAGGGTCAGGCGGCTATCGGTACGCCAGGTGTAACCACCCGGCACCGGCATCAAACCGCGCTGGGCCAGCAGTTCTGCGGCTTCGCGACTGACCGCTACCACGCCTTTCATGCGCGCTTCGACGGCGCTATCCAGGGTGTTATAGACCGGCTTGCGCTTGTCCTGCAGGTTCAATTGCGCTTGCAACGCCATGCCCAGCCGCTCGGCGGCGTTCTCACCGTTGGCCGTCGGCGGGATGACGCCGTCGATCAATCCCAGGTGCGTTACGCGCTCCGGCAACGCACCGGCGAGCACCAGAGACACGATAGCGCCGAGAGAGTGACCAAGTAATGCAAAACGTTTCCACCCGAGTTGCTCGGCGACTTGCAGCACGTCATAGACGTAATCCCACAAGGCATAACCGGCGCCTGTAGGACGATGCGCCGAATGCCCGTGCCCGGCCATATCCAGCGCAACGACGCGCAAACCCTGAAGTTTCGGGGCCAGTCGCGCAAAGCTGTTGGCGTTGTCCAGCCAGCCATGCAGCGCGATCACCGGCACACCGTCCTCGGGGCCGAACAGGTGGGCCGCCAGTTCGATATGCGGCAGGCTCAGGCGGACGTCCTCGACGGGTGTGCTCATGCGCAACTACGCTCGCGCGTTTCCCAGCGGGAGAACAGGTTCTTGATCAAGGTCGCGGTGTCTTGGGGGCGCTCAAGGGGGAACATATGGCCGCCGGGCATGGTGAGCATTTCACCCATGGGCAGACGTCCGACGCCGCTGGCGTGGTGACGCATCACTACGCGGCTCTGTCGGCCGCGCACCACCGCCAGCGGCACCTTCAGTTGGCGCACCTGGCCCGGGCTGGTGTGCGGCACGCCACGGTAGATGCTGATTTCTGTGGCCGGGTCAAAGCGCAGGCGCAGGCGATCACCCACCTGATACAAACCATGTTGCAGGTAAGCGTCGAAGCATTCCGGGTCAAAGCCACGGAACAAGGTCTTGCCGGCGAAGTAACTGCGCGCAGCCTCTAGGTCGGTAAATTCCTCGCGACGGCCCAGGGTGCGTCCAGCCGGGGTCAGGCGGTCGATGAAACCCAAGCGCTTGGCCGCGCGAATTACCCAGCGGTCGGCGCGGGTCAGCACCGGCGAATCGAGCATCACCACACCGCGATACAACTGCGGGCAACGCATGGCCGCGTGCAGATGCAACACGCCGCCCAAGGAATGGCCCACCCCCCACACCGGTTCCGGCTGCTGCTCAAGGTGGTGGATCAACTCGTCCACCAGGTTCTGCCAATTATCATCCACCGGAAACCTGGGATCATGACCGTGCTGCGGCAGATGAGCCACCTTGTATTCCGGGGCCAGGGCGGCAAACAGCTTGCCGTAGGTGGCCGAAGGGAAGCCATTGGCGTGGGCAAAAAACACATGCTGCGACATACCGGATCCATCTACAAAAACAGAGATTGATTGTCACCATGCCTGGCCGGCACAGCAATGACTGTAACTGCCAGGAATGATGACACTCACGCCACGCCTATCGCGCCGGGGGGTTCTCGCCCAGCGGTACCACCGCCATGGTCAGGCGCGAGATACAACTGGCTTTGCCATCGTCGCTGGTCAAGCGGATGTCCCACACCTGAGTAGTGCGGCCGATGTGAATCGCGCGCGTTACGGCAGTCACCCGCCCGCTGCGCACACCACGCAGGTGGTTGGCGTTGACCTCAAGGCCGACGCAATAGAACTTGGCGGGATCAATACACAGGTAGGCGGCCGTCGAGCCGACGGTTTCTGCCAACACCACCGACGCACCACCGTGCAGCAAGCCGTAGGGTTGATGGGTGCGATGATCGACCACCATGCTGGCGGTCAGGGACTCGTCGTCCACGCTGTCGAAGCGAATATCCAGCAGCTCACCGATGGTGTTTTTCTGCATGGCATTGAGTTGCTCGATATTCGGCTGGGTGCGCCACAGGCTCATACAAGTGTCCTTCTTGGTTTTATGATGGGCCTAATCCTGCCACAGAACCGATTCGGAACGCTCGCTCCACGCCTGCAATTGTGCACCGTAGGTCGATTCGATCACGTTGCGCTTGATCTTCAGGGTCGGGGTCAGAAAGCCGTTTTCCACCGCCCAGTTTTCGTTCACCACCACCAGTTGACGCAAACGCTCATGCTTGTCCAAGGCGCCGTTGACCTGTTCCAACAGGCGCTCAAGGCTGCTGCGCAGCACTTGCCGGTCCTGGCTCCCCGCCGACAGCACACACAGGCCGATTGGCGCAGCCAGGCCGTCGCCCACTACGCACACCTGCTCGATGCGCGAGTGTTCGGCCAGGCGGTTTTCGATCGGCGCCGGGGCTACGTATTTGCCTTTGCTGGTCTTGAAGATTTCCTTGAGCCGCCCGGTCAGGCGCAAACGGCCATCGGCATCCTGCTCGCCCTTGTCGCCGGTACGCAAGAAACCATCGGCGGTGAGGGTCTCGCAGGTTTTCTGTGGGTCCTTGAAGTAGCCGAGCATGGTCGCACCGCTGCGCACCTGCACTTCGCCCGAGGGGTCGATGCGCACTTCAACACCGGGGCACGGCAGGCCAATCCAGCCGAGGATCTGCTGGCCGGGACGACACACATGGGAGTAGCCGCAGCTCTCGGTCATGCCATACACCTCGAGCACATCCAGGCCCAGGCGTTGGTACCAGCGCAGCAGCGCCTCAGGCACGGGCGCCGCGCCGGACAGTGCGATGCGCAACGCGTCCAGGCCCAGGCCGGCAAGTACCTTGTGGCCTACACGTTTGCCGATAAAGGGCAGGCGCAGCAAGGTATCGAGGCGCTTTTGCGGGATCTTGGCGTAGACGCCCATCTGGAATTTGCTCCAGATCCGCGGCACGCCAAACAGTGCGGTCGGACGTGCCCTACGCAGATCGGTCAAAAAAGTATCCAGGCTTTCTGCGAAATAAACCGTTTGCCCAGTGTAAATCGACGCCATCTCCACAAACATCCGCTCCGCCACATGGCACAACGGCAGGTAGGACAACAGCCGGTCGCCCTCCCCCAGCCCGAATAACTCGGTGCCGCGGGTGGTGGCAAACCCCAAGGCGCCAAAGCTGTGCATCACGCCTTTGGGCAGGCCGGTGGTGCCGGAGGTATAGATGATGGTGGCCAGGTCCGAAGCGGCAGGCTGGGGGTCGTCATGAATCGACGGGCAGGCTTGCAGGTCGGCCCAACTGAAATCGAACGCGCCCGACGGGCACAGTGGCAGGCTGATGGTCGGCACACCCGCCGGCACACCGGGTGCCATGGCGGGCCAATCGTCGAGCTTGCCGATAAACACCAGTGCCGCCTCGGAATGGCTGAGCACATGGGCAACGGAGTCGGCGGTGAGGTTGGGGTACAGCGGCACAGAGACGTGCCCGGCCATCCAGATCGCCAGGTCGGCAATGATCCAGTGCGCGCAGTTTTTCGAGATCAGGGCAATGTGCGAGCCCTGGGGCAACTCGCGAGCACGCAGCCACTGCGCGGCGCAACGGGCCTGGTGGCCGACATCGCCCCAACTGAGGCGTTGCACCTCGCTGCCGCCAACGGGCTGGACCAGAAAGGTCTGACGCGGGTGGCGCGCTTCACGTTCAAAGAAGACCTGCAACGGCAAACGAAAAGCGACGGGCATGGGACGCGCTCCTTTGTGGTCCGACGATAGCCAACCAAGCACTTGCTTGGTTGAATATATAGCACACACAAAGCAGCGATATAGCCTACGGGTGTTTCACACCGACCAGGCTCATCAGCCCCGCCAGCGGGAAATCCCCCTCCAGTTCCGCCAGGCTGGCGGTGTGCATCGGCTGCGGCTGACGCTGGTGACCATGCTGCAGAAAGCTGATCAGGCTGCCCACCAACGGCTGGTGGCTGACCAGCAGCACGTTGTCATCGGTGTCGAGCTTTTCCAGCACCTGCAAAGGATTGCCCTCCGGCGTCAGCCACGGCACCGTGCGAATATCCGGCTCGAAACCCAAGGCCTCACGCACCAGGTGCGCGGTCTGCTGCGCCCGCACATAGGGGCTGGCGATGATGGCGCTGAGGGGTTGGCCAATCAGGTGCGCAGCACTGCGCAACACTTCGGCGCGCCCGTGTTCGGTGAGGTTGCGCTGAGCGTCGGAGGGGGCATGGGCTTCTGCTTCGCCGTGACGCAAAATCCACAACTTCACAGCTTTGGCTCCTCATCACGCACCGGGTGCGGCGCTGGCGGCACACTGTGGGCGGCTTCGCCCTCGGGTGCGCGCGGGGTCGGCCAGTCGGCGAACGGCCATGGTTTCTGTTCGGAGTGGAAGCTGCCGAAACGGCCGATCTGCGCCAGGAACTGGCTGAGGCTGTCGCCGAAGTTCATCAGGCCCAGGTTCGGTGCGCCATAGATCAAGCGGTAGATCAACTGCACCACCACCAGCGCGCCGAGCAGGAACTGAGCCACCTGCCACACCAGGGCAAACACCAGCATCCACAGAATGCGCAGGCCAATGGATTCGTACTTGGGCGCTGCTTTTGGATCGTTCATGACGCGTTCCTCAGTTGAAACCACTGGTGGAAATAAAGTCGACATCGGTTTTCGGCTCGGCGCGCATCAGCAGCTCGATGACCTGGTCCAAGGTGCGCCCTTCAAACAGGATAGCGTGCAGCCCGGCGACCAGCGGCATATACACGCCGGCCTCCTGGGCCTTGGCCTTGAGCACCTTGAGGGTGTTGACGCCTTCGGCCACTTCACCCAGGCGCGTGACCGCGTCGTCCAGGCTCAAGCCCTGGCCGAGGGCGAAACCCACCTGGTAGTTGCGGCTTTTCGGCGAGGAGCAGGTGACGATCAAGTCGCCCACACCCGCCAGCCCCAGGAAGGTCATCGGGTTGGCGCCCTGGTTCACGGCAAAACGGGTCATCTCGGCCAAGGCGCGGGTGATCAGCATGCTCTTGGTGTTTTCGCCCATGCCCAGCGCCACGGCCATGCCGGCGATGATCGCATAGACGTTTTTCAGCGCACCGCCCAGTTCGACGCCAAAGCGGTCGTTGCTGGCATAGACGCGGAAGGTCCGGCCATGCAGCACGGCCTGGACGCGCTCGCAGAGCGCTTCGTCTTCACTGGCGACCACGGTGGCGGTCAGCGCGTGCTCGGCCACTTCCCGCGCCAGGTTCGGCCCGGACAGCACGCCAATGCGCGCCTGAGGAGCGATTTCTTCAAGGATTTCACTCATCAGCTTGAAGGTCTGCGCCTCGATGCCTTTAGTCAGGCTGACCAGCAGCTTGCCCGCCAGGCGTTCAGCGTGAGGCGCCAACACCGAACGCAGTGCGCTGGACGGCAGCGCGACAAAACACAGGTCGCAGGCTGTGAGGGTTTCCAGCAGGTCGGTGACAGGCTCGACCGCCGGATGAATCTTGATGCCTTTGAGGTAACGCGGGTTTTCCCGGTTAACCCGAATGGCCTCGGCCTGTTCGGGATCGCGCATCCACTGGCGCACAGCGTGACCGTTTTCGGCCAGCAAATTTGCCACGGCGGTACCAAAACTTCCGCCTCCCAGGACCGCGATAGGGCGCTGTTCAGTCATATGCAATCCGTTAATCCATACCAGTGGCGATGGCGCATTATACGGGCCGACCCGCTTGCGGCCAGCCCCCGTATCAATTCATGCGTTTGCCGGAAAATGGCAAATTTACATGAAGTAATTACAAGTCCGACGACTGGCAAAAGGCCCCACCTCAGTTAACATGGGCGGCTATCCGCAATTATCAAGGCCGTGCCGTGTATTTGGGCCCTCCTCCTCGTCTACTTCTGTGGCTGATGCCGCTGTGCAGCGCGCCGGTCATGGCCGATGACCTGTTCCTCGACAGCCAGCCCCTGCCCCAAGTGTTGACCGCCACGCGCCTCAAGCAATCGGCCGCCGCCGTGCCTGGCAGTATGACCGTGATCGACAGCCAGCTGATCAAGGCCAGTGGCGCGCGGGATATCAGTGAACTGCTGCGGCTGGTACCAGGGATGATGGTCGGCTACACCACCGGCAACCAGGCGACGGTGAACTACCATGGCACCAGTGCCAGCGATGCGCGGCGCATGCAGGTGCTGATAGACGGCCGCTCGGTGTATCGCGCGGGCCTGGCCACCGTGGACTGGAGCGACATTCCGGTCGCCATGGAAGATATCGAGCGCATCGAAGTGTTCCGCGGCCCCAACACCGTCAGCTACGGCGCCAATGCCTTGATGGCGGTCGTCAACATCCTCACGCGCTCGCCGGCCAACAGCCATGGCTCGCGGGTCAAGGTGGTGCGTGGCGCACGCGGCATCAACGACTTCTATGCCAGCCAGGGCGCAGGCTGGGAAACCGGCGACTTGCGCTTGTCCCTCTCCGGGCAACAGGACGACGGTTTCGACAGCGACGCTGCCGGCGCCGACCGCCGTGACGGCCGCCGCCTCAACCGCTTCAGCCTGGCGATCAGCCAGACGCTGAACACCCAACAGAGCATCGACGTGCAGTTGGATGCAAAGGAAGGCACCAACCAACGACCTTATACCTACACTCCAGTGTTTGCCGGGATTACCGAAGGCGGTAACAATTCCGACGTCACAGCCAAAGACTACGCGGGTTCCCTGCGCTGGAATTTTGATTTCAATCCTGACCACAGCCTGTATATCCAGGGCTCGGCCCAACAGTGGGATCGCCGGCAAATCTGGAACGCCTGTGATGCCAAGGTCTCGTTCAGCCCGGAGCTGACCCAGTTATGGCAGTTGAACCCCAATTATGCCGAACGGCTGGCCCGGCACATGGACACCTACAGCCAAGGCAGTGCGCCACCGGGCAGCCCCGCCGAGCAAGCCCTGGCCGACCAGGTGCTGGACCAATGGCGTAACGGCGCCAACCAGAGCGTGTGCGGTGACATCGACCAAAGCACTCGCGAAAGCCGCTACGACCTGGAGATTCAGGACACTCTCAGCCTGTCCGACAGCCTGCGCCTGGTCAGCGGCATGAACTACCGCTACGACCGCGCCGACTCCGACACCTATTTCAACGGCACTCTGGACGACAGCACCTGGCGTCTGTTCGGCCAGTTGGAATGGCGCGCCAGCGAGCATTGGCTGCTGCAAGGCGGCGCGATGTACGAAGACACGCACCTGAGCGGCAACTCGCTGACGCCACGGGTGGCCGTCAACTACCTGATCAACCCGCGCCACGGCCTGCGCGCGGTGTATTCCGAAGCGATCCGCTCGCCGGACATGTTCGAGAACAATGTCAACTGGAGCTATCGCGTCACCAACCTCGGCTCCCCGGCCTATGGGCAGACCACCGGGCAATACTTCGTAAAGACCCGGGGCCCGGGCAACCTCGATAAAGAGATGATGAAATCGAGGGAACTAGGGTACAACGGCTTTTTTGCCGACATCGGGCTGAACATGGACGTGAAACTGTTCTACGACGAGATCACCAACATGATCAGCTCGCCGCTGCGCAATAACCAATACATTGCCAGCAACGCCAACAGCTCTCGGTTTACCGGTGCTGAATCCCAGTTCGACTGGCGCGTGAGCAACGCCGACCGCCTGCGGCTGACCTATGCTTACGTCGATGCCACCAGCAGTAACCCGCGTGATAAAGCACAAACCGCGCGTAACAGTGGCTCCGCCGGCTGGTTGCGTGAATGGGGTCAGGGCTGGTCGAGCGCGCTGTTCTACTATGGCGACGACGCACTCAACGGCTATCGCTTCGAACGGGCCGACCTGCGGGTGGCCAAGCGCATTGCCCTGGGCAAAGCCAATGTGGAGCTGGCCGGCATGCTGCAACAACGCCTCGACAACCAGCCCACCACCTGGGCCGATAACAATTATGACAGTCGCCACGTGCTCTACTTCAGCGCGGAGTTAGAGTTCTGACATGGGCGACTCGTCACGGATGACCCGTTCTTTTGTCAATACGTTCTGGCGACGCGCTGCGCTGCTCGGTTGCCTGCTGTTTGCCGCTCCTGCCTGGAGCGCCGATATCCTGCTGACCGCCGCCGAAGACGGCGCGGGCGTGCAAGCCTTTGCCCAGGCGCTGGCCCAACAACGCCCCGAAGACCACGTCACTTTCACCGCCCTCAAGGATTTACCGGCTCCCAGCCACCTGCCGGCCAACACGCGCCTGATCTTGCTCGACCTGCCCGGTCTCGACTGGCGCCTGCAGGACACCCTGGGCCCGCCGACCCTGGTGCTGCGCATCAGTCGGGTGCAGGCCCACCAGCGCCTGGGCACAACGCAGCACCCACGCATCAGCCTGTTGTGGAGCGACCCGCCGCTGGAGCGCCAATTGCGCCTGATCACCGGCATCCTTCCCCGAGCACGGCGCATCGGCGTGCTCTATGGCACCGAAAGTGAATTTCTCCTGCCCGAATTGCGCCAGCACGCCACGCCCTTGGGCCTGGAAATCGTGCCGCAGCGCTGGGACAACATAAATGACAGTCGGCCGCTACAAACCCTGTTCAGAAAAAGTGACGTGTTGCTCGGCCTCGACGACCCGCAGTTGTACAACCCGAAAACCGCGAAGAACCTGTTGCTGAGCAGCTATGCCCAGCAATTGCCGCTGGTGGGCCCAAATGCGGGCTTTGTGCGGGCCGGCAGCCTGGCCAGCACCTACAGCGACCAGGACGACTGGCTGCGCGTGCTCGACCGCCTGCTCGACCATCCGCCAGCCCATTGGCCGAGTTCGCTGTATCCGGAACACTTCAAAGTCGTGGGCAACCCGCAAGTCGCGCGCTCACTGGGGATCGAACAGGTGGACGAAGCCAGCGTTGCCACGCGATTGGCCGAAGGAGAAAAACGCCCATGACCTTGCGTCGCCGTTGGGATATCAACACCCGTACCCAGCTCATCACCCTGGGCCCGGCACTGTTGCTGACGTTGCTGTTGATCAGCTTCTTTACCTTCGTGCGTATCCAGGACCTGCGCCAGGAACTGGACCACACCGGCCAATTGATCGCGAACCAACTGGCGCCCGCCACCGAATACGGGGTGATTTCCGGCAACAATGATGTGCTTGATAGCCTGTTGCGCGCCACGCTGGCCACGCCCCATGTGCGCTTCCTGGAGATCCAGGACAGCAGCGAGAACATTCTGGTGTACGTCGAGCAACCTTCAGAGCACCACGACCGTTCGCTGTCGGTAAAAGTGTTCCAGGCGCCGATTCGCCTGCAACACATCCAGTTGGGCAATGACTTCTTCCAGGACACCCTCAACGAACCCAAGGCACCGCGTGAGGACTACCTGGGCCGGGTGATCGTCGGCATGTCCAACGACGCGTTCAGCCAGCGCCAGCAGGAGATCCTGTTGAAGGCCGGCATCCTGGCGCTGTTCGCCCTGTTGTTCACCTTCCTGCTCGCACGGCGCCTGGCCGCCAGCCTGTCACAACCGATCAGCGCCATGGGCAATGCGGTGAAGGCCATCCAGCAAGGGGACTACAAGACGCCGCTGCCGATCGTGGATGATTCGGAGCTCGGCGACCTGTCGCGGCATATCAATAACCTCGCCGAAGGGCTCAATCAGGCCAGTCGCGAACAACAGCAGGCCATGGCCCAGTTGATCCAGACCCGCGAAGAAGCCGAGCGCGCCAACAACGCCAAGTCGGATTTCCTGGCGATGATGAGTCATGAGCTGCGCACGCCCATGAACGGTGTGCTGGGCATGTTGCAGTTGCTGGAAACCACCGAGATGACCGAGGAGCAGACCGAGTACGCGGCGCTGGCTTGCGAGTCCACCGAGCATTTGCTCAAGGTCATCAATGACATCCTCGACTTCTCGCGGATCGAGCGCGCCGCGCTGGAGTTGGAGCACATTCCGTTCAACCTCGCGGACCTGATCAACAACTGCGCCCAGGCCTTCCAGCACAGCGCGCAGCAGCGTGGGTTAGCGCTGCAGCTGTCGATCCCGCAAGGAATGGACGCCTTGCGCGTGCAGGGCGACCCGACGCGGATCCGCCAAATCCTGGTGAACCTGATCGGCAACGCACTGAAGTTCACCGAGCACGGCGCGGTCAGCGTTGAACCCCAGTGGCAGACCCTCGACCATGAGCTGGTGTGGTTCACCTGTACCGTGCGTGACAGTGGCATCGGGATTTCCACCGAGCGCCTGGAGTTGATGTTCGATGCATTCCAGCAAGCCGACAGTTCCATTTCAAGACGTTACGGCGGCACCGGCCTGGGACTGCCCATCGCCCGTACCCTCGCTGAACGCATGGGCGGCACCCTGCGCGCCCAGAGCGAAGAAGACCGTGGCTCGTTGTTCACCCTGGAAATTCCCCTGGCCATTGATCAGCAGAGCTTGCCGACCATCGCTACCGACGCCGACGGCAAAGGCAGCGCCGGCGATGGCCGCCATGTCCTGCTGGTGGAAGATAACCCAGTCAACCGCACCGTGGTCGAAGCCATGCTGCGCAGCCTGGGCTTCGCAGTGAGCATTGCCACCGACGGCGCCGAGGCGATCCGTAGCGCCGAAAGCCTGATTTTCACGGCGATCCTGATGGATTGCCGGCTGCCGCTGATCGATGGCTACGAAGCCACCCGGCAGATTCGCCAATTGCCGGGGTGCGCTGACCTGCCGATCATCGCCCTGACCGCCAACGCCTTGCAGGGTGACCGTGAAGCCTGTCTTGCAGCCGGAATGAACGATTACCTGGCCAAGCCGTTCAAACGCACGGATTTGCAGCAAATACTGCAACGTTGGGTGCAATAGCGCCGCGCCATCAGCCAACTCCGACTGGCGTGAAAGGCGAAAGTGCGGCAGTCTTAGGCACCCGAACGGGCCCATAAACAGACCCGGTTTAAAATTTCAGTGAACAAGTGTACATTCAGTGCCTTGCCGCTGTGACTTTCACTACAACGCAATAGTCTATGTGTAGGCTGCCGACATGAGGCATGAACGCTTCATTCGGTTCGGGAAGATTTGCCCTACCCTGCCGCATGGGATTATTGAGGAGCTCGCATGACCAAACAAAACGCCTTTACTCGGGAAGACCTGCTGCGCTGCAGTCGCGGTGAGCTGTTCGGCCCAGGTAACGCGCAACTGCCCGCCCCGAACATGCTGATGGTGGATCGAATCACCCATATCAGCGAAGAAGGTGGCAAGTACGGCAAAGGTGAATTGGTCGCCGAGCTGGATATCACCCCGGACCTGTGGTTCTTCGCCTGCCATTTCGAAGGTGACCCGGTGATGCCAGGCTGCCTGGGCCTTGACGCCATGTGGCAACTGGTTGGCTTCTACCTGGGCTGGCAAGGCCTGCCGGGTCGCGGTCGCGCCCTGGGGTCAGGCGAAGTGAAATTCTTTGGCCAGGTCTTGCCGACCGCCAAGAAAGTCACCTACAACATTCAAATCAAGCGCGTCCTCAAGGGCAAGCTGAACCTGGCTATCGCTGACGGTTCGGTGACTGTCGACGGTCGCGAGATCTATACTGCCGAAGGCCTTCGAGTCGGCGTATTCACTTCCACTGACAACTTTTAAGGGTTATCCGCATGCGCCGCGTCGTTATCACTGGTCTGGGCATCGTTTCTTGCCTGGGCAATGACAAAGAGACCGTCACCGCTAACCTGCGTGCAAGTCGCCCTGGCATCCGCTTCAACCCGGAATATGCCGAAATGGGTCTGCGTAGCCAGGTTTCCGGCTCCATCGACCTGCCCCTCGAAGAACTGATCGATCGCAAGATCTATCGCTTCGTCGGCCACGCAGCCGCCTACGCCTACCTGGCGATGAAAGACGCGATCGCCGACTCCGGCCTGAGCGAAGACCAGGTATCCAACGTACGCACCGGCCTGATCGCTGGCTCCGGCGGCGCATCGACCCTCAACCAGATGGAAGCGCTGGACATCCTGCGCGAAAAAGGCGTGAAGCGCGTTGGCCCGTACCGTGTTACGCGGACCATGGGCAGTACCGTTTCGGCCTGCCTGGCCACGCCATTTGCAATCAAGGGCGTGAACTACTCGATCTCCTCCGCCTGCGCCACCAGTGCTCACTGCATCGGGACTGCCGTTGAGCAGATCCAGCTGGGCAAGCAGGACATCGTGTTCGCCGGCGGCGGTGAAGAAGAGCATTGGAGCCAATCGTTCCTGTTCGACGCCATGGGTGCACTGTCCACCCAGTACAACGAAACCCCGGAAAAGGCCTCCCGCGCCTACGACGCCAAGCGTGACGGTTTCGTCATTGCCGGCGGTGGTGGCATGGTGGTGGTCGAGGAGCTGGAACACGCTCTGGCCCGTGGTGCCAAGATCTACGCGGAAATCGTTGGCTACGGCGCGACGTCCGATGGCTACGACATGGTTGCACCAAGCGGTGAAGGCGCCATCCGCTGCATGCAAATGGCAATGTCTACCGTTGACACCCCAATCGACTACCTGAATACCCACGGCACGTCGACTCCGGTCGGTGACGCCAAGGAAATGGAAGGCGTGCGTGCGGTTTTCGGCGACAAGGCCCCGGCCATCAGCTCTACCAAGAGCCTGTCCGGTCACTCCCTGGGCGCCGCTGGCGTTCACGAAGCGATCTACTGCCTGCTGATGATGGAAGGCAACTTCATGGCCGGCTCGGCCAACATCGACGAGATTGATCCGGTTGTGGCTGATATGCCAATCCTGACCAAGACCGTTGAAAACGCCAAGATCGACACCGTGATGAGCAACAGCTTCGGCTTTGGTGGCACTAACGCTACCCTGGTGCTGAAACGCTGGCAGGGTAAATAAACCTCGCAGTTTGATCATATGAAAAGCCCCGACTGGTTCGGGGCTTTTTTGTGGGTCACTGAATTTGAGATCGTGCTGCGCTACACAGAAAACCGCGCCACCATCGAATTCAAATCCACCGCCAACCGCGACAACTCCTGGCTCGCCGCACTCGCCTGATTCGCCCCCTCGATGTCTGATGCGCCAGATCGCGAACGTTCATCAAATTGCGATCCACTTCCCGCGCCACTGCCGCCTGTTGCTCAGACGCACTGGCAATCACCAGGTTACGCTCATTGATGAGGGTAAACGCCGAGGCAATTTCCTCCAGCGCCGTGCCCGCCGAGGTCACACAGCTGAGTTCTTCAGAGGCCGACGCCAACTGGTTGGAAGACGCGGAGATACGCCGGATGGTGTCGCGCAAGTTCTCCTGCATGCCCTTGAGCGCCCGCTGCAAGCGCGCCGGCTCGTCGCGGCCACTCACGCCGACCTCACCGGTCAAGTCTCCGCTGGCCACGCCCTGGGCGACTTTCAACGACTACGCCAACGGCTGCACGATACTGCGTGTCAGCAAAACCGCCCAGGGCAAACACCATCAACGCCAACACACCAAAACCCAATCCTGCACGCGGGGGATATTCAGACGTCTGATACTCATGCCTTGGCTCCTTCCAAACGCGCTGCATCCATTTGCAGCCGGCTCCTGAAAGGAATCGGCCGATTACGGCCATTGCGCAAGACCACAACGTGATATCAACGTGCTCCGCCATCGCGGCTCGCTTTAGGCAAGACGGCAAGAAAGTTGTCACGCGCGACTTTTTTGGCAACCTCCTCAGGCAACGCATCTAGAAAAGGGTCAAAGCGGCGCATTTCCTTACCCAGCTTGTTGAAACGCCCGACTACATCCGAGCCCACCATAAACCGATCTGGAAAGCGCCTCACCAGCGCTACCCACTCCGAGCGTGGCTGACCTGCGTCGTCCAGTAGATACGGCGTGAGCATGCTCCAGGACAAGTCGATATACAGGTTGGGGTAGGCCTCCAGCATGCGGCTCAACGCGGGCAACAAAAAGTCCATCTGCACCTGATGCCGGTGGATTTCCTTGCTGGTGCCGGCATGGGCCCAGATAAAGCGGGTGTGCGGATGGTTGCGCAGCGGCTCCTCGACCTCGGCGAGATACAGCGGGTTACGCTCGCGTTTGGAGGTGATATTGGAGTGCAGCATCACCGGCAGGTCGTTTTCCGCGGCGAGGTGATAGATGCGTGTCATGGCTTCGTTATTCGCGCGCGGCGTGTCACCCGCCGTGATGGCTGTGAGGTCGTCATGGCGCGTGAAGACTTCGCCGATGCCCTGCCAAAGCCCTGGGTTGAGGTCGAGCATGCGCTGGATATGGGCGTCTGAATTCTTGTCGTTGGGATTGAAGCCGGACAGGAACGGATGAAAGTGCTGGCGCTGCTCTGGGGTCAGTTTGTTGACGGCTGCCGCGACGATCACGTCGGTGGCGCTGTACCAATAGGCATCGGCGTCATCACCGGCGTAGTAGCGTGGGCGTTTGGGCTCGTCTTCGTGCCATTTCTTCGCGACCGGTATGCCGGAAATCATCACATGCTCAATGCGGTTGTCGGCCATCGCCTTGAGCAGCTTGTCCATGCCCGCGGTTTCCTGGAAGAAATCCACGTAATGCAGGTGCGCGTCGCTGTAGGCATAGTCGCGAGCCTGCACGGCAAGGCTACTGGCGGCGAGCCACAAGGCAAGGGTCAGGCGAGTCCAGGGCACGGTAAAACCTCGATTAGGGCTGATACGGGTAGACCTTGCGCGCCATGCCAGGTTCATCCAGCAAAAAACGCGGAACACCGAAGTGCCCGCATGCTCTATAACTGCATGACCTTCATCCTGCCACCCTGTGAGGTTTGCCATGCCTGTTACCGTGAATACCCTGAACCAGGACAACTTTCGCCATAGCGTCAATATCAACAACCATGAGTTGTTTACTGACCTGCCCAAAAGCCTGGGCGGCGACGATTCGGCGCCCTCCCCCCATGACTACTTCGACGCGGCACTGGCGTCGTGCAAGGCCTTGACCGTCAGGCTTTATGCCCAGAAAAAAGACATCCCGCTGACCGGCGTGACCGTGGAAGTCACCCACGACGCCACCGAAGAGCAAAAGGGCAAATACAAGCTCAACGTCAAGCTGACGCTAAAGGGCGTACTCACCGACGAACAACGCGATGAGCTGCATCGCGTGGCTGATCGCTGCCCGGTGCACAAGTTGATGACTACCGCCGAGGTCAGCATCGAGACCCAATTGTCGGAAGGCGCCTTCAGCCAATAGCGGCAACATCCTACCGAGCGGGTTATGCTCAGAAGCATCCAACCCGCTCAGACTGGGATGCACCATGACCACCCTCACCGTGATTCGCCCTCGCCCCGAAGATGTCGAAGGCCAACCGATCCTGCGCCCTTTGCCATCGCGAGAATGCCGCAGCGTTGGGCCTTTTGTGTTTTTCGACCATATGCTGCTCACCCGCTACACGCCGGGCGATGGCATGAACATCCGCCAGCACCCGCATATCGGGCTGTCGACCCTCACTTATCTGTTCGACGGTGCACTGCAGCATAAGGACAGCCTGGGCTCGGACCAAGTGGTGCAGGCCGGCGATGTCAGCTGGATGACTGCCGGCAGTGCGATTGCCCACGTCGAGCGCACGCCAGAGGCGCTCAAGGCCAGCGGTTTCAGCCTGCATGGGCTGCAAGTCTGGCTGGCATCACCAAAGGACCACGAAACGGGGCCGGGACATTACAGCCATCACCCGGCAGCGAGCTTGCCGGTGAGTGACAACCTCGGCGTGCAGATCCGCCTGATTGCGGGTGATGGGTTCTGCCTCAAGTCGCCGGTGCCGGTGCTATCGCCCACGCTGTATGCAGAGGTGCGCATGCAACCCTCCACCACGCTGCTGATTCCTGATGAGCATGAGGAACGCGCGGTGTATGTGCTGGAGGGTGAAGCGCAGTTGGATGGTGAGGTGTTGGAGGTGCACAGCCTGGTAGTGTTGCCGACCGGGCAGGAAATGACGTTGTGTGCCGAGAGTGACTGCCATCTGGTGGTATTTGGCGGCGCGGCGCTGGATGGGCCACGGCGGATCAATTGGAATTTTGTGGCGAGTGACCCCTCAAGAATCGAACAGGCGCGGCAGCGCTGGGCGGCTGGGGATTGGCCGACGGTGCCGGGTGAGTCTGAGAGAATTGAGTTGCCGGTGAGATAGCATTCGCGAGCAAGCCCGCACACATTCGACCGCGTTTACCCTGTAGGAATGCGCTCGAATGTGGGAGCGGGCTTGCTCGCGATGAGGCCCGAACAAGCGCTAGGGATTTAGCCCTTGAACACTTCATCCAACAAGTTATGCATCGACTGAAAGGCCCGCGCAGCGGTCTTCGCGTCGTACATCATCGTGCCCGGCACATTCGCATGCGGGTCAGTGAAGGAATGTACCGCGCCGCCGTAGCTCAGCAACTGCCAATCCACACCCGCCGCGCTCATTTCATCTTCAAACGCCGGCAGTTGCTCTTTCGGCACCAACGGGTCGCAAGCACCGTGCAGCACCAGCACTGAACCCTTGATGTTCTTCGCATCCGCCGGATTCGGCGTGTCGAGGGTGCCGTGGAACGATACCGCCGCCTTCAACGGCGCACCGGTGCGCGCCAGCTCCAGGGAGCAGCAACCGCCAAAGCAGAACCCAAAGGTTGCCAACCTGGAGGTATCAACCTTCGCTTCGGCCTGGCCTTGCAACTGCTCGAAGGCCGCCTGCATACGCTGGGTCAGCAACGGGCGGTCATTCTTCAACGGCATCATCGCTGCGCCGGCTTCATCGCCATTCGACGGACGCACGGTTTGCCCGTACAGGTCGGCGATGAGCACCACGTAGCCCTTGCTGGCCACGCTTTTGGCGATCTCTTCGGCACCCGCACTCACACCCATCCAGTTCGGCGCCATCAGCAGGCCCGGCAACGGGCCTTTGTGGCTGGCATCGAACGCCAGGCGGCTTTCATAAGACTGGCCATCAATCTGATAGACCACGGAACGCACAGTGACTTGGCTCATCATTTACTCCAGTTGAGATGCACTAGAACGAAAAAACCCGCCGAGGCGGGTTTTCTCTACAACGGTGTCAAACCGACAGTTCAACCAACAGCTTGTTCAGGCGGCGCACATAGGCGGCCGGGTCTTTCAGGCTGTCGCCAGCAGCCAGGGCCGCTTGGTCGAAGAGGATGTGCGACAGGTCGCCAAAACGCTCTTCGTTCTGCTCGGCGTCGAGCTTCCCGATCAGCGGGTGAGCCGGGTTGAATTCGAAGATCGGCTTGGAATCCGGAACCTTTTGCCCGCTGGCTTCGAGGATCTGACGCATCTGCATGCCCAGGTCCGCTTCGCCGATGGCCAGGATCGCCGGGGAATCGGTCAGACGGTGGGAAACCCGCACTTCGCTGACAGCCTCGCCCAGGGACGCCTTGATCCGCTCAACCAGGCCTTCTTTGGCCTTGGCGACTTCTTCGGCTTCTTTCTTCTCTTCTTCGGAGTCCAGGTTACCCAGGTCCAGGTCACCACGGGCCACGTCGACAAAGGACTTGCCGTCGAAGTCGCTGAGGTAGCTCATCAGCCACTCATCGATACGGTCGGTCAGCAGCAGCACTTCGATGCCTTTCTTGCGGAAGACTTCCAGGTGCGGGCTGTTCTTGACCTGAGCGTAGGTTTCGCCGGTCAGGTAGTAGATCTTGTCCTGACCTTCCTTGGCACGTGCCAGGTACTCGGCCAGCGACACAACTTGCTCGCCGCCCTCTTCATGAGTCGAGGCAAAACGCAGCAGGCCGGCGATTTTTTCCTTGTTGGCGAAATCTTCAGCAGGGCCTTCTTTCATGACCTGGCCGAAGTTTTTCCAGAAGCCTTTGTATTGCTCAGGCTCGTTCTTCGCCAGTTTTTCCAGCATGTCGAGCACGCGCTTGGTCAGCGCCGACTTCATGGAGTCGATGATCGGGTCTTTCTGCAGGATTTCACGCGACACGTTCAGCGACAGGTCGTTGGAGTCGACCACGCCTTTGATAAAGCGCAGGTACAGCGGCAGGAAGGATTCCGCCTGGTCCATCACGAACACGCGCTGCACGTAGAGCTTGAGGCCCTTCGGCGCTTCACGCTGGTACAGGTCGAACGGAGCACGGGCCGGCACGTAGAGCAGCGAGCTGTATTCCAGCTTGCCTTCGACCTTGTTGTGGCTCCAGCTCAGCGGGTTTTCGTAGTCGTGACCGATGTGCTTATAGAACTCCTGGTATTCCTCGTCCTTGATCTCGGTACGCGGACGGGTCCACAGCGCGCTCGCGCGGTTGACCACTTCCCATTCCTGGGCCTGCGCTTCTTCGCCTTCGGCAGCAGCCTGTTCTTTAGGCAGTTCGATGGGCAAAGCGATGTGGTCGGAGTACTTCTTGATAATGTTGCGCAGGCGCCAGCCATCGGCAAACTCGTCTTCACCGTCTTTGAGGTGCAGCACGATACGCGTGCCACGGTCGGCCTTATCGATGGTAGCGATTTCGAACTCGCCCTCACCTTTGGATGACCAGTGCACGCCTTCACCAGCGGCAAGGCCGGCACGGCGGCTGAACACTTCAACTTTATCGGCAACGATAAAGGCCGAGTAGAAGCCCACACCGAACTGGCCGATCAGGTGCGAATCTTTTTTCTGGTCGCCCGACAGATTCTTCATGAAATCAGCGGTACCGGATTTGGCGATGGTACCCAAGTGGGTAATCGCGTCTTCACGGCTCATGCCGATGCCGTTGTCTTCGAGGGTGACGGTCTTGGCGTCCTTGTCGAAGCTCACACGGATTTTCAGTTCGGCGCCACCTTCAAGCAACTCCGGCTTGGACAGGGCTTCGAAACGTAATTTGTCGACAGCGTCAGAGGCGTTCGAGATCAATTCGCGAAGGAAGATTTCCTTGTTGGAATACAGCGAATGGATCATGAGGTGCAGCAGTTGCTTCACCTCGGTCTGGAAGCCCAGGGTTTCCTTTTGAGTTTCCACACTCATGGTCATCAAACTCCAATTGGATGGTAGTGGCCGCGCCCTTGAGGGTTGGCGGCGGGTTGTCATCAAAGTTGGGGGCTAAGACCAGGATTTCAAGGGCAGCTCTGTTACTCGATTTTGAAATGCGCACGAGCGGTGGCGATGGGCTCGGCCGCGATGCTTTGCCAGGCGGTGATCGCCACGTTTGCCACTCGTCGGCCTTGGCGCCACACCTGGCATTTGGCGTAAGTGTCGCGAAACTGCCCGGCGCGCAGGTAATCCAGGGAAAAATCGATGATTTTCGGGATGCCTGGCGTACCGGTAAACACCAGTAGGTGCAGCGCCGCCGACAGCTCCATAAACCCCGCTATCACCCCACCGTGCAGCGCCGGCAATATCGGGTTACCAATATTGTCCTTGTTGGCCGGCAGCCGAAACAGCAATTCATCTCCAAGCCGGGTGCATTCGATGCCGATCAGTTTGGCGTAAGGGATCAGGTTGAGCAGCGCCTCGTAATCGCCGCGCGCATGGGCCTGCTCCAGGCGGGTCTTGAAACGGTACGTCATGCCTGTTCTCCCTTGATCGTACTGCCCAGCCCTTGTGTGCCTTTGAGGCGCTTGCCCATGCGCATGAACGTACCCACCACATGGGCGATGGGTTGCTGAGGGTCATCCTGATAGGCGAAGCCACGGGTGAAGATCACGTCGGTGGTCACTCGATAGCATTGGGCGAAGCCATACACCGGTTTATGTGGCGCGGCGGGATGCATGTAATCGACCCGCAGGTCGAGGGTCGGGCACACCTCGAATTCCGGCAATACACACAAGGTGGCCATGCCGCAGGCCGTGTCCATCAAGGAGGTCAGCGCGCCGCCGTGGATCACGCCGGTAGCGGGGTTTCCTACCAGATGCGCGGCGTAGGGCATGACAAGTGTGACGCCCTGCGCGTCGGCATGATGGGCAGTAATGCCCAACACCTGACAATGGCGCAAGGCCGATACAAAGCGTGTCGCACGCGCTAGCAGGGGATTTTCGGTCATCGTGTCTGGACTCTTATTTGTATGGATTCGCAATATCGGTGGCGCATATGGAAGTTCCTAGGTGACTGTTTTTATATATCTTCGTAACAAAAGGAACTAATGCTGAACCGCCATGCTCGAAAGGCCAGTAGATATCTTCAATAAGGAGAAACACCCAATGCGCAAGACTTTAGCTATTTCCATGATGCTGGCCGCTGCCCTCAGTCTCGCTGCCTGCGACAAGAAATCCGAAGACAAAGCCCAAGACGCCGCAGCACATTCCGAGCAAGCTCAGAAAGACATGGCGAAGGCTCAGGATAAAGTGAACGACGCCGCGAAAGAAAATGCCGATGCTGCCAAAGCTCAGGCTGAATCGAACGACGCCGCCGCAAAAGAAGCAGCACCTGCTACCCCTGCCACCGGTTCTTGAGACCGCGGCTTGAAATAGCTTTGCTGCAAGAAGAAAGCCCGCTTAGATAGCGGGCTTTCTTTTGTCTGGCATTTAGAGTTGACGGTTTAACTAAATCGTCTCTTTAACCACTTCCGGCAACGGCGTATCGGTCTGCGTATACACCATCACTTGCAGTACGTCGGAATGAAACTCCCGGCGATACAACACCAGCACCACCCCACTGCTCATCAACATGAACAACCAGGGGCTGACAAACCACGCGAGCATGGTCATGCCGAAGTAATAAGCGCGCAGACCAAAGTTGAACTGGTTGGCGGCCATGGAGATCACCCGTGCCGCGCGCAGGGCGAATGCGTTGCGCTCCTGCTCCGACACGTGCCGCTCGCCGATCATCGGTGCCGAGCCCACCAGCACCGCCGCGAAGTTGTATTGGCGCATGCACCAGCTGAACGTGAAAAACGCATAGACGAATACCAGCGCCAGGCATAGCAGCTTGATCTCTGACATGCCTTGGGAGGCCTGTTGCACCATGGGGATGTCCGCCAACAGCGACACCGCGCGCTCCGAGGCGCCGAGCACGGTGAGAATGCCGGCCAGGATAATCAAGGTACTGGAGGCGAAGAACGAGGCGTTGCGTTCCAGGTTGCCGATCACACTGGCATCGGCGATGCGGTTGTCGCGCAACAGCATGCGGCGCATCCAGTCTTCGCGATACAGATGCAGCACGCTGGCGAGGCACGCGGTGTCCCGGGCTTTCCAGGTGGCATAGCGGGTGTAACCCCCCCAGCAGAGGACGAACCAGAGGGCGGCAAGCAGGTGGATCTGATTGGTTTCGACGAACGACATGTGGGTCCTGTTACACGGTGGTGTGGATGTTCACGCAGTCTAAAATGTGGGGGCGGGCTTGCTCGCTCCCATATTTACTGCGCTCCAACTTTAGAAGGTTGTTGTCTCATAAGCATAAAAAATGCCCCGTATCGATTGATACGGGGCATTTCAGTACTGCGCGAGCGTGGGTTATGCGATGGCTTCGCTACGCTTGCCGAGCATACGGTCAACCACCACCGCAACCCCCAGGGTCATCACCGAAGGCACCAGCCACGCCAGGCCCTGCTCGCTCAAGGGCAAATTTGCAAACTGCGACGGCAACCAACCCGCCAGGCCCGCACCCTTGAGCGCATCGATGCAGCCAAAGATGAACGACACCAACATCACCGGTCCAACGATACGGCCCTGCTCCTGCCAGAAGTCTTTGCAGAAGCTCAGCGCAACCAGCACGATGCACGGCGGATAGATCGCGGTGAGTACCGGGATCGAGAAGGCAATCAGCTTGGTCAGGCCCAGGTTGGACACGAACAGCGAGAACAGCGCCAGGATCACCACTAGGGTCTTGTAGGACAGCGGCAAGACGCGGCTGAAGTACTCGGCGCAGGCACAGGTGAGGCCAACAGCCGTGACCAGGCACGCCAGGGAGATCAGCACAGCCAGGAAGCCGCTGCCCAGGGAGCCAAATGTGTGTTGCACATAGGCGTGTAATACGGCGGCGCCATTGGCAGCACCGGCGGCGACTTCATGACTGCCCGAACCAAGGCGGAACAGGCTGACATACACCAGCGCCAAGCCCACACCGGCGATCAAGCCGGCGATGATTGCGTAGCGGGTGATCAGCTTTGGCGACTCCACGCCACGGGAGCGAATGGCGTTGACGATCACGATGCCGAACACCAGGGCGCCCAGGGTATCCATGGTCAGGTAGCCGTTGATGAAGCCTTGTGAGAACGGCGCAGCCACGTATTCCGGGGTAGCGACACCCACGTCACCGGCCGGCAAGGCAAACGCGGCGATGCCGAGGATGGCCAACGCAATGATCTTCAGCGGTGCGAGGAATCGACCCACGGTGTCCAGCAGTCGGCCTGGGTACAGGGAGACAAAGAACACCACCAGGAAATACACCGAGCTGTAGAGGAACAGCGCCAACGGGCTTTCGCCGGTCAGCGGTGCCAGGCCCACCTCAAAGGATACGGTCGCGGTACGCGGCGTGGCGAACAGCGGCCCTACCGCCAGATACGCCGCCGCCGCCAGCAGGCCACCGGCAATCTTGCCGATCGGGCTGCTCAACGCGTCCATACCGCCGCCAACCTTGGCCAGCGCGATCACGGTGACCACCGGCAAACCCACCGCGGTGATCAAAAAGCCCAGCGCTGCCATCCAAACGTGAGGTCCGGACTGCAAACCCACAATAGGCGGGAAGATGATGTTGCCGGCGCCCACGAACAGGGCAAAGGTCATAAAACCCAGCGCCAGGATGTCCTGGCCTTTCAACACTTTCATTTGAGGAAATACCACACTACTGAATCGGAATTTAGAGAGGGATTCCCTATGGATGAGGGAAATACTGCCGGCCCTTATGGGAGCCGACCGGTCTAGCGCGCGGCTTCCTTTTGGGATGCGGGCGCATAAAGAGGCGGCTAGGGTACAGAATTGGGCTGACAAACGCACTGTTGCGGGGCGGACTGTCCGATAAGCGACAGTTCCATGTCGCATTCTCGTAAGAGCAGCAACAAGAGGCAAGCTTCAAGCGGCAAGAAGCACCGCATGCTTCTTTCTTACAGCTTAAAGCTTGCCGCTTATAGCTGCCTTTAAACGCACAAAGGCCACCCGAAGGTGGCCTTTGTGTGGGTAAAGCGTCAGCTAAGCGCGAGGCTTATTTGACAGCCCAACCCGTCAGCTCGGACAAAGCCTTGCCGATGTCTGCCAGCGAACGCACGGTTTTAACGCCTGCGTCTTCCAGGGCAGCAAACTTCTCGTCTGCAGTGCCCTTGCCGCCAGAGATGATTGCGCCAGCATGGCCCATGCGCTTGCCAGCAGGGGCAGTCACACCAGCGATGTAGGAAACAACCGGCTTGGTCACGTGTGCCTTGATGTAGGCAGCCGCTTCTTCTTCAGCCGAACCGCCGATCTCACCGATCATGACGATCGCTTCGGTCTTCGGGTCTTCCTGGAACAGCTTCAGGATGTCGATGAAGTTGGAGCCTGGGATCGGGTCACCGCCGATGCCGACGCAAGTCGACTGACCGAAACCGGCGTCAGTGGTCTGCTTAACAGCTTCGTAGGTCAGGGTGCCGGAACGGGAAACGATACCGACTTTGCCTGGCAAGTGAATGTGTCCTGGCATGATGCCGATCTTGCATTCGCCTGGGGTGATCACGCCTGGGCAGTTAGGGCCGATCAGGGTAACACCCAGCTCGTCGCACTTAACTTTAGCGTCCAGCATGTCCAGGGTAGGAATGCCTTCGGTGATGCAAACGATCAGCTTGATGCCGCCGAAGGCTGCTTCCAGGATGGAGTCCTTGCAGAAAGGAGCTGGAACGTAGATCACGCTGGCGGTAGCGCCAGTGGTTTCTACAGCTTCTTTCACGGTGTTGAACACTGGCAGACCCAGGTGCTCGGTACCGCCTTTACCAGGAGTAACGCCACCCACCATCTTGGTGCCGTATTCGATGGCTTGCTGGGTATGGAAACTACCTTGCGAACCGGTAATACCCTGGCAGATAACTTTGGTGTCTTTATTGATCAGGACGCTCATTATTTGCCCTCCGCAGCTTTGACAACTTGTTGAGCAGCGTCGGTCAGGCTGGTAGCCGCGATAATGTTCAAACCGCTTTCTGCCAGTACTTTAGCGCCCAGTTCAGCGTTGTTACCTTCAAGGCGAACAACAACCGGGATTTTAACGCCGACTTCTTTCACTGCACCGATGATGCCTTCGGCAATCATGTCGCAACGAACGATGCCGCCGAAGATGTTGACCAGTACTGCAGCGACGTTGGCGTCGGACAGGATGATCTTGAAGGCTTCGGTCACGCGTTCTTTGGTAGCACCACCGCCTACGTCGAGGAAGTTGGCTGGTTTGCCGCCATGCAGGTTGACGATGTCCATGGTACCCATGGCCAGGCCAGCACCGTTGACCATGCAACCGATGTTACCTTCCAGCGCTACGTAGTTCAGTTCGAACTTGGCAGCGTGCGCTTCGCGCGGATCGTCTTGCGACGGATCGTGGAAAGTCTTCAGCTTAGGCTGACGGTACATGGCGTTGGCGTCGATGTTGATCTTGGCGTCCAGGCAGTGCAGATCGCCGTCAGCCTTGATCACCAGCGGGTTCACTTCCAGCAGGGCCAGATCGTGATCCTGGAACAGTTTGGCCAGACCCACAAAGATCTTGGCGAACTGGGCAACTTGCTTGCCTTCCAGGCCCAGCTGGAATGCCAACTCGCGACCCTGGAATGGCTGAGCGCCAACCAGTGGATCGATAGTGGCTTTCAGAATTTTTTCTGGGGTTTCGTGAGCGATTTTCTCGATGTCCACGCCACCTTCGGTGGAAGCCATGAACACGATGCGACGGCTCGAACGGTCAACGACAGCGCCCAGGTACAGCTCTTTAGCGATATCAGTGCACGATTCAACCAGGATCTTGGTGACTGGCTGGCCATTGGCATCAGTCTGGTAAGTCACCAGACGCTTGCCCAGCCACTGCTGTGCGAAGGCTTTGGCGTCTTCTTTGCTGCGAACCAGCTTAACGCCGCCCGCTTTACCGCGACCACCAGCGTGGACCTGGGCTTTGACAACCCACTCGGTGCCGCCGATTTTGTCGCACGCTTCCGCTGCTGCTTCCGGGGTGTCTACTGCGTAGCCCTTGGATACTGGCAGGCCGTATTCAGCGAACAGCTGCTTACCCTGATACTCGTGAAGATTCATGCTTTTTACCGTCTTCGTTAGGTACTGCGCATTCGGCGCTGCGCTCATTATGAGTGCCGCGCCACCTGTGACTGCTGCTTGCGCAACTTGCGGGGCTCAGGGCCCGTAAAGCTGCGCAAGACTGCGTCCAGCGGATATTCCGCGGTGAGTCTTGCGCGCAAGGCTCACGACGGGCAACTCCGCCGTGGTTTCTTATTATCTCGCTTAGCGCTTCTTGCGGTTGGCGATGTGGATGGCGCCGCCATTCACCGCCAACGCTGCTTCGTGCAACGCTTCGGACAGGGTCGGATGGGAGAAGACCATCATGCCCAGGTCCTCGGCACTGGTGCCGAATTCCATACCGATCGCGCCTTGCTGAACCAGTTCTGCAGCGCTTGGGCCAATCACGTGGACGCCCAATACGCGGTCAGTCTTGGCATCAGCGATGACTTTGACAAAACCACCGGTGTCGTTGGCTGCCATGGCACGGCCAGATGCAGCAAACGGGAAGGTGCCGACGTTAACTTCAACGCCTTCAGCTTTCAACTGCTGTTCGTTCTTGCCGACCCATGCAATTTCCGGGTGGGTGTAGATAACCGATGGGACCAGGTCGTAGTTCATCTGGGTCTTGTGACCCTTGATGCGCTCGACAACCATAATGCCTTCTTCGGAAGCCTTGTGCGCGAGCATCATGCCGCGAACCACGTCACCGATGGCGTACACGCCAGGCACGGTGGTAGCGCAGTGATCGTCAACGTGGATGAAGCCACGTTCGTCGATGTTCACGCCGCTGTCAGCTGCCAGCAGGTCAGTGGTCACTGGACGGCGACCAACGGCTACGATCAGCTTGTCGAATGTGATGGTCTGCTCGCCTTCTTTATCGGTGTAGGTCACAACGACTTCTTCGCCGTTGACCTTGGAACCGGTAACACGGGCGCCCAGTTTGATGTCCAGACCTTGCTTGGTCAGGGTTTTCAGGGCTTCTTTGGACACCGCGGTGTCGGCAGCCAGCAGGAACGTGTCCAGGGCTTCCAGCACGGTGACGTCGGAACCCAAACGGGACCATACCGAACCCAGTTCCAGGCCGATCACGCCAGCGCCGATCACGCCCAGACGCTTAGGAATCGATTGGAACTCCAGGGCGCCGGTCGAATCAACGATCACGTTCTGGTCAACTGGAGCAGGCGGGATGTCGATTGGGCGCGAACCTGGGGCCAGGATCACGTTCTCGGCTTCGATGACTTCAACCGAGCCGTCTGGCTTGGTGATTTCAACTTTCTTGCCGGCCAGCAACTTGCCGTGACCTTGCAGGGAAGTCACGCCGTTGGCCTTGAACAAGGTGGCAACGCCGGAAGTCAGGCCTTTAACGATGTTGGCTTTACGGCCGATCATCGCTGGCACGTCCATGGTCACGCCAGCGTGGTTAATGCCGTGGATCGCGAAACCGTCTTGGGCTTCGTGGAATTTCCAGGAGCTGTCCAGCAGCGCCTTGGAAGGAATGCAACCAACGTTCAGGCAAGTACCGCCCAATGCCAGTTTGCCTTCCTTGTCGGTGTATTTTTCGATGCAAGCAGTCGAGAGGCCCAGTTGTGCGGCCTTGATGGCGGCAACATAGCCGCCAGGACCTGCACCAATCACTACAACGTCAAATTTCTGTGTCATAAAAAGGTTCCCTTTTTAGCTGCAAGCTACAAGCTGCACGCCGCAAGTTGAAAGCACCGTTCGCCACTTTGGGCTTGGCGCTTTCAGCTTGCGACTTGCAGCTGCTTTTTAGATATCCAGAAGCAGACGAGCTGGGTCTTCCAGCAGGTTTTTGATGGTCACCAGGAAAGTCACGGCTTCTTTACCATCGATCAGGCGGTGATCGTAAGACAGTGCCAGGTACATCATCGGGCGGATCACGACTTGGCCGTTGATGGCCATCGGGCGCTGGATGATGTTGTGCATGCCCAGGATCGCGGCTTGTGGCGGGTTGACGATCGGCGTCGACATCATCGAACCGAAGGTACCACCGTTAGTGATGGTGAACGTACCGCCGGTCATCTCGTCGATGGTCAGTTTGCCGTCACGGGCTTTCTTGCCGAAGCCTGCGATGCCGCCTTCGATTTCAGCCAGGCTCATCAGCTCAGCGTTACGCAGTACTGGAACTACCAGGCCACGGTCGCTGGACACGGCAACGCCGATGTCTGCATAGCCGTGGTAAACGATGTCGGTACCATCGATCGAAGCGTTGACTGCCGGGTAGCGTTTCAGCGCTTCAGTAGCCGCTTTCACGAAGAACGACATGAAGCCCAGGCGCACGCCGTTGTGGGACTTCTCGAACAGATCCTTGTACTTCGAACGCAGGGCCATGACTTCGGTCATGTCGACTTCGTTGAAGGTAGTCAGCATCGCCATGTTCGACTGTGCTTCAACCAGACGCTTGGCCACGGTGGCCCGTACGCGGGTCATCGGTACGCGCTTCTCGGTGCGGTCGCCAGCGGCGAACACAGGCGCAGCGGCAGCCGGGGCAGCAGCCTTGGCAGGTGCGGCAGCTGGAGCGTTTTTCTTGGCTTCAACTGCAGCCACCACGTCTTCCTTGGTCACACGGCCGTCTTTGCCGGTGCCTTTGATGGACGACAGGTTGATGCCGTTTTCTTCAGCCAGCTGACGGGCAGCCGGTGCAGCGATTGGATCTTCGCCGCCTGCAGCCGGAGCAGCAGCGGGAGCCGAAGCAGCAGCCGGTGCAGCGGCAGCAGGAGCAGCGCTGCCCTCTTCGATCGAGCCCAGCACCTGGTTCGACAGAACGGTAGCGCCTTCTTCGGCAACGATTGCACCCAGTACGCCGTCAGCTTCGGCCAACACTTCCAGAACGACTTTGTCGGTCTCGATGTCGACGATCAGGTCGTCACGCTTTACAGCGTCGCCTGGTTTCTTGTGCCAGGTGGCAACGGTGCCATCGGCAACCGATTCCGGGAATGACGGGGCTTTGATTTCGATAGCCATTATCTGTGGGTCCTTAAAATTCGGTTTCAGTCAGCGCGAAGGCGTTAAACAGTGAAAGCATCTTGCAGCAGTTTTTCCTGCTGCTCGGCGTGCATCGACGCATAACCACACGCAGGTGCAGCAGAAGCGTCACGACCGGCATATTCCAGGCCCAGGGCCTGCTTATGGTTACCGATGCTGCGACGCAAATGATGCTGGCTGCTGTACCAAGCGCCCTGGTTCATCGGTTCTTCCTGGCACCACACAACATTAGTGAGGTTGGTGTAAGGCGCGATGGCCTCCATCAGGTCGTCTTCCGGGAACGGGTAAAGCTGCTCGATACGCACGATGGCGATGTCTTCGCGGCCTTCGGCACGGCGTTTTTCCAGCAGGTCGTAGTAGACCTTGCCGCTGCACAGGACCAGGCGAGTCACTTTCGCCGCGTCCAGCGTGTCGATCTCTGGAATAACGGTCTGGAACGAACCATCCGCCAGATCTTCCAGGGTCGAGATGGCCAATTTATGACGCAGCAGCGACTTCGGTGTCAGTACCACCAGCGGCTTGCGCAGCGGGCGGATCACCTGGCGACGCAGCAAGTGGTAGATCTGGGCCGGGGTAGTCGGCACGCACACCTGGATGTTGTGCTCGGCGCACAGCTGCAGGTAACGCTCCAGACGGGCCGAGGAGTGCTCCGGACCCTGACCTTCATAACCGTGCGGCAGCAGCATGGTCAGACCGCACAGACGGCCCCACTTGTGCTCGCCGCTGGTGATGAACTGGTCGATAACCACCTGGGCACCGTTGGCGAAGTCGCCGAACTGGGCTTCCCAGATCACCAGCGCCTGCGGCATGGTGGTCGAGTAACCGTACTCGAACGCCAGTACGGCTTCTTCGGACAGGAACGAATCGTACAGGTCGAAACGTGGCTGGCCTGCATACAGGTTCTGCAACGGGATATAGGTGCCCGCGTCTTTCTGGTTGTGCAGCACAGCATGACGGTGCGAGAACGTACCACGGCCGATGTCCTGGCCAGTCATGCGGATAGGGTGACCTTCGAACGCCAGGGTCGCGTACGCCATGGTTTCGGCGTAACCCCAGTTGATCGACAGGCCGCCGGCTTGCATCTTCTGACGGTCTTCGTAGATCTTCGCAACCTGGCGCTGAACCACGAAACCTTCCGGGATTTCCAGCAGCTTGGCGGACAACTCCTGCAAGGTCTTCAGATCGAACGACGTATCGTGACGCGCAGTCCAGGCGTGGCCCAGGTACGGACGCCAGTCAACGAACAACTCTTTGTTCGGCTCTTTAACCAGGCTTTTTACAACATGCAGACCATTGTCCAGCGCGTTGCGGTATTCATCGACTTTCGCCTGAACACGCGCATCGTCAACCACGCCGGCCTTGGTCAGGCTTTCGGCGTACAGCTCACGGGTAGTGCGCTGCTTGGTGATCTGCTGATACATCAACGGCTGAGTACCACTTGGCTCGTCCGCTTCGTTGTGACCGCGACGGCGGTAGCAAACCAGGTCGATCACCACATCGCGCTTGAACTGCATGCGGTAATCAATGGCCAACTGGGTCACAAACAGCACAGCTTCCGGATCATCGCCATTCACATGGAGGATCGGCGCCTGGATCATCTTGGCAACGTCGGTCGCGTACTCGGTAGAGCGCGCGTCCAGCGGGTTGCTGATGGTGAAGCCAACCTGGTTGTTGATGACGATGTGAACGGTACCGCCGGTCTTGAAGCCGCGGGTCTGCGACATCTGGAACGTTTCCAGGACCACGCCTTGACCGGCGAAAGCCGCGTCACCGTGGATGGAAATCGGCAGAACCTTTTCACCGGTGGTGTCATTACGACGATCCTGGCGAGCACGGACCGAACCCTCGACCACTGGAGAAACAATTTCCAGGTGGGATGGGTTGAAGGCCATGGCCAGGTGAACTTCACCGCCGGTGGTCATCACGTTGGACGAGAAGCCCTGGTGGTATTTAACGTCACCGGAACCCAACTCAACCTTCTTCTTGCCTTCGAACTCGTCGAACAGCTCACGCGGGTTCTTGCCGAAGGTGTTGACCAACACGTTCAAGCGACCACGGTGAGCCATGCCGATCACGATTTCCTTGGTGCCGTAGGAACCCGAACGCTGGATCAACTCGTCGAGCATCGGGATCAGGCTTTCGCCGCCTTCCAGACCGAAACGCTTGGTGCCCGGGTATTTGGTACCCAGGTACTTTTCCAGGCCTTCGGCAGCGGTTACGCGCTCGAGCAGATGGCTGCGGACATCGTCAGACAGCACTGGACGACCACGCACACCTTCCAGACGGTGCTGGAACCAGTGGCGTTGCTCGGAATCGGTGATGTGCGTGAACTCAGCGCCAATGGTGCGGCAATATGTCTGCTGCAACGCTTCGTGAATTTCGCGTAGGCTCGCTTCCTCTTTGCCGATGAACAGGTCGCCGGCACGGAAGGTCGTATCAAGATCGGCATTGGTCAAGCCGTAATGATTGATCGACAGGTCAGCAGGTGCAGGACGCTTCCAGAGCCCCAGCGGATCAAGCTGGGCCGCCTGGTGGCCACGCATCCGGTAGGCCTGGATCAGTCGCAATACCTCAACTTGCTTCTTCTCGTGCTCACTGCTCACGCTGCCGGCGGAAACCGGTTGGGCGCGGCGCTGGTTCTTTGCCAGCAGCACAAACTGATCGCGAATCGTGGCGTGCGATACATCGGTGGCAGCGTTGCCGTCTGAAGACAACGTCTGAAATTTGGTGCGCCATTCTTCTGGCACAGCGTTAGGGTCGTGCAGGTAGAGCTCATAAAGCTCTTCCACATAGGCAGCGTTACCACCTGAAAGATAGCCGCTGTTCCACATGCGCTGCATCACGCTTTCTTGCATGCTTGGTCACCCTCGATTTGGGGACACCACCGGCGAAAACACCGAGTTTGCTTGCGAAAGGCCAAGTGCAGCGACCAAAACAAGCCACTTAGGATCACGCTGATAGTTCGGGTACCAACCCGAATGCCCCTGCTTGTCTCATTTCTTCAAAATAAGAGCCGCGGCTTTGTAAGTCGCTGCTCAAGTTAAAACTACGGCGCCGGTTGAAGCCTGCGCCGTAGCATTTACGGGCACAACGGTCCTGCTTTTACGAAAAACGTCGCTTACACGCCGCTCTGCAGCAGCATGTTACGGATGTGACCAATGGCCTTAGTCGGGTTCAGGCCTTTAGGACATACGTTGACGCAGTTCATGATCCCGCGGCAGCGGAATACGCTGAACGGGTCATCCAGCGAAGCCAGACGCTCGGACGTCTTGGTGTCACGGCTGTCTGCCAGGAAGCGGTACGCTTGCAGCAGGGCAGCTGGACCCAGGAACTTGTCCGGGTTCCACCAGAAGGACGGGCAAGACGTCGAGCAGCAAGCGCACAGGATGCACTCGTACAGACCGTCGAGCTTCTCGCGCTCTTCCGGGGACTGCAGACGCTCGATGGCCGGAGCCGGCGTGTCGTTCTGCAGGAACGGCTTAACTTTCTCGTATTGCTTGTAGAAGATGCTCATATCCACGACCAGGTCACGGATAACCGGCAAACCTGGCAGCGGACGAACGATCAGCTTGTTGCCTTTAACCACGGCAGACAGCGGCGTGATGCACGCCAGGCCGTTTTTGCCGTTGATGTTCATGCCGTCGGAACCGCACACACCTTCACGGCAAGAGCGACGATACGAGAAACCTTCGTCCTGCTCTTTGATCAGCGCCAATACATCCAGCACCATCAGGTCTTTACCACCGGTATCAACCTGGAACTCCTGCATGAACGGCGCAGCGTCCTGATCAGGGTTGTAGCGATAAACACTGACTTTCAACATGGCAGCCACCCTTAGTAAGTCCGAATCTTCGGTTCAAACGTCGGTACCGTCTTCGGCGAGAAGTTCACGGCACGCTTGGTTACGCGCTTGTCACCCGGGAAGTATAGGGTGTGGCACAACCAATTTTCGTCATCGCGATCCTCAAAGTCTTCACGCGCGTGAGCACCACGGGATTCTTTACGAACCTCGGCGGCGATCGCAGTCGCTTCAGCCACTTCCAGCAGGTTTTGCAGCTCAAGGGCTTCGATACGAGCGGTGTTGAACGCCTGGCTCTTATCGTTGATCTTGACGTTGGCGATGCGCACGCGCAGATCGGCCAGTTGGGCAATACCCTTCTGCATGTATTCGCCGGTACGGAATACACCGAAGTAGTTCTGCATGCAGCTTTGCAGCTCGCGACGCAGGGTAGCTACGTCTTCGCCATCCGTGCGCGAGTTCAGCGCATTCAGACGGGCCAGGGCCGCTTCGATGTTGGCGTCGGTCGCGTCATCGTATTCGATGCCGTCGGTCAGCGCTTTTTCGAGGTGCAGGCCGGCAGCACGACCGAATACCACCAGATCGAGCAGCGAGTTACCGCCCAGACGGTTGGCACCGTGTACCGATACGCACGCCACTTCGCCTACGGCGAACAGACCATGAATGATCTCGTCCACGCCTTCAGCGTTCTGGGTGATCGCCTGGCCATGAATGTTGGTCGGCACGCCGCCCATCATATAGTGGCAGGTTGGAACAACCGGAACCGGTGCAACGACCGGGTCAACGTGTGCGAAGGTCTTGGACAGCTCGCAGATGCCTGGCAGACGGCTGTGCAGCACTTCTTCGCCCAGGTGATCGAGCTTGAGCAGTACGTGGTCGCCGTTCGGGCCACAGCCGTTGCCGGCGATGATTTCTTTAACCATCGAACGGGCTACAACGTCACGGCCAGCAAGGTCTTTCGCGTTCGGCGCATAACGTTCCATGAAACGCTCGCCGTGCTTGTTGATCAGGTAACCACCTTCACCACGGCAACCTTCTGTAACCAGTACACCGGCGCCGGCGATGCCGGTCGGGTGGAACTGCCACATTTCGATGTCTTGCACCGGAACACCGGCACGCAGCGCCATGCCAACGCCGTCACCGGTATTGATCAGGGCATTGGTAGTCGAGGCGTAAATACGGCCTGCACCGCCCGTCGCCAGAACAGTAGCCTTGGCACGGATATAGGTGGTTTCACCGGTTTCGATGCAAATGGCGATCACGCCGACGAATGCACCGTCGGCGTTCTTCACCAGGTCAACCGCGTAGTATTCGTTCAGGAACGTGGTGCCGGCTTTCAGGTTGCCCTGATAAAGCGTGTGCAGCAGCGCGTGACCGGTACGGTCGGACGCGGCGCAGGTACGGGCAGCCTGCCCGCCTTTACCGTAATCCTTCGACTGGCCACCGAATGGACGCTGGTAGATACGGCCTTGCTCGGTACGGGAGAACGGCAGACCCATGTGGTCAAGCTCGAACACCGCGGCCGGGCCTTCCTGACACATGTATTCGATAGCGTCCTGGTCACCGATATAGTCGGAACCCTTGACGGTATCGTACATGTGCCAGCGCCAGTCATCGTTCGGGTCGGCGGAGGCGATGGCGCAGGTGATGCCACCCTGGGCCGATACGGTGTGGGAACGGGTCGGGAACACCTTGGTGATCACGGCAGTCTTGTGACCGCCCTGTGCCAGCTGCAGCGCAGCGCGCATGCCAGCACCGCCGCCACCAATAATGATGGCGTCGAATGAAATAGTTGGAATGTTAGCCATGAATCAGATACCCCAAAGAATCTGCACACCCCAGACGAAGTAAGCGAACATCGCGACGCCGCATACTGCCTGGAAGAGGAAACGTACTGCGGTCGCGGACTTGCCCAGCGCCATTGGCGTCAGGTAGTCGGTCGCGATGGTCCACATGCCAACCCAGGCATGAGCACCCAGGGCGACAAGGGCCAGCAGACTGAAGATTCGCATCGCATTGTGGGAAAACAGGCCGTGCCATTGCTCATAGCCGATGCCCGGATTTGCGACGAGGTATCCGATCAGGAAAATGAAATAAGCCGCGAGAACAACCGCAGACACACGTTGTGCCATCCAGTCATAGAGGCCCGAACGCGATAGGTTCGTAACGCTGGTTACCATATCCAAACTCCTGCCAGAACGATCAGCACCACAGAAATGGCGATGATGATTTTCGAGCCCAGGCGGCCGCCTTCCAGCGTCTCACCGATGCCCATGTCCATGATCAAGTGGCGCACACCGGCTACCAGGTGATACAGCAGAGCGGACAAGAGGCCCCATGCTACGAACTTGGCCAGCGGGCTGGTCAAGCATGCCTTCACCTCGGCGTAACCTTCCTCGGAACCCAGGGATTTGCTCAATGCATAAAGCATGATGCCCAAGCCCAGGAACAGGATGATGCCGGAAACACGGTGCAGGAACGACGTAACGCCGGTGATGGGGAGTTTGATGGTCCTTAGGTCTAGGTTTACAGGTCGTTGGCTATTCACGGCTTTTTTCACACTTAAGAGCCCCTAACAATCAGGGCAAAGTTGTCGGGGAGTGCACTGGTCAGGTAAGCACCACCCAGGGAGTGCGACCCCCAATGAAAGCAAGCCCAAAAGCCCTTGGCGGTCGGTGGCCGAGTATAGACAGTTAGGTTACTAATGACAACGCGCTCACCTCACCCTAATAGCGGATTGCGCTGACGGGATAAAAGGCGTAAACGGCAGTCAATTTCGAGGAAAAAGTACGCTTAAAGCCTTCTGGGGCAAGACTTTAGGCAAATTGACATCTGAATTTATCTCACTATAGTGGTGCGGGCCCTGCGTGGGGGGTCTGTCTGATGATTTGAAGCATAAATAGGAGGCCACATGGCTGACAAAAAAGCGCAGTTGATCATCGAGGGCGCAGCCCCCGTCGAGCTGCCCATTTTAACCGGCACCGTTGGTCCCGATGTTATCGACGTACGGGGCCTGACAGCCACGGGCCGTTTCACTTTCGACCCTGGCTTCATGTCGACCGCCTCATGCGAGTCGAAGATCACCTATATCGACGGCGATAATGGCATTCTGCTTCACCGCGGCTACCCGATCGAACAACTGGCTGAGCAGTCGGACTACCTGGAAACCTGCTACCTGCTGCTAAATGGCGAATTGCCAACAGCCGAGCAAAAAGCCCAGTTCGTCAGCACCGTGAAGAACCACACGATGGTTCACGAGCAGTTGAAGACCTTCTTCAACGGCTTCCGTCGCGACGCCCACCCGATGGCCGTCATGTGCGGCGTGGTCGGCGCCCTGTCGGCCTTCTATCATGACTCCCTCGACATCAATAACCCGCAGCATCGCGAAATCTCCGCGATCCGCCTGGTTGCCAAGATGCCGACCCTGGCCGCAATGGTTTATAAGTACTCCATGGGCCAACCCATGATGTACCCGCGCAACGACCTGACGTACGCGGAAAACTTCCTGCACATGATGTTCAACACCCCGTGCGAGATCAAACCGATCAGCCCGGTGCTGGCCGCCGCGATGGACAAGATTTTTATCCTTCACGCCGACCACGAACAGAACGCCTCGACTTCTACCGTACGTCTGGCAGGTTCTTCGGGTGCCAACCCGTTCGCCTGTATCGCCGCCGGTATCGCCGCACTGTGGGGCCCTGCCCACGGCGGTGCGAACGAAGCCGTGTTGGCCATGCTCGATGAAATCGGCGACGTCTCGAACATCGACACATTCATCGCCAAGGCCAAGGACAAGAACGACCCGTTCAAGCTGATGGGCTTCGGTCACCGGGTCTACAAGAACCGCGACCCGCGCGCCACCGTCATGAAACAGACCTGCGACGAAGTGTTGAAGGAACTGGGCATCAAGAACGATCCGCAACTCGAACTGGCCATGCGCCTGGAAGAGATCGCCCTGACCGACCCCTACTTCATCGAACGCTCGCTGTACCCGAACGTCGACTTCTACTCGGGGATCATCCTCAAGGCGATCGGCATTCCAACCAGCATGTTCACCGTGATCTTCGCCCTGGCGCGGACCGTGGGCTGGATCTCCCACTGGAAAGAAATGCTCTCCAGCCCGTACAAGATTGGCCGCCCGCGCCAGCTGTACACCGGCTACGAGTCGCGTGACATCACCAAGCTGGAAGATCGGCACTAAATTCCAGCCAAATAAAACGGCCTCTTAATGAGGCCGTTTTTTTTGGCTGGAATTTAGTGAGCTGCAAGCTGCAAGCAAAAAAATACCCCTGCATCTCTACAGGGGTATTTCTCTACACAGCACTGCTTTTAACTTGTAGCTTAAAGCTGCTTCAGTGCTGTACTGCCCCACTCGCCCCCAGGCCAGTTTGCGAACGCACAAACTGCGGGAAGTACAGCGCACGCTCTTTCTCTGCCGCCGCCGACTTGTCGGTGATGGAGAAGAACCAGATGCCGACGAACGCAATGATCATCGAGAACAGCGCCGGATACTCGTACGGGAAGATGGCTTTTTCATGATGCAGGATCGAGACCCAGATGGTCGGGCCCAGCACCATCAGACCAACGGCACTGATCAAGCCCAGCCAGCCGCCAATCATCGCGCCACGGGTGGTGAGGTTTTTCCAGTACATGGAAAGCAGCAACACCGGGAAGTTACAGCTGGCCGCAATGGAGAACGCCAGGCCGACCATGAACGCAATGTTCTGGCTTTCGAACAGGATACCCAGGCCGATAGCCAAAACGCCCAAGGCGATGGTGGTGATCTTCGATACGCGAATCTCATCCTTGTCGTTGGTCTTGCCTTTCTTGATCACGCTGGCGTACAGGTCATGGGACACCGCCGAAGCACCGGCCAGGGTCAAACCGGCAACCACCGCTAGGATGGTGGCGAACGCCACGGCCGAGATGAAGCCCAGGAAGATACTGCCACCCACCGCATTGGCCAGGTGCACCGCCGCCATGTTGTTACCACCCAACAAGGCGCCTGCCGCGTCTTTGAACGCCGGGTTGGTGCTGACCAGCAGGATCGCGCCAAAGCCGATGATAAAGGTCAGGATGTAGAAGTAGCCAATGAAGCCGGTGGCATACAGCACGCTCTTACGCGCTTCCTTGGCGTCGCTTACGGTGAAGAAGCGCATCAGGATGTGCGGCAGACCAGCGGTACCGAACATCAGTGCCAGGCCCAGGGAGAATGCCGAAATCGGGTCTTTGACCAGGCCGCCGGGGCTCATGATCGCTTCACCTTTAGGGTGAACCTTGATCGCCTCGGAGAACAGGGCGTTGAAGTCGAAGTTGACGTGCTTCATCACCATCAGCGCCATGAACGAGGCACCGGACAGCAACAGCACTGCCTTGATGATCTGCACCCAAGTGGTCGCCAGCATGCCGCCGAACAGCACGTACATGCACATCAAGATACCCACCAGGATGACCGCTACGTGGTAGTCCAGGCCAAACAGCAGTTGGATCAACTTGCCCGCGCCAACCATCTGCGCGATCAGGTAGAACGCCACCACTACCAGGGAGCCACACGCCGACAGGCTGCGGATCTGGGCTTGCCCGAGGCGGTAGGACGCCACGTCGGCAAAGGTGTACTTGCCAAGGTTACGCAGGCGCTCGGCGATCAGGAACAGAATGATCGGCCAGCCCACCAGGAAGCCGATCGAGTAGATGAGGCCGTCATAACCGGAGGTATAGACCAGCGCGGAAATCCCCAGGAAGGACGCCGCCGACATATAGTCACCGGCAATCGCCAGGCCGTTTTGGAAACCGGTAATCTTACCGCCAGCCGCGTAGTAGTCGGCTGCCGAATTGTTACGTTTGGACGCCCAGTAGGTGATGCACAAGGTGGCACCGACAAACGCGACAAACATCACGATGGCGGAGATGTTCAGCGGTTGCTTTTGCACTTCACCGGTCAATGCCTCCGCCGCCCAAACGGCCGGAGCAAAGAGCGAAGCGCCGAATACTGCCAGTAGACGCCGGATCATTGCGCAGCCTCCTTGAGAATCGCATTGTTCAGGTCGTCAAACTCGCCATTGGCCCGCCGCACATAGATGCCGGTCAGGACAAAAGCCGACACAATCAGCCCGACACCCAAGGGAATGCCCCAGGTAATCGACGAGCCGGGGCTGAGCTTTGCCCCCAGCACGTGTGGCCCGTAGGCGATCAACAGGATGAAACCGGAGTAAAGCCCTAGCATGATCGCCGAGAGAATCCAGGCGAACCGTTCCCTTTTTCTCACCAGCTCCTTGAAACGCGGGCTGTTTTGAATCGAGAGGTAAATGCTGTCGTTCATTGTTTTTATCCTCGCAGCACAGCTTTTTTATTATTGGAACGTATCCACTGTATGCGGCTGCACAAAGGGTTCCAGACGACCTTAGTATTAGAACGACATGAGGGTTATCGCCAGTTTTGCACTGACTGAATTGACAGGCTTTGGCCCAGAAACGACAAAGCCCGCCTGACGACAACGCCAGACGGGCCTGCAAGGTGCTATCTAGACACGTCAGGTTTTATTTACCAACCCACTCGGCGACACGCTCCGGGTGCTTGGCGACCCAATCCTTAGCCGCCGCATCAGGCTTGGCACCGTCTTGTATTGCCAGCATGACTTCGCCGATTTCGTCCTTGGAAGCCCACTGGAATTTCTTCAGGAAGGCTGCGACTTCCGGCGCTTTCTTCTCCAGGCCCTTGCTACCGATACTGTTGACTGTTTCAGCAGCACCATAAATCCCTTTTGGATCGTCCAGGAAACGCAGTTTCCACTTGGCGAACATCCAGTGTGGCACCCAACCGGTAACCACAATGGATTCCTGCTTGTCTTCGGCACGGGCCAACTCGGCGATCATCGCCGCGCCCGAACTGGCTTGTAGCTTATAGTCGAGGCCATATTGCTTGATGGCTTCGTCGGTCTTGAGCATCACACCTGAACCTGCGTCAATGCCGACGATTTTGTTGTTGAAGGTGGTGTCAGTCTTGAGGTCTTCGATGGACTTGGCCTTGACGTACTCCGGCACGATCAAGCCGATCTTAGCGTCCTTGAAGTTGGGGCCGTAGTCGACCACCTTGTCCTTGTTCTTGGCCCAATACTCACCGTGGGTGACCGGTAGCCAGGCAGAAAGCATGGCGTCGAGCTTACCGGTGGCAACAGCCTGCCACATGATCCCGGTGGCGACCGCTTGCAGTTTCACGTCATAGCCGAGCTTTTGCTTGATCACCTCTGCCGCCACGTGGGTGGTGGCAACGCTGTCCGACCAGCCATCTACGTAGCCTATGCTCAGGGTTTTGCTGTCGGCGCTGGCCAGTGTGCAGCTCATCGCAACTGCCAAAGTGGCAGCTGCGCCCAAGAGTCGTCGCATCTTCATTGTGCTTCCCCGAAAGTGCTGCGCCCAGCGGATGCCGAGCGACGTCAACCTGTTGTTCTGTGGTGCACCGCACCCCCTTCATGCGCATCGATCCGGCTGCTGCGCCGTCAGTGGAGTGCTGACCCTTCGATCATCGACCTGACTGGACTTGGAACCTGCTCTGTCAGCGACCTTGTACTAGCAGGAAACGACATCACATCGCCAGCAGGACGGCTTGTAGAGCTTGACGCCAAAATCCCGCCCGAACTTTGCATGTCAAAATTGTGCTGCCCCACTGGCACGCGCCAAATCCGGGTAAGATGCGCGCCTTTGCTCTTCCAGATAAGCCGACCATGCCCGCGAATGCCCGCTTCCCTGCCCTAACCTATTTCTTCGCCTTGCTCCTCGGCCTGTTGGCCCTGATCGGTTACTGGTATGGCCTCGGCCGGCCCGTGGTGTTACCCGATGTCGCCAGTGCTACGCACAAGATGCAGTGCGCGTCGTACACGCCGTTCGACAAAGACCAATCGCCGTTTGACCAGCCGTTCAAACTGCGCCCGGAACGCATGGACGCCGACCTGGCCCTGCTGGCCACCCGCTTTGAATGCATTCGCACCTACTCCATGACCGGCCTGGAAGCCTTGCCGGACATGGCGCGCAAGCATGGGCTGAAGGTGATGGCCGGCGCCTGGGTCAGCAGCGATCCGGTGGCGACCGAAAAGGAAATCGACCAGTTGATCGCCTCGGCCAACGCCAGCCCTGATGTCGTGACGTCGGTGATCGTCGGCAACGAAGCCCTGCTGCGCAAGGAAGTCACCGCCACGCAACTGGTAAAGCTGATCCATAAAGTCAAAAGCCAAATCAAGCAGCCGGTGACGTATGCGGATGTGTGGGAGTTCTGGCTGCAACACCCAGAAATAGCTCCGGCGGTGGATTTCCTGACCATTCACCTGTTGCCGTACTGGGAAGATGACCCGTCCGGCATCGACCAGGCCCTCAAGCACGTGGGCGATGTGCGCCAGACCTTTGGCAACAAGTTTGCGCCCAAGGACATCCTGATCGGCGAGACCGGCTGGCCCAGTGAAGGCCGCCAGCGCGAAACCGCGGTGCCAAGCCGGGTCAACGAAGCCAAGTTCATGCGCGGCTTTGTGGCCATGGCTGAGGCCAATGGCTGGCGTTACAACCTGATCGAAGCGTTTGACCAGCCCTGGAAGCGCGCCAGCGAAGGCGCCGTGGGTGGTTACTGGGGCCTGTTCGATGCTGATCGCCAGGACAAGGGTATCCTCGCCGGGCCGGTGACCAATGTGCCGTACTGGTCACTGTGGCTGGGAGTGGGTGGGGTTATCCTGCTGGGCACCTTGGCGCTGGGTGGGCGTGTACGCAGCACGCGCGCCGCCATTGCCCTGCCGCTGCTGGGTGCAGTCGCCGCCTGCTCCATCGGCACCTGGGCTGAGCTGAGCCGGGTGACCGCACGCTTCAGTGATGAATGGGTGTGGGCAGGTTTGCTGATGGTGTTGAACCTGTTGGTGCTGGCTCACGCCGCACTGGCTTTGAGCGCGCGCGAAGGCTGGCGTGAACGGGCGTTCAACTGGCTGGAGCAGCGTGCAGGCTGGCTGGTGGCGATTGCCGGGTTTGCCGGCGCAGTGATGATGTTGGCGTTGGTGTTTGACCCGCGTTATCGCAGCTTCCCGAGTGCGGCGCTGGTGCTGCCTGCTCTGGTGTACCTGGTACGTCCGGTGACGGGGCCGCGTCGGGAGATCGCGCTGCTGGCTTTTATCATCGGTGCCGGCATTGCGCCGCAGTTGTACCGTGAAGGGTTGTTGAACCAGCAGGCTTGGGGTTGGGCGGTGGTCAGCCTGCTCATGGTTGTGGCTTTGTGGCGTTGCTTGCGGGTGCGTAAGGCTTAACGGCGCTTTCGCGAGCAAGTCGAAGAGGCTCTATCAACCAGCACGAGGCTTCCTGACCAAACGCAACCCCGCAATCACCACCGCAAACACCGCAAAAGCCGTGTTGTACAACGCCAGCGCCGGCAACCCGAACACCATCCCCAGCACTGCCAACCCCCATCCCGCACGACCCGGCACGAAAAACGCCAGGACCGACGTAACCAACGCCGCCCAGCCGAGTACCTTGAAGTGAATCATCAACCCCAGGTTCGAACGCAGCTGACACTCCCAGCGGCTGGCCTCATCGGCGCAAATGCCAACCCACCGGCCATCTTCCATAAAGCCGTAACGCGCGCCATAACTGGCGGCCAGCCATAACGGCAAGGCAATAAGCAGCAAAATCAGCGGCAAACGACGGGACATGAGGTACTCCGATAGGCAAAAACGGCGCTCAGCTTAATGCTCCGACGGCCGTTAGCAAGGTATACGCGCAGATAACTGTTCACCAATGGGCGGCAAAGTGTATCTTCTCGCTACTATTACCCCGATTCCGACGTTATTTTCCGACTTTTCGTGCCGAGAGCTGGCACTTCGGTTGCAAAGCGGTGGTCATAGCCTGCGAACTTTATTAAGCACGTTTCCTCCTAGGGATTAAGTCATGCTCCGTTCCTTGCGCTGTGCTGCCTTGCTGGGCAGCCTTTTTTTGAGTGCGTCAGCACTGGCCGTCGACATCGACCAGGCCACCTATGGCTATCCTTTGACGAATCCGTTCGAGGCGACCATCGCCACTACCCCGCCTGACCTTCGGCCGAAATTGCCGAGCGATGACGAGATCAACCAGTCCGACTACACCCTGAACATGCGCCCCGAGCGCGAATTCAGCCTGCCGGACAACTTCTGGGCGGTGAAGAAACTCACCTACCGCATCGCCAAGCAGGATCGCGCCGCGCCGTTGATCTTTCTGATCGCGGGCACCGGTGCGCGTTTTGACAGCAGCATCAACGAATACCTGAAAAAACTGTATTACCAAGCCGGCTACCACGTGGTGCAACTGTCGTCGCCGACCAGCTTCGACTTCATCAGCGCCGCCTCGCGCTTCGCCACGCCGGGGATCACCCAGGAAGACGCCGAAGATATGTACCGGGTGATGCAGGCCGTACGGGCACAAAACGCTTCGCTGCCGGTCACCGACTTTTACCTCACCGGCTACAGCCTCGGCGCACTGGATGCGGCGTTTGTCAGCAAACTCGACGAGACACGCCGCAGCTTCAACTTCAAGAAAGTCTTGCTGTTGAACCCGCCGGTCAACCTCTACACGTCGATCACCAACCTCGACAAGCTGGTACAGACCGAGGTCAAGGGCATCAACAACTCCACCACTTTCTATGAGTTGGTGCTGAACAAGCTGACCCGCTACTTCCAGCAAAAGGGCTACATCGATCTGAATGACGCCCTGCTCTACGACTTCCAGAACTCCAAGCAGCACCTGACCAACGAACAGATGGCCATGCTGATCGGCACCTCGTTCCGCTTCTCGGCGGCCGACATTGCCTTTACCTCGGACCTGATCAACCGCCGCGGCCTGATCATCCCGCCGAAATACCCGATCACCGAAGGCACCAGCCTCACGCCGTTCCTCAAGCGTGCGCTGCAATGCGACTTCGATTGCTACCTCACAGAACAAGTCATCCCGATGTGGCGCGCGCGCTCGGACGGCGGCAGCCTGTTGCAACTGGTCGACCAGGTCAGCCTGTACGCCCTCAAGGACTACCTGCACACCAACCCGAAGATCGCCGTCATGCACAACGCCGACGACGTGATCCTCGGCCCTGGCGACCTCGGTTTCCTGCGCGAAACCTTCGGCGATCGCTTGACCGTCTACCCGCTGGGCGGCCATTGCGGCAACCTCAATTACCGCGTCAACGCCGACGCCATGCTGGAGTTCTTCCGTGGCTAAATATCTTCTGCTGCTTGCCGCCTTGATGTGCGCAGGCGTGGCCAATGCCGACAACAGCAAGGCTCACGAACCCACCGTGGTTGGCTCAGACGGCTTCAAGGAGCCGCTGACCAAGCTCAAGTTCAACCCCGGCTTGGACCAGCGTGAATTCGAGCGTTCAACGCTCACCGCGCTCAACGTCTACGACCCGCTGGAAGCGTGGAACCGTCGCGTGTACCACTTCAACTATCGCTTCGACCAATGGGTATTCCTGCCGGTGGTCGACGGTTACCGCTACGTCACCCCAAGTTTCCTGCGCACCGGCGTGAGCAACTTCTTCAACAACCTGGGCGACGTGCCGAACCTGTTGAACAGCCTGCTGCAGCTCAAGGGCCACCGCTCCCTGGAGACCACCGGGCGCCTCCTGGTCAACACCACCATTGGCATCGCCGGCCTGTGGGACCCTGCTACCGCCATGGGCCTGCCGCGCCAGAGCGAAGACTTCGGCCAGACCCTGGGCTTCTACGGCGTGCCTGGCGGCGCGTACCTGGTACTGCCGGTCTTCGGCCCGTCAAACCTGCGCGACACCGGTGGTTTGCTGGTCGACTACACCGCCGAAACCCAGATCAACTTCCTCAATGTGGCTGAAGTCAGCTCCAACCATCCGGAACTCTGGGCACTGCGTGCAGTGGACAGGCGTCATCAGACCAGCTTCCGGTACGGTCAGATGAACTCCCCGTTTGAGTATGAGAAGGTGCGGTACATCTATACGGAATCGCGCAAGCTGCAGATTGCGGAGTAATTAGCGCCATAAAAAAAGGCCATTCGATTGAATGGCCTTTTTTATGGCTATTGGATCATGCCTTCGCGGTTTTCCAGCGCTTACCCACTACGCTGACCACCGCCAGCACCACCGCCCCCGCAACCATCCCCGCCACGCCATTCAGCAGCGTCGGCACCCACCATGCCACGCTACCTGTCCCCTGGCTGACCGTCTCGATCCAGTGATGCACCACGGGTACACCATGGGTGAGAATCCCACCGCCGACCAGGAACATTGCTGCCGTGCCGATAACCGACAGGCTCTTCATTATGTAAGGCGCTGCGCGCAGGATGGCACCACCGATACTGCGCGCCACCTGGCCAGGTTTCTGGGTGAGCCACAGGCCCAGGTCATCCAGCTTGACGATGCCGGCCACCAGCCCGTAGACACCCACCGTCATGACGATGGCAATGCCCGACATCACAACCACCTGCTGCATCAGTGGGGCGTCTGCCACGGTGCCAAGGGTGATGGCGATGATTTCGGCGGAGAGGATGAAGTCGGTGCGGATTGCGCCCTTGATCTTGTCCTTTTCAAAGGCCACCAGGTCGGTCGCCGGGTCGCCAACAGCTTCGACCAACTGGGCGTGTTCAGCTTGATCTTCATCCTTGCTGTGCAGGAACTTGTGCGCGAGCTTCTCAAAGCCTTCGAAACACAGGTAGGCACCGCCAAGCATCAACAAAGGCGTCACCGCCCAAGGCGCAAATGCGCTGATCAACAGTGCGGTGGGCACTAGGATCAATTTATTGATAAACGAGCCCTTGGCCACCGCCCACACCACGGGGATTTCCCGCTCGGCCCGCACCCCGGAGACCTGCTGGGCGTTGAGTGCCAGGTCGTCACCCAGCACGCCTGCAGTCTTCTTCGCCGCCATTTTTGTCATCAGGGCAACGTCATCGAGCACGGCGGCGATATCGTCGATCAACACCAACAAGCTGCTTCCTGCCATGAATCGGACTTCCGTAAGAGTGAGATGGCGCAAGCATAACGCGGCGCAAAGCGTTGCAGGCACATTGTTGAGGCTCGCGGATGGCCGGTGCTACCATGCGCAACCGCCTGTACTGGCAAGGAAACCTCTGGTTTATGAGCACCATTCGCGAGCGCAACAAAGAAAAGATCCTGCGGGCGGCCAGCGAGGAGTTTGCCGACAAAGGCTTCGCCGCGACCAAAACCAGCGACATCGCCGCCAAGGCCGGGCTGCCCAAGCCCAACGTGTATTACTACTTCAAGTCCAAGGACAACCTCTACCGCGAGGTGCTCGAAAGCATTATCGAGCCGATCCTGGCGGCTTCCACGCCGTTCAATCCGGAAGGCGAGCCTTCGGTGGTGCTGAGCAACTACATCCGTTCGAAGATCCGCATTTCCCGCGACCTGCCATTTGCCTCGAAGGTCTTCGCCAGCGAAATCATGCACGGCGCGCCGCACTTGAGCGCTGATCAGGTCGAACAGCTCAACGCCCAGGCCAAGCACAATATCGCGTGCCTCCAGAGCTGGGTGGATCGTGGCCTGATCGCGGCGATCGACCCCCATCACTTGATGTTCAGCATCTGGGCGGCGACGCAGACGTATGCGGATTTTGACTGGCAGATCTCGGCGGTGACCGGGAAGGCCAAGTTGGATGAGGCCGATTATGAGGCGGCGGCGTTGACGATTATTCGGTTGGTGCTGAAGGGGTGTGAGTTGGACTGAGAGACCGGGGTGCCTGTGCCATTCGCGAGCAAGCCCGCTCCCACTTGGATTTAGCGTCAGACACAAGTTGTATAAACACCCAAGATCCAATGTGGGAGCGGGCTTGCTCGCGAAAGCGCCCTCCCAGACACATCCTGCCAAAAGCCTACCATTCAGCATCAGCCACCTAGATCTAGCCTCTCAGAACCCCACTGAAGAGAGGCCAAGGAATGCCTGATCTAGCCACATCACACCGCCTGCGCATTGGGCGCTTCAGCGAACCCAACCGCATCTACCTGATTACCACCAATACCCACGAACGTGTGCCGATATTCAGTGACTTTCATCTGGGCCGTTTGGTGGTCTGGCAATTCAGGCTTGCCCAGTATCAAGGATTAGCAAACTCACTAGCCTGGGTGGTGATGCCCGACCATTTCCACTGGCTGCTCGAACTACAAAAAGGCTCACTGGGGGATCTGATGTGCCAAGTGAAATCCAAAAGCACTCGAAGCGTAAACGGGGCTACCGGGCGCAAAGGTCGGCTTTGGCAAACCAGCTTTCATGATCGCGCGCTGCGCAAGGAAGATGACTTGGTGAAAATGGCCAGGTATGTGGTGGCCAATCCATTGCGAGCCGGGCTGGTGACGCGGATTGGCGACTATCCGTTGTGGGATGCGATTTGGGTTTAGAGCAGAGACCGAGGTGCTGCCCTTCGCGAGCAAGCCCGCTCCCACATTTCGACCGCATTCTCATGCTGAAAAACGGTCGAAATGTGGGAGCGGGCTTGCTCGCGAAGGGGACCTTTCATTCACCTCAAATCAAGCCGACACCCCCGCATCCGCCATCAAACCCACCCCCTCAATCGCCGTAATCGCACACTGCTCATCAATATCCGATGTATCCCCGCTGATCCCGATCGCCCCCAGCACTATGCCTTCATGACTTCGAATCAACACCCCCCCCGGCGCCGGCACCACGCTGCCTTGCCCCAGGCTGTTCAATGCCGCGATAAACGCTGGCCGTTGTTGCGCATCCAGCGCCAGCAGCCGTGAGCCCTTGCCCAGGGCAATCGCGCCCCAGGCTTTGCCGATGGCGATCTGCGGGCGCAGCAGGCTGGCGCCGTCTTCGCGTTGCAAAGTGACCAGATGGCCGCCGCTGTCGAGTACTGCGATGGTCAGGGGCGCCGCCACAATCGTGCGCCCTGCGCTGAGGGCCTGGCTGGCCAGTTGGGTGGCGAGTTTCAAGGTTAAAGCGCTCATGGTGCCGTCCTTCTTTTGTTATTGGGAAAGCGGTGGAGGTCTGAGAGATCAGATGCTCGACCAAACAAATAGAACACAATGATATGATTTTATGTATACAATATTTTCAAACAAATTCGCCATTCGTCGATAAAACTCGCTCTTAAGGCTATCCGACGCACAGGCAGGCCAGAAAATAAAATGCATTGACCTGCGCAGGCGGCCGTGAATACACTTCAATCAGAAACAACTTGTATACAATTACAAAACGCAAGAGGCACCAAAACAATGAGCAAAATGAGAGCAATCGAAGCCGCCGTCCTGGTGATGCGCCGTGAAGGCGTGGACACCGCCTTCGGCATCCCAGGCGCCGCGATCAATCCGCTGTACTCGGCCTTGCAGAAGGTGGGTGGCATCGATCACGTCCTTGCTCGCCACGTTGAAGGCGCCTCGCACATGGCGGAGGGGTACACCCGCACCAAGGCCGGCAATATCGGCGTGTGCATCGGCACCTCGGGCCCGGCGGGCACCGACATGGTCACCGGCCTCTACAGCGCCTGGGCTGACTCGATCCCGATCCTGTGCATCACCGGCCAAGCACCCCGCGCCCGTATGCACAAGGAAGATTTCCAGGCCGTCGACATCACCAGCATCGTCAAGCCTGTGACCAAATGGGCGACCATGGTGATGGAGCCCGGCCAAGTGCCCTACGCGTTCCAGAAAGCCTTCTACGAAATGCGCTCCGGCCGCCCAGGCCCGGTGCTGATCGACCTGCCGTTCGACGTGCAGATGGCTGAGATCGAATTCGATATCGATGCCTACCAACCGTTGCCACTGGCCAAGCCACGGGCAACCCGCATCCAGGTCGAAAAAGCCCTGGCCTTGCTGGACCAGGCCGAACGCCCACTGCTGGTCAGCGGTGGCGGCGTGATCAATGCCGACGCCAGCGAACTGCTTGTTGAATTTGCTGAGTTGACGGGTATCCCTGTGATCCCGACGCTGATGGGCTGGGGCACCCTCCCGGACGATCACCCGCTGATGGTCGGCATGGTCGGCCTGCAAACCTCCCACCGCTATGGCAACGCGACGCTGCTCAAGTCGGACGTGGTGCTGGGCATCGGTAACCGTTGGGCCAACCGCCACACCGGTTCGGTGGAGGTCTACACCGAGGGTCGCAAGTTCATTCACGTCGACATCGAGCCGACGCAGATTGGCCGCGTGTTCACCCCAGACCTGGGCATCGTTTCCGACGCCGGCTCGGCACTGACGATGTTCATTGAAGTGGCCCGCGAGTGGAAAGCCGCCGGCAAGCTCAAGGATCGCAGCGCCTGGTTGAATGACTGCCAGCAGCGCAAAGCCACCCTGCACCGAAAGACCCACTTCGACAACGTGCCGGTCAAGCCGCAACGGGTGTACGAAGAGATGAACCAGGTGTTCGGCAAAGACACGTGCTACGTGAGCACCATCGGCCTGTCGCAGATTGCCGGCGCGCAATTCCTGCATGTGTACAAGCCACGCCACTGGATCAACTGCGGCCAGGCCGGCCCGTTGGGCTGGACCATTCCGGCGGCGCTCGGCGTGGTCAAGGCTGACCCGACGCGCAAAGTGGTGGCGCTGTCCGGCGACTACGACTTCCAGTTCATGATCGAAGAACTAGCCGTGGGCGCGCAGTTCAAGCTGCCGTACATCCACGTGGTAGTGAACAACTCCTACCTGGGCCTGATCCGCCAGGCCCAGCGCGGGTTTGAAATGGACTACTGCGTGCAGTTGTCCTTCGACAACCTCAACGCGCCGCAGCTCAACGGTTATGGCGTGGACCACGTGGCCGTCGCCGAAGGCCTGGGTTGCAAGGCACTGCGTGTGTTCGAGCCAAGCCAGATCGCGCCTGCTTTGCGCCGCGCCGAGCAAATGATCGAAGAATTCAAGGTCCCGGTCATCGTTGAGATTATTCTGGAGCGCGTGACCAATATTTCCATGGGCACCGAGATCAACGCCGTTAACGAATTCGAAGATCTGGCACTGGTCGGCAACGATGCGCCGACTGCCATTTCCCTGCTCGATTAAGGAGAACCTTATGCCGCGTTTCGCCGCCAACCTGTCCATGCTGTTTACCGAACAGGACTTCCTTGCTCGCTTCAAAGCGGCCGCCGATGCTGGCTTCGAAGGTGTCGAGTACCTGTTCCCCTACGAATTCAGCTCCGCTGAAATCAAGGCGCAACTCGACGCCCATGACCTGACCCAAGTGCTGTTCAACCTGCCGGCCGGCGACTGGGCCAAGGGCGAACGCGGCCTGGCGTGCCACCCGGACCGGGTCGAGGAGTTCCGTGCGGGGGTCAAGCTGGCCATCGCCTATGCCGAGGTGCTGGGCAATACCCAGATCAACTGCCTGGCGGGCATTCGGCCACAAGGCGTGGATGATGAAACCCTGGAAAAAACCTTTGTCGCCAACCTCAAGTACGCCGCCGACAAGCTGCAAGCGGTGGGCATCAAGCTGGTGATGGAAGCGATCAACACCCGCGACATACCGGGTTTCTACCTGAACAACACGGCGCAGGCCCTGTCGATTCGCGAGCAAGTGGGCAGCGCCAACCTGTTCCTGCAATACGACATCTACCACATGCAAATCATGGAAGGCGACCTGGCCCGCACCATGGCCGCGTACCTGGGTGAGATCAACCACATCCAGCTGGCGGACAACCCTGGGCGCAATGAGCCGGGGACTGGGGAGATCAACTACCGCTTTGTGTTCGAACATTTGGACCGGATTGGGTACCAGGGGTGGGTTGGCTGTGAGTACAAGCCGTTGACCACCACCGAGGCGGGCTTGGGTTGGCTGAAGACCCACAACGCCATCTAACAGACACAAAACTAAACAATGTGGGAGCTGGCTTGCCTGCGATAGCGGCGTATCAGGCAATCAGTCTGTAACTGAACGATCGCCATCGCAGGCAAGCCAGCTCCCACAGTAGATCTTTGGTGCTTGGCAGACCGAGCTGGGCCTGCCTATCGAATAACAAGAGGATTTTCTCATGGCTAAAATCGGATTTATCGGCACCGGCATCATGGGCCAACCCATGGCCGCCAACCTGCAAAAAGCAGGTCACCAACTGTTCCTGTCCGAGCACCACGGCAAGGCTGCGCAAGCACTCGTCGACGCCGGCGCCGTGGCCCTGGCCAACCCGCAGCAAGTGGCGCAGGAAGCCGAGTTCATCATCGTGATGGTGCCCGATACCCCGCAGGTCGACGACGTGCTGTTCCGCGCCGACGGCGTGGCCGCAGGCCTGTCGCCCAACAAGGTGGTGATCGACATGAGTTCGATCTCTCCCACGGCGACCAAGGCTTTCGCGTCCAAGATCAACGCAACTGGCGCGCAGTACCTCGACGCGCCGGTGTCCGGTGGTGAAGTCGGCGCCAAGGCCGGCACCCTGAGCATCATGATCGGTGGCGAGCCACAGACCTTCGAACGCGCCTTGCCGTTGTTCCAGGCCATGGGCAAGAACATCACCCTGGTGGGTGGCAATGGCGATGGACAGACCGCCAAGGTCGCCAACCAGATCATCGTCGCGCTGAACATCCAGGCGGTGGCCGAAGCGCTGCTGTTCGCCGCCAAGAACGGCGCCGACCCGGCCAAAGTGCGTGAAGCGCTGATGGGTGGCTTTGCGTCATCGAAGATCCTTGAAGTGCATGGCGAACGCATGATCAAGGGCACCTTTGATCCGGGCTTCCGCATCAATCTGCACCAGAAGGACCTCAACCTGGCGCTGGCCGGTGCCAAGGAGTTGGGGATTAACCTGCCGAACACGGCTGGCACGCAGCAGGTGTTCAGTACCTGCGCTGCGATTGGCGGCGGTAACTGGGACCATTCGGCGCTGGTCAAGGGCCTGGAGCATATGGCGAATTTTTCGATTCGCGATAAATAACCCACATCGCTCCCACATTTGATCGCGTTCCAATGCTCGAATTTGCTGAAACTCTAATAACAAGAATCCCCCGGGAGCCCGCTTATGTCGGTCGATCCGCAACACCTGCTTCGCCAGCTGTTCGCCACAGCTATCGACGCCGCCCACCCCCGGCACGTCCTTGAATCCTACCTGCCCACCGACCGCAGCGGCCGTGTAATCGTGATCGGCGCCGGCAAGGCTGCCGCCGCCATGGCCCTCGTGGTCGAGAACTGCTGGCAGGGCGAAGTCACCGGCCTGGTGGTCACCCGCTACGGTCACGGCGCGCCGTGCAAGACCATCGAAGTGGTCGAAGCCGCCCACCCTGTGCCCGATGCGGCCGGTCTGGCGGTAGCCAAGCGCGTGCTTGAATTGATCAGCAACCTGTCCGAAGACGACCGCGTGATCTTCCTGCTGTCCGGCGGCGGCTCGGCGTTGCTGGCCCTGCCCGCCGAAGGCATCACCCTGGCCGACAAGCAGGCCATCAACAAAGCCCTGCTCAAATCCGGCGCGACCATTGGCGAGATGAACTGCGTGCGCAAGCACCTCTCGGCCATCAAGGGCGGCCGACTGGCGAAAGCGGCATGGCCCGCGACGGTCTACACCTACGCGATTTCCGATGTGCCGGGTGACCAGGCCACGGTGATCGCCTCCGGCCCCACGGTCGGTGACCCCAGCACGTCGCAGCAAGCCCTGGCAATCCTCAAGCGCTACAACATCGACGCCACGGCCTCGGTGCGCAGTTGGTTGCAGAACCCAGCCTCGGAAACCGTCAAGCCCGGTGACCCGGTACTCGCCCGCAGCCATTTCCAGTTGATCGCACGCCCGCAGCAATCACTCGAAGCGGTCGCGGTGAAAGTCCGCCAAGCCTGTTTCAGCCCGTTGATCCTCGGCGACCTCGAAGGCGAAGCGCGGGACGTGGCCAAGGTGCACGCCGGTATCGCCCGGCAGATCGTGCAGCACGGCCAGCCACTGGCAGCGCCGTGCGTTATCCTGTCCGGCGGCGAAACCACCGTCACCGTGCGCGGCAATGGCCGTGGCGGGCGCAACGCGGAATTCCTGTTGAGTCTTACCGACAACCTCAAAGGCCTGCCCGGTGTGTACGCCTTGGCGGGTGACACCGATGGCATTGACGGTTCTGAAGACAACGCCGGCGCCCTCATGACCCCGTGCAGCTATGCCCGCGCCGAAGCCCTCGGCCTGTCAGCCAGCGACGAGCTGGACAACAACAATGGCTACGGCTACTTCGCCGCCCTCGACGGTTTAATCATCACTGAGCCGACGCGCACCAACGTCAACGACTTGCGCGCCATCCTGATTCTTGAGACTGCCAACCATGACGCCTGACAAGAAGGTCAAAATCCTCGCCACCCTGGGCCCGGCCACCGACGGTATCGATGACATCCGCGAGCTGGTGGAAGCCGGGGTGAATATCTTCCGGCTCAATTTCAGCCACGGCGATCACGCCGACCACGCCCAGCGCTTCCAGTGGATTCGCCAAGTCGAACGCCAGTTGAATTACCCGCTGGGCATCCTCATGGACCTGCAAGGGCCGAAGCTGCGGGTCGGACGTTTTGCCGAGGGTAAGGTGCAACTAGTGCGCGGCCAGGCCTTGCGCCTGGACCTGGACCCGACGCCGGGTGATCAGTGCCGGGTCAACCTGCCCCACCCGGAAATCATCGCGGCGCTGGAACCGGGCATGGACCTGCTGCTGGACGACGGCAAGCTGCGTCTGCGGGTGATCACCAAACATACCGACGCCATCGACACCACGGTGCTCAATGGCGGCGAATTGTCTGATCGTAAAGGCGTCAACGTCCCACAAGCCTTGTTGGAGCTCAGCCCACTGACCGCCAAGGATCGGTGCGATTTGAGCTTCGGCCTGGAGCTGGGTGTGGACTGGGTGGCGCTGTCATTCGTGCAACGCCCGGAAGACATCCGCGAAGCCCGCGAGTTGATCGGCGACAAGGCCTTTCTGATGGCGAAGATCGAGAAGCCGTCCGCCGTGCAACGCCTGCGGGAGATCGCCGAACTCAGCGACGCGATCATGGTGGCCAGAGGCGACCTCGGCGTGGAGGTGCCGGCAGAAAGCGTGCCGCAGATCCAGAAAGACATCATCAGCACCTGCCGCCAACTGGGTAAACCGGTGGTGGTGGCCACACAGATGCTTGAATCCATGCGCTTCTCCCCGGCGCCGACCCGTGCCGAGGTAACGGACGTCGCCAATGCCGTAGCCGAAGGGGCGGACGCCGTAATGCTGTCGGCCGAAACCGCGTCCGGCGAGTACCCGCTGGAAGCCGTGCAGATGATGAGCAAGATCATCCGCCAAGTGGAAAACGGCCCGGACTACCAAACCCAACTGGATGTCAGCCGGCCCAAGGCGGATGCCACGGTGTCGGACGCCATCAGTTGCGCGATCCGCCGCATCAGCAGCATCCTGCCCGTGGCGGTGCTGGTGAACTACAGCGAGTCCGGCAGCTCCAGCTTGCGCGCGGCGCGGGAACGGCCGGTGGCGCCGATCCTCAACCTCACGCCGAACCTGTCCACGGCGCGGCGGTTGAGCGTGGCGTGGGGCGTGCATTCGGTGGTGAATGATCGGCTGCGCCAAGTGGATGAGGTGTGTTCCACGGCGCTGGAGATTGCCCAGGCGCAGGGCATGGCGCAGCGCGGAGATACCTTGGTGATTACGGCGGGGGTGCCGTTTGGGCAGCCGGGGTCGACGAACTCGTTGCGTATAGAGATGTTGATTTAGCGTCTGTAAGGGGGCAACTCGGTCTAACTGACTTAACCAAATGCACAACCAAACCTGCCCAGACTGGGCCGAAGCCCTGCTCAACGGTTTCAGCCAGATCTTCCTGCTGCGCCAGCCGCTGTGTGGCCTGCTGTGCCTGCTGGCCATCCTGATCGGCGCGCCGGCCTTGTTCGGCGGGGCGTTGCTGGGTGGTGTGGCGGGATTGCTCACGGCTCAGCGCCGCGGCTATCCCAAGGCTGAGCGCCAGGCCGGCCTTTATAGCTACAACGGCGTGTTGCTGGGCGTGTTGATCAGCCATGACCTCGCCTCGTCGGCCTTGTTGCCGCCGTTGATCCTGGCGTGCGGTGGCTTGAGTGCGATCCTGACCCGGCAATGGTTGAAGCGCGCCAGCCAGCCCGATGACTTGCCCGCATATACCGCGCCTTTTGTGGTACTGGGTTGGCTGCTACTGGGCACGGTCCAGGAGAGTACGTTTACCCTGAGCGAACCCGACACCTTGAACATCCTCACGGCACCTTTTATCGGGCTCGCCCAAATCGTGCTGCTGGACCAACCCATCGCCGGGGGCCTGATTGCGCTGGGCCTGTGGCTGGCCAACCGCCGCGCCGCCGTGTGGGCCTTGATTGGCGCCAGTGTCGGCGTGCTGATTGCGCTTTGGCTGGACGAACACGCCAACGCCCTCCTCGGCCTGCACAGCTACAACCCTGCGCTGGCAGCGCTGGCGCTGAGCCAAGTGCGCCGCCAACCCTGGCTGCCGCTGCTCGGCATCGTGCTGGCGATCCTCCTCACGCCGGGCTTTGCCGCCCTGCACCTGCCCGCATTGACCGCGCCCTTCATCCTTGCTTGCTGGCTGGTGCGCGCAGGCGGTCGCGTGCTGCGCAAACCCCGCATGGACAGCCCCTTCGAATCACCCTAGGCTTGCCCAATATCAGTTTCAGGCGGGATTTATGGACAGCAACAACGAATGGCGCGAGCGGCTCTACGTCATAATTTTTCAAAGTGACACCAAGGCCGGGCGGCTTTTTGACGGCATTCTGCTGCTGGTCATACTCGCCAGCCTGGTGATCGTGATGCTCGACAGCATCGACCAGATCCACCAGAACTACGCTGACGTGCTGGCCTATATCGAGTGGGGGTTTACCCTCATCTTCCTGATCGAGTACGGGCTGCGGCTGTATTGCTCGCCCAAACCCTTGCGCTATGCCTTCAGCTTTTATGGGCTGGTGGACCTGCTGGCCATCGTGCCCGGCATCCTCGCGCTGTATTACAGCGACGCGCAGTACCTGCTGATCATCCGCATCATCCGGATGCTGCGGATTTTCCGCGTGTTCAAGCTCAGCCCGTACCTCAAGCAGGCCAATTACTTGATGGCGGCGCTGCGCGGCAGCAAGCAGAAGATCGTGGTGTTCCTGGTGAGCGTGTGCACGCTGGTCACGGTATTCGGCACCTTGATGTATGTGATCGAAGGTCCGGAACACGGCTTTACCAGCATCCCCAAGGGTATCTACTGGGCCATCGTGACGCTGACCACCGTGGGCTTTGGCGATATCGTGCCGACGACGCCGCTGGGCCAGGTGATTTCGTCGCTGGTGATGATCACCGGTTATTCGATCATCGCCGTGCCCACGGGTATTTTCACCGCCGAACTGGCGAGTGCCATGCGCGGCGAACAGCTGCAGACCGACTGCCCGGTGTGCAAGAAAGACAGCCATGAGCCCAACGCCGCGTTCTGCTCGCGGTGTGGGAGTCATCTTTTTCGTAAAGTGGAATAAGCAAAGTGCGTTTTAATCTTTAAACGTCTATGCGACGCCAGCTATAGTCACTGGCAAAATGCCCTCACGCACACAGCAACCTTCTCGAACAACAAGGAATGAGCAGTGAAAAAACTCGTTAGCGCCTCTCTTCTGGCCGCCGGCCTTGTCCTGGCGGGCGCCGCACAGGCTGCCCCGGTCACACTGCTCAATGTCTCCTACGACGTGATGCGCGATTTCTACAAGGACTACAACGCCGCCTTTCAGAAACATTGGGAAGCCGAGCACCCAAACGACAAGCTGACCCTGCAGATGTCCTTCGGCGGTTCCAGCAAACAAGCGCGCTCGGTCATCGACGGCCTGCCGGCTGACGTAATCACCATGAACATGGCCACCGACATCAACGCACTGGCAGACAACGGCAAATGGGTGCCGGACAACTGGGTCACCCGCCTGCCGAACAACAGCGCACCGTTCACCTCCGCCACTGTATTCATCGTGCGCAAAGGCAACCCAAAAGCCCTGAAAGACTGGCCGGACCTGCTCAAGGACGGCGTGCAAGTGATCGTGCCCAACCCGAAAACCTCGGGTAACGGCCGCTACACCTATCTGTCGGCCTGGGGTTATGTGCTGAAAAACGGCGGTGATGAAGAGAAGGCCAAGGCCTTCGTCGGCAAACTGTTCAAACAGGCGCCTGTGCTGGACACCGGGGGCCGTGCTGCTACCACGACCTTCATGACCAACCAGATCGGCGACGTGCTGGTGACCTTCGAGAACGAAGCTGAAATGATCGCCCGTGAATTCGGCCGTGATCAGTTCGAAGTGATCTACCCAAGCGTCTCTGCCGAAGCTGAACCGCCGGTGTCGGTGGTCGACAAGGTGGTCGAAAAGAAAGGCACCCGCGTGGCGGCCGAAGACTACTTGAAGTACCTGTGGTCGCCGGAAGGCCAGGAAATCGCGGCGAACAACTACCTGCGCCCACGTGATCCGAAAGTGCTGGCCAAATACACCGACCGCTTCCCGACAGTTGACTTCCTGTCGGTGGAGAAGACCTTTGGTGACTGGCGCACCGTGCAGAAGACTCACTTTAATGATGGTGGGGTGTTTGACCAGATATATTCCGGTCAATAAGCCCTGGTTCAAAAGCCCCTGATTTCAGGGGCTTTTGCTTTATGCAGGGATACACCACACACCCTCACTGCCTGTACCCTTCCTGGGAAACGGCGCATCGACTTCAAACCCAGCCCCCTTCAACCGCAGTCGCCCGGCCGGACCATTTGGGAACTCACTCGCGGTGATGGGCACCACCACAAAGCCACTCTTCTCACCGCAGGCCTCGCTGACGGCCAGTGCTACCGTGGCACGATCAAACGTGACACGACCTTTTGATGGTGAGAACTGTGCCGAGAAATCCACGAGCATCTCGTCGGGCGCCTCTTCAACCTGATAGCTGCCGCTCATGCTGATAGACCCGGCCACAGCGCTCATGGGGACCATGAGGCGTACCGTGTCGGGGTGCTTCAACTGTGCAATGACAGGATCAATGACCTGCGCCAGGTGCCGATTGCGCTCGCTGATCTCCTCGGCGATCCGTCGATTCAGCGCTGCATCCGGCACATCGACGCTCTGCCTCACGTTCGCCAGCAAACGTTGGACGGGAGTTTGCCCCTCGATGATTGACTGCCACCCATTGGCGTCCAGACGGTCCAGGATATAAATGGCCAATGCGCCCAACGCGTAGCTTTCGCCATCCAGAGACAAGGCTGCAGCGCTCGGGAAGCGTGCCATCACGCCTTGCGCCCAGGCCTCAGGCTCATCTGCAGCAACACTCGCAAAAGTCCGAGCAAGCCCTTCTATGTATTCGGCGGTGCCTTCGAGAATGTCGTAGTAGCGAATTTCCTGAGCCTCCAGGGCAAACTCGGTCTGCCAACGGTCATGCCAATAGCGCGCCTTGCCCAACGCCTGGGGATCACCTTGCAGCGACGCATGTAAGGCGTTGATCACGTGTTGCCGGTACTGCCTGGGCTGGGCCTGAAGAGGATAGCGCCCGGCGCGCGAGCCCGAAATCAATTGCCAACCGGCCTGACCAAAGAAATGAAAGGCTTCATGGGTTGCCAGTGCAAACAATGCTGGTACTGCGCCGGGGTTGTTGAGTATGTTGCGCGCTTCAACCTCCGGCAAGGTTTGACCCAGGCCCATATAGACGGTGGGTTGCCCTTCCCACAGCAGTTCCTTGAAGGATTTGTAATCCGACGAAAAACCAAGCGCGTGTACAGGTCCCGCCGCAATCGCCCGATAACCGTTTGCATCGATCAACCAGGCCGAAACGCCGTCGTACACCAGAATCTGCGCTTGGGCATAAAATCCGGTCTGGCCTTTCAGGCGCTCCATTGTCGCCAGCCTCGGCCAGGCGGATGCGGTAGCCGCGGCCATCCGCTCGACGTAAACCGTGTGAGTGATCGTTTCGAGCTGTTTTTCAGCGGCGACTGTGATGACCGGTATGAGCAGGCAAAGCATCAACATCTGGATAATCCGCATAGTGAGGTTCCTGTCTTGATTCAGCCTGCGAGCGTGCATGCGTCGAATCTACGACAGGCAGCCCCTGCGGCCTTGCCAGACAAGTCCTGTAACTGCGTCGGAACCAGCCTATATGAAAAAGCCAACTACATAGGGGGTGTTACGCCATCTTTGCCGGCCGAGATGGCCTGGGCAGTGACCGTCCCATCCGCCCCCTGCGCCGCAAACAACACCACCTTCACCCCCGCCTTGAGCAAGCTGCGATCGCCGGCTTCCAGGTTGACGATCGGCACCCCCTCCGGCACCACGATCTTCTTCTCGCCGCCTTTGTACTTCACGGTCAGGGTACGGCCGTTGCTGACCACCAAGTCGCCAACGGTGCCGTTGGTCATGCTGCTGCCTTCTTTCAAATCAAACGCGCGGTGCCCGTCGCCCGTACCGGCCATGGCCGGTGGGAACACATGCACTTCAAGCGCAGTCAACGTGCCATCAGCATTGGGCATGGCCGCCGAACCGATGTAACTGCCAGGCTTGATCTCGTCGATCCTGGCCAGGGTGACTGCGCGTACTTGAGTGGCCTGTGTCAAATGCACCGTGACGTCTTCGCCGCTATTGACCTTGACGTGCATCGTATCGCCGTCTATGGCGGTGATGGCGCCGCGCACGCCCACGCGCGGGGCCTCGGCAGCCTGGGCCAGCCCTACGGCCATAGCGGCGGCCAGCGTGGAAGCCAGGAGCATCTTGTTCAACGTGATCTTCATCGTAATGGATTTCCTGTTTCGGCGGTTGTTTCTGAATGTATCATTCCCCTTCACACAGAAAGTTAACGATTCACTCATCATTACCGAGCATGAGTGTTATCACTGCCACCAGCCTACCCAGGCTACGGTGTTGTCTTTAGGCTCGCTCCACTTCCTTCGCTGTTATGAGAACACCATGAACGCTACTTCCCACGCTACAAGCACCATGACCCGGAGCATGGTGATGCTGTTTGCGTTTTGCTGCGGCGCCATCGTCGCCAACATCTACTACGCGCAACCGATCATCGAACTGATCGCGCCGGACATCGGCCTCACGCCTGCCATGGCCAGCCTGATCGTATCGCTGACGCAAATCGGCTACGCCCTTGGCTTGTTTTTCCTGGTGCCCCTGGGCGACCTGCTGGAAAACCGCAAGCTGATGATCGCCACTACCGTGCTCGCTATCGCCAGCCTGCTGGGGGCAGCGTACACCGAACAACCCAACCTGTTTTTGCTGGTGTCGCTGCTGATCGGCTTCAGTTCGGTGTCGGTGCAGATCCTGATCCCGCTGGCCGCGCACCTGGCGCCCGCCGAGTCCCGTGGCCGTGTAGTCGGCAGCATCATGGGTGGCCTGTTGCTGGGTATCCTGCTGGCCCGACCGGTGTCCAGCGTGGTCGCGGATCACTTTGGCTGGCGCGCAATGTTCATGGCGGCGGCCGCGTTGATGGCATTTATCAGCGTGGTGCTGATGCTGACCATTCCTAAACGTCAGCCGGATCACTCCGCCAGCTATGGCCAATTGCTGGGTTCTTTGGGCACCTTGCTGCGTCAGCAACCGGTACTGCGCCAACGGGCGTTCTACCAGGGCTGCATGTTCGCCACCTTCAGCCTGTTCTGGACCGCCGCCCCACTGGAGCTGGCACGCAACCACGGCCTGAGCCAAAGTGAAATCGCGCTGTTTGCCTTGGTCGGTGCCCTGGGTGCCATCGCCGCGCCTATCGCAGGTCGCCTGGCCGACGCCGGCCATACCCACCGTGCTTCGTTGCTGGCCATGCTATTGGCCGCGCTGAGCTTCCTGCCAGCCTTCGTACATCCGTTGTACAGCGTCATCGGCCTGGCCGTGACCGGCGTGGTCCTGGACTTCTGCGTGCAGATGAACATGGTGCTTGGCCAACGCGCCATCTACGCCCTCGACGCCAACAGCCGCAGCCGACTGAACGCGCTGTACATGACCAGCATCTTCATCGGCGGCGCCTTCGGCTCGGCGATTGCCAGCAGCGTGTATGAACACGGCGGCTGGCTGGGCGTGATGCTGGTGGGCAGCGCGTTTCCGCTGCTGGCGCTGTTGCGGTTCCTCAGCGCTTCGCGTCAGGCCATGGCCGCCACCGCTTGAGTGACGGGTTCAAGGCTGGTTTTTCCCCGCGGATGCCTGGCCGGACGGCGACGTTATCAGGCTTAATCAACTGCGAGAAAAACGCTAACAGGGTGATGGCAAACATTTGGATCAAGCCGGCGGCGCCTTCCAGTGTCTTATCCTGCAACGGGGCGGGTGCAGGGGCAGGCGTAGGCATAGGCATAGGCATAGGCATAGGCATAGGCATAGGCATAGGCTGGACTTTAGGTGTCTCGCCGCCCCCCTGCACGTCGGCTGACTTGATCTCCCCTTTGCTCTTGACTACCAGGTCCGCGTTGCCCGTGCCTTTCAGGTCAATAGCCAGGCTTGAGAGGCCCGTACTGGGGTCATGCTTGAGCATCGCCTCACCCGCTCGCCCGGTGAAACGGTCAGTAAAAACCAGGGCCCCCACACCCGCGTCCTTTATGGCGCCCGAAACGTCGATCTTATCGGTGCCGCTGGTGAAGTCCTCGATCATGTCAGGGTCGGATGGCGTGGAGTCGCCGGCCTTGTCGTAGACAAAGGTGTCTGCGCCGGCACCGCCTCTCAGGGTGTCGCCCTTCCCACCCCCCTTGAGCCGATTACCGGCTTCATTCCCCGATATCGTGTCCCGGCCAGAGCCGCCAATCGCGTGTTCAATCGTGCAGCCCTTGGCAATGGACACACTGCCCTTCAACCCGCCTACGTCAGAAAACGATTCGGCATTCAGGTTGATGTTCTGGTCCTGAGAAAACCCGGAGAAATCCAGCGTGTCGACACCACCACCGTCCCAGACACAGAACACGGGTTTGTCCGTGGCCTTATTGAGACTCATCGCCTCCCGCTCGGTATTGGAATTGAAGCCATAGGTGGTGTCGGTGTTACGGGTTTGGTGGTTGGCCCCGTACAAGCGTTGCGCCGCCGCGATATCGTCCATCATCGGCGCAGAGGGGTTCTGCCGCTTGAAGTCGTGCCCCTTCTGATTCTTCTCCGACCAATAACTCATCACCGTGCGCGCCTTTGTGTCCTCGGCGTAGACCGCGCCGTTCTGGTAATTGGAGCCACCACCGTTGTAGTTCCCCGGATGGTGCAGGCCGATGGCGTGGCCCACCTCATGGATCGCAGTGACGGAAAAGTGACTGCCCAATGCCGGTGACCCGCTCTCTCTAAGCGTGCCGATCGTGGCAGATGTGTTGGAAGTGGAGCGACCGGGAAATGTGGCAACCCCGCGATCACCGCGAGGGTTATTGCGGATATTGAGCGTGCCGTCCGAGTTGCCTGACTGCTCGCGAAAATTGATATTGGCTACGTCCTGCCAGGACTGCACCGCCTGGCGGACGCGTTGCTGCTGTGGTTTAGTGAAACTGTTGTCCACCGTGTAATTCACGTCGACCTTCGAGTCGCCATTACGGTCATGAAATCGCAGGTTGTCCCGTGTGATGTGTTTGGCTGCCTGGTCCGTGGCGTAAGACGGCTTGTTACCAGCCCTCGCACCAAACGGGCCGAGGTCCGATACTGGTAGGTTGTGAAGAGGAATAACACTACGCAGGTCATAATTGTTCATTGTGCGGCGCCTTTGGTTTTAATAAATAGGGCCGGCCAACGGATCGTCGGCCAACCACTCCAGAGGTAAATTCGCACGTTGAAAAATCTGATACCAACGCAGATTTGGTTCTAATCGCAACACTTGCGCGCCTCGAAATACGGGGCGAAACAACCAAGAATTCATTTGCAAATTAAACACTCAACAACACAAATGCCCGGGCGATATCGAGTTGTTTTTACAAGAGAAAAACAAAATCTAAACAAGCAATGCTTGCTCAAGTACGCCGTTTTTCCAGCGCTCAGGACACATCCATTAACCCTTCCGCAGGACCGCACCAGCTTCTCAAGCGCAGCATCTGCCAGGAAGGAAGAACGACTCTTGACCTTATGCTCACGCACATACCGGTCGATGCGCTGGATGACATAACCTGGCAAAGTCACATTGGCCTTCTCGGTCTTGCCCAGATAGGGCGAGATGTCCAACTCCAGCATCCCCAGCCCATTCCCGCGTAGTCGTCGTGCGCGTGATAGTTGGCCACCGACGTTGGCATCGGTATCGGCCCGCCCTCTGCGGCGATCTCCTGCAACAGGATGTGGGCGACTTCCACAGCGGCGTTGTAGGCCTCTTCAAAACTGTCCCCGGCGGTGACTGCGCCCGAGATATCGGGGATCTGGATACCGGTGGCGGTAAAGTCATCGCCCCATTCGATACAGATTGGTTACTGCATGAATATTCTCCTTAAAACTCAAACAGGCCGGCGCGTTTCCTGATGCTTCTGAAGGTGCCCAGCGGCAGGTCCTTCTTGGGAGGCCTCGGTGGCGACTGCCTGACGCGCCTGACTACCTGTCAAAGCCCGTCTGCCAGAAATGGCGGACGGCTTTAATGAGGCATCAGTCCCTGGAAATCGACCGAGTATTGAATCAGTGCGCTTCGTTGCAATAACATCAAGTACGCTCGGATAACTGCCGATCATACTTTCGGTTCAACTTCATACCTACAATATCTCCACCCCGTATTACGTGAGGGCTATTGACAATAAAATCACTGCATTTATCTCCATCCAAGTCAACGTCCACCCAGTACCGGCCATCACAGTTTGATTTCATGATGACCGTCTCACCAGCTCTCCCTGTAAACTTATCTACCTGCGTCAGCGAAACACCCGATTTTTCAACCACCTTGGTTAAATCAATTTTATCCTTGCCACTTGTGAAGTTCTTTAAGCGGTTGATTTTTTGACAGTTCGATTTAGAAGTAGAATCATACGTGAACGTCTTGCCACCCCTATCGTCTTTTGTTTTGTCATCTCTTCTCGTTCTTGGCGGATCTGGCTTTGGCTTTGGATCAGGTTCTGGAACTGTAGTCAAATCGGGTTCATGCTGAATTGAAGTGGATGGCTCGGGGTTGACCATCAGGTCCTTGTAGTGAATTTTTCCATTACTTTTCACCAGAAAATCGGACTTGCCATTACCTGTCAGATCAAGAGCCAGGCTTCCCTGACCAGTGCTGGCATTGTGGCTTAATACTGCCTCGCCAGCCTGGCCACTGAATTGGTCAACAATCCACAGAATCTTCACAGCAGCACGCCTCAATGGTTTGGATATGTCGATTCTGTCAGTGCCACTGACAAAATCCAGAATCCAATCAGAGGACTCAGCCGTGGAATCTGCCACGCTGTCATAGGCAAAGATATCCGCCCCGCCGCCGCCCTCAAGCTTGTCCGCTCCGGCCCCACCCTTGAGGCGATTGCCTACCTGATTTCCGATCAATGTGTCATTACCAGAGCCACCAACAGCGTTTTCCAGCCTCACACCTTTTGCGATGGAGACGTTGTTCTTCATGCCTCCCACATCCGAAAACGATTCGGCATTCAGATTGATTTTCTGTTGCTGGTGAAAAGCGGAAAAGTCCAGGGTATCAACCCCGCCAGCGTCCCATACACAGAAAACAGGTTTGTCTTTAGCGCTGTTGAGGCTGTAGAAGTCTCGACCGGCATTGGAATTGAAGCCGTAGGTAGTGTTGTTTTTTCGAGTGTTGGTATTCGCACCGTACAATTTTTGTACCGCAGCAATATCATGCATCATGGGGGCCGAGATTTTTTTCCCTTTGTAAGGATGATCGCCAAAAGAAGCATCGTGGTAGCTCATGGCGGTATAAGCGGTTGAGTCCTCCCGATAACGCGGTCCCGCTCCGTGAGGATGCTCCAGACCGATAGCATGACCAATTTCATGGACAACCACACTGTCAAACACGGTCCCATGTTCCAGCTTTCCATCAGTTCCGCCAGTACCAACGTTGACCGTGCCGCTCCTCATGTACTCATTGGGCAGGCTCGCGACGCCGCCGGCGTATCCAGGTATGGCTGAGATATGGAGGGAACCATCAAGCCCCTTGGTATTTTCTACAAAGTTCACGTTGGTCACCTCTGCCCAAGAGTGAATGTCCTCCCGGATTCGTCGCTTCTGATCAGGGGTGAACTTTGGATCCAAGGTATAGGAAAGGTCTACTTTCTTGTCTTTATTTCGACCCCTCCATATATAACCTCCACGTGTAAGATGTTTCGCCGCTTTATCCGTCGCATAGGAAGGTTTGTTAGCGCCTGGATTAATAGCGTGAAATTCTAAAGCGCTGGCATTGTACGGAACGGTGGAAATACTTGGCGTCTTCATGGGCAGCTCTCTAGCTTTTATAAGGCCTGACATAATTACTTATACTACGCACCTGAATTACGACTGAGTAAGCAGTGCATGCCAGAGCAAAATCGCACACAAAAAAACACCAAACAAGCACTGGTTTCATACCAATTGAAACGCTGAAAATACGGCCTAAAAAAACTAACAACCCCTCACACTAAACCATAAAGCTCGACTATATTTTCGTTTTATGAACGCACTAACTTCTCCAACGCCGCATCCGCCAGAAATGACGAGCGGCTTTTAACCTTGTGCTCACGCACATAACGATCGATGCGTTGAATGACGTAACCGGGCAAGGTCACATTGACCTTCTCGGTCTTGCCCAGATAGGGCGAGATGTCCAACTCCAACATCCCCCAGCCCATTCCCGCGTAGTCGTCGTGCGCGTGATAGTTGGCCACCGACGTTGGCATCGGTATCGGCCCGCCCTCTGCGGCGATCTCCTGCAACAGGATGTGGGCGACTTCCACAGCGGCGTTGTAGGCCTCTTCAAAACTGTCCCCGGCGGTGAATGCACCTGGAATATCGGGGATCTGGATACCGGTGGCGGTGAAGTCATCGTTCCATTCGATACAGATTGGGTATTGCATGAATGCTCTCCTTAAAACTGAAACAAGCCTGCGCGTTTCCTGATGCTTGTGACGGTGCCCAGCGGCAGGTCCTTTTTCGGATGAGGTACTGGAATCGTGTACGGGTTATAGCGATGGGTAAAAATAGGATGACTGCCCGTGACCCGATCCAACACCCAACCTGCCTCTTGCAGTTCCTTGATCAATAACCTGCTTTGCACCTCAGCCTCCTTGGCTTGGCCCGAATAAAAATAACCCTAGAGTTATCTTTACTCAAGCACAAAATACGTAAGGCTGACTGGCAGTTTTTTTGCGGGATGTTGAAAGCCAGCTTTACGAGCTAACCGGCGCGGCGTTGAACCTGGGGATACGGCCATTGAGGGACGGCCAGTAGCCTTGCTGGCAAGCGTGCTCGAGCACGGCCGGCTGACGACGCAGCAATTGCACAATGGCCTGCGCGGCAATAGTCAGCGCGAGCGTCTGGCCTGGGCACTGGTGGCGCCCCAAGCCAAAACTGAACAGCCGTCGCTGCGGGCGTTCAAGCACAAAGCTATCGGGCTGCGAATGTGCATCGCTGTCGCGGTTGGCGGACGCCAACAGGACTAAAACAGTGTCCCCCGCCTCCAGTACCCAACGGCCAATCGTGCAGCGCCGTGCCACGAATCGCCGCGTGTTCTGCACGGGCGAGTCGAAGCGCGCCACTTCTTGCACCAGTGCGATCGCCACTGTGGGCTCACGCTTAACCCGTTCAACCAAGTCAGGTCGTCGCGCAAGTAACACCAGCGAATTACCAATCAGGCCAGCGGTTGCTTCACAGGTCTGCGACAACAACCCAATCAGGTTGGCAGACATCACCTCGGCGTCTTTCCAATCGCCCGCGCGGATAGATGACAACAACACCGTTTGCTCAAGCACCCCGCTGAACATCTGCCTCAGCTGTGATGCCCCGGCATCGGCGTTGCGCAGTTGGGCTTCGTTGCTCAACGGCGACAGGCAGGCCACGAAGTCCCGCGTCAGGCCGGCAACGATCTGCAACTGCTCATCAGGCAAGCCCAGCAGACGTGCAACCACCGATACCGGCAAGGTGAACATCCACGCATCCAGATTGTTCACGCCGGCACTGAGCTGCTCCACGTCGAGGGCTATACGTTGCGCATCCAAAGCGGCCAACGCAGGCTCCATCACCGCTCTTGGGCAGCGATGGGCCACGCCTTCATTCATGCGCATCAGCCGAGCAAATACCTGGCCCGCCACTCGTTGTGCAATCGCGGCCGGAACCGGCTCATGCAGCGGGCGTACGCAGCAGTCAGGATGCGCCAAAACGGCCTCGACCGTCTTCGCGCAACTGGCTATCCACAGCCCGAGGTCGGTATCGAACAGCAGGCCGGCATTGCGCCGCAAGCGAGCGTAGTAATCATAAGGGTCAGCATGGGTCGCAGCTTGCAGCGGTGTCATTCGGCAGGTCCTGTTCTAAAAGAACCGGTACTATCAGCCACGCCGCACGGTAACGATTCGCTCAGGAACGAAATATGAACGGCCACGACCCTGACGCCGCCCTCTCGCAAATCGCCGGCGCGATTGCAGAACCTGCGCGTACGAAAATGCTTTGCGCGTTGATGGACGGCCATGCGCGCACCAGCGCCGAAATGGCGGTGATCGCTGAAGTGAGTACCTCCACCGCCAGCGCCCACTTGGCCAGGCTCAAGGACCAGGGCCTGATCATGTTGCACACCCAGGGGCGCCACCGTTACTACAGCCTGACAGGCCCGCACATCGCCCAGGCCATCGAAGGGTTGATGGTCATCAGCCGCCACAGTGCCAACGCCTTTGTGCCGAACACCCCCACCCGCTTGCAGTTCGCGCGTACCTGTTACGACCACATGGCCGGCACGCTGGCGGTGCAGCTGCATGACCATTTCATCGCAGCGGGCTGGCTGATTGGCGAGGGTACTTACCAGCTCAGCCTGACAGGTGAAAAAGCCATGATCGACCTCGGGGTGGATGTCGCCGCACTGCGTTCACAGCGCCGGCGTTTTGCCTGTGCCTGCCTGGACTGGAGCATGCGCCGTCCGCATTTGGCGGGAGCATTGGGTGCGGCATTGCTGCAAAGCGTGATCCGCCGGGAATGGGTGACACAGGACCTGGATACCCGGGCACTCGGCTTGACGCCCAAGGGACGAAAGGCACTGGCTAGCCGATTCGGAATAGAAACCTGAATGTAGTGAGCGGGCTGTCGGGTCACTACCAGCGATGTATCAGCAACATCTTCGCTGGCAAGCCACCTCGGTCATGCGCATGCCGAATGGCCATGATCCAGGCAGCACAGCAAGCGCTCGACCGTATGCTCCAACGGGCCGGAGTTATCCAGCACGAACAACCCTGGGCCATTGCCGGCAATCAGTTCGGCAGTGAGTTGCGCATTGCGCGCCAGGCGCGCTTCGATATCTGCCAGAGCTTCACGCCCCCGCGCGACCAACCGCTGGCGCAATATGGCTTGATCAACCGTCAGCAGCAACACCAGCAAGGTGGGATAGCGCTCACGGGTTTGCGCCAAGTGAGCACGGGAGCCGTTGACCAGTACGTCTTCGCCTGCGGCCAGCCAGTCGTCGATTTCCCTGGGAATGCCATAGCACAACCCATTCGCCTGCCAACTCAACGCAAACGCGCCCGCCGTTTCCAGCGCTGCAAATTGCGCCGGGCTAACACCTTGCGCGGCCTCGCCCACCGCTTCCGCCGAACGGGTGATGACGCGGCGCACGATGCGGCAACCGCGCTCGACCAAACGCGGTCGTGCGGCATCCAACAGGCTGTCCTTGCCCGAACCCGATGGTCCGATGAGATAGATCAACCTGCCTGCCATCAACACACCCTCTTTGCTGGTCGCCGGTCCCAGGTCAGTGGGCCGGCGGGGCCACATTACCCGAGTGCGACCCGTTCGCCATCTGGTATTTCGTTGTTATGACAGTAGCGCACTAGATGGAAGCGCTGAGCCATCGTTAGGACCTGCCCTACACAGATTTCGGGTTGTGTCCGATCAACCTCGCCGCTTCTCTTCGCCGGGCGCTGCAAAATCAGCGAACGGGTGTGGTAGCGAGATGGAGGTGCTCATTCATAGGAGCTTCGTCATGAAAAAAGTCACGCCTAACCCCGCGCCATCCACTTCGGATGCCCCCCAAAAAAAACACGCCACCAACGTAATCTTCATCGTCCGCCCCGGCCTCAGCACCGAAGCTGCCCTGAGCAATGCCAGCGAGCTGCTTGAATCGGCGACTGTCTGTGCGTACGACTGCGCCGAGCATTTGGATGGCTCGGGCCGTAAACAGGTGTTGGCGGTGGTGCAGATGATCGAGATCGCGCAGTTGTTGGTGGATGAGGCGCTGAATCGGGAGTGTCCCGTGGCCTGACGGCCTGAAATGATTGTTCCCATGCTCTGCGTGGGAATGCCGCCTGGGATGCTCTGCGTCCCTAAATTGGCGTAGGGCTTGAGCCTTGCACGAGGTGACGCAGAGCGTCACGGGATGCGCTACCACGCGGAGCGTGGGAACGATCAAAAAAAGGCGACCCGAAGGTCGCCTGTTGTCATTGCGCGTAGTGCTTGCTCAACCCCGGCGGCACGCCCTGCACGTCGGTCTCTTCCCACGGCCCGTTCGGGCTGATGGAGCGGCTCCAGCCGTTGCTCCAGCGGTAATACGTGCGCTGGCGGTAGAAGGTGTCGGGCTGCTCTTCCAGCACATACACCTGCATCTTGCCGTCCCAGTGGCTGGCGGCGCCTGGAGGGGGTGCGAAGGTTGGCGATTGGGTTGGCACTGGCTTCGGCGGCGGGGTCACCGGACCGGAAGGTTTGGTGCCTGGCTGGGTAGACGGGCCCGACGATGGGATGGTCGGGCCGGTAGGCGCAGGAGGTGGCCGGTGGACCGCGCAAGCGCTCAGGCCCAATACCAGGCTGAGCAGGGTGATGCGTGCGAGTGCGGTCATAGGCGTTTCCTCAAGTTTACTTATCCGGACTGTCGATGGTCAGCTGCTGCAGCGCAGTGGTGCTGCTGGCCAGGGGTTGGCTGCGGCCGATCCACTCGCCAGCGGTCGGAAGACCTGCCCGGGATATGCGCGCAACCAGTTGGACTTCAGGGAAGTTCGACAGTTTCAACTGCGGCATCATCGCGTCGGCATCGCCCAGTTCGACGGTGATCGGCAGTTCGGCGACGGTGACGCGCTTGGCTGCCAACGGTGCCGGCGGACCTTTCACGGCGCGGGCGAAGATGAATACGCTGTCGGTTGGCAGCGCCTTGGCCTTCACCTCGGCGGACACGTCCACCCGGACTTTCATCACGGATTTTTGAGGGGCGACGGTGCCGCCGCTCTCTTTCAGCTTCTCGGCCGCACGGTCAATGCCGCCCTGCAGCGCCGCACGGGAATTGTCTCCCGGCGGCAGTTGCGCCAGCAGACGGTTCCAGTAATCGATCGCTTCCTGATAACGCTGGCCTTCAAACGCCGCGATACCCAGCAGGCCAAGGCTGGTGACTTCCTTCGGGTCAAGCTTCAACGCTTCGTCAGTTAGCGCCTGGACCTTTGGCGACCACTGTTTATTGTCGGCAAAGTACTGGGCCTGAGCCCACTGCCCGAGCAGTTCCGGCTGGCGCCCGGCCAATGCCACGGTGCGTTCGAAGACTTTCGCGGCATCGGCGGAACGCTCCTGAGCCATGTAGGCGCGACCGAGGAAATACAGGCCTTGCGCCGAATCAGGCTGCGCGGCCGCGGCGCGCTCCAGGCGCTGGGTCATGTCTTCCATGGACACCGGCGGCTGGGAGAATTCGCGGGTCAGCTCGACCTTGTCGCTCGCGCCATAATGCAGGTACAGCGCAACGCCCAGGACAGGCACCAAAAAGGCCGCCAGAAATGGCAGCGGTTTGCCCAAACGCGATTCGCGAGGTTTTTCCACGCCTTCGGTGTCAGCCAACAATTCGCGAGCAGCCTCGGCACGGCCGCTGTCGAGTTGCGCGGCATTCAGCACGCCTTCGTCCTGCTGCACTTGCAGCTCGGCGACGCGTTCCTGATACAGCGCCACGTTCAGCGCGGTGCGGTCCTCTTCACGCTGGGCACGGCGGCCACGCAACACAGGGATCAACAGGAAACTCAGGGCAATCAGTAGCAGCAAGCCGGCTGCGAGCCAGAAATCAATCATCAGTCTTGGTGTCCAGCAAGTGGTCGAGACGTTTACGCTCTTCAGGGGACAGCGCGTCGGAACCATCGGTAGGCGCGGCGCGGCGGCGGCGCACGATCACGGCCATCACCACCACGCCGGCCAGCAACAGCCCGGCGGGGCCGAACCAGAGCAACGCGGTCTTGCCGGTAAGGGCCGGTTTGTAGCGCACGAAATCACCGTAGCGGTCGACCATGAAGTCGATGATCTGCTGGTCGTCCTTGCCCTCCCCCAGCATGCGGAAGATCTCTCTGCGCAGGTCGGTGGCGATGGGCGCGTTGGAATCGGCGATGTCCTGGTTCTGGCATTTGGGGCAGCGCAGTTCCTTGGTGAGGTCGCGGAAACGCTCACGCTCGGCGTCGTTGGCGAATTCGTAGGTGTCGATGGCGGCGTGGGCCACGCCAGCCAATCCCAGCGCCAGAACAGCGGCGGCTAACAAGCGCTTCATGGCTTGGCCTCATCGACCAGCGCCTGGTACTTGGCGGCCAATTGTTCGCGCCAGACCACCTCATCGATCACACCCACGTATTTGTCGCGGATCACGCCCTTGGCATCGATGAAGAAGGTTTCCGGGGCACCGTACACGCCAAGGTTCAGGCCGAGGTTGCCGTCTTCATCACGGATATCCAACTGGTACGGGTTGTGGAACTCGGCCAGCCACTTCAAGGCCGCTGCGTTGTCGTCCTTGTAGTTGATGCCGTAGATCACCACGCCCTTCTCGGCCAGAGTGTTCAGCACCGGGTGTTCGACGCGGCACGAGATGCACCAGGTGCCCCACACGTTGACCAATGCCGGTTTGCCCAGCAGGTCGGCCTGGGTCAGGGTCTTGTCGCCCTGCACCGTCGGCAGGCTGAACGCGGGGAACGGTTTGCCGATCATTGCCGAGGGCAACTCGGCCGGGTCCAGGTACAAGCCACGGTAAAGGAACACCGCCACCACCAAAAACAAAGCCAGCGGCACAACCATCAACCAACGCTTCATACCGCCGCTCCTTGCAGGCCGAGCGCTTCACGCACCCGGCTCTTGACCTTGACCCGATAACGCCGGTCCAGCGCGGCGAGCAAACCACCGAAACCGGTGAGCAAACCGCCGAACCAGATCCAGCGCACGAACGGTTTCACATGCACGCGCACCGCCCAGGCACCCTCGCCCAGCGGTTCACCCAGTGCCACATAGAGGTCGCGGGTGAAACCGGCGTCGATCCCGGCTTCGGTCATCATCGAACTCTGCACGGTGTACAGGCGTTTTTCCGGGTGCAGCACGGCGATTTCCTTGCCGTTGCGGACGACGCGCACGGTGCCTTTGTCTGACGTGAAGTTCGGGCCTTCAAAGTGCTTGGCGCCTTCGAAGATGAAGTGGTAACCGGCCAGGTCCATCGACTCACCGGGCGCCAGGCGCAGGTCGCGCTCGGCGCTGTTCTGGCTGGAAAGCACCACGCCCAGGGCGCAGACGGCGATACCGATGTGGGCGATCTGCATGCCCCAGTAGCTGCGGGTCAGCGTCGGCAAGCCTTTGAGCAGGCCCTTGTGGCGGGTCTTGTCGAAGATGTCGCACACGCCGGCCAGCAATACCCAGGCAGCGAGCAGGAAGGTCGCGAGCACTGCCCAGTTGAAGTCGCCATAAGCGAAGCCGGCGATCACCGCCAAGGCCACGCTGCCGAGCAACACTGGCATCAGCATGCCGGCCAGCCATTTCACCGGTGTGTCTTTCCAGCGCACCAGCATGCCTACCGCCATCACCACCATCAACAGGCCCATCAAAGGGATGAACAGCGCGTTGAAGTACGGCGGGCCGACCGACAGTTTGGCGCCACTGAGGGCATCCAGCACCAGCGGATACAGAGTGCCGAGCAGGATCATCGACGCGGCCACCACCAGCACCAGGTTATTACCCAGCAGCAGCGTTTCCCGCGACCACAGGTTGAAGCCGACCTGGCTCTTGACCACCGGGGCGCGCAGGGCGAACAGCGTGAGTGAGCCGCCCACCACAAACAGTAGGAAGATCAGGATGAACACGCCGCGCTCCGGGTCGGACGCAAACGCGTGCACCGACGTCAGCACGCCCGAACGCACAAGGAATGTGCCGAGCAGGCTGAGGGAAAACGCCGCGATGGCCAGCAACACGGTCCAGCTCTTGAACACGCCACGCTTTTCGGTAACGGCCAGCGAGTGAATCAATGCCGTGCCGACCAGCCATGGCATGAAGGAGGCGTTTTCCACCGGGTCCCAGAACCACCAGCCGCCCCAGCCAAGTTCGTAGTAAGCCCACCACGAACCGAGGGTGATGCCGATGCCGAGAAACGCCCAGGCGACGATGGTCCACGGCCGCGACCAGCGCGCCCAGGCTGCATCGAGACGCCCGCCCAGCAAGGCGGCGATGGCGAAGGCGAAGGCCACGGAGAAACCCACGTAACCCATGTAAAGCATTGGCGGGTGCACGATCAGGCCGATGTCTTGCAGCAGCGGGTTGAGGTCATGCCCGTCCACCGGGATCTGCGGCAAGATGCGCGTGAAGGGGTTGGAGGTCATGATCAGGAACAGCAGGAAACCGATGCTGATCATGCCCATCACCGCCAGCACCCGCGCCAGCATCACTTGCGGCAGTTGGCGCGAGAACACCGACACGGCGAAGGTCCAGCCGCCGAGGATCAACGCCCACAGCAGCAACGAACCTTCGTGGGCGCCCCACACGGCGCTGAATTTGTAGTACCACGGCAGCGCGCTGTTGGAGTTATTGGCGACATAGGCGACGGAAAAGTCGTCGGTCATGAAGGCGTAGGTCAGGCAGCCAAACGCGAACAGCAGGAACGCGAACTGGCCCCAGGCGGCCGGCTGCGCCAGGCTCATCCACAGGCGGTCACCGCGCCAGGCGCCAAGCAATGGCATCACCGCCTGGACGATGGCAAAGCACAGGGCGAGGATCATCGCCAACTGACCCAGTTCCGGAATAAACAGTGCGGACGTCATGGCTCAACCCTCCTTGGCAGGCATTGGCGCGGACTGGCCGCTGTCTTTCAACGCTTTGGTGACTTCTGGCGGCATGTATTTTTCGTCGTGTTTGGCCAGCACTTCATCGGCCACCACCACGCCGTCGGCGTTGAGCTTGCCCAGGGCGACAATGCCCTGGCCTTCGCGGAACAGGTCCGGGAGGATACCGCGGTAGGTGATGGTCACAGATTTGCTGAAGTCGGTGACCACGAAGGTCACGTCCAGGGAATCGCCGGAACGCTTCAAGGAGCCCTTCTCCACCATGCCGCCAGCACGGATGCGCATATCGACAGGCGCTTCGCCGTTGGCGATCTGGGTCGGGGTGTAGAACAGGTTGATGTTCTGCTGCAGAGCGCTCAACGCCAGGGCCACGGCAATGCCGACGCCAGCGAGGATGGCAAGGATGATCAACAGACGCTTTCTACGCAGCGGATTCACTTTTCGGTCTCCCGGCGCAGACGACGCGCCTCTTGTTGCAGGTAACGCTTGCGGGCCAGGATCGGCGCGGCGACGTTGAGGGCCAGCACTGCCAGGCAGATGCCATAGGCCGTCCAGACATACAGGCCGTGGTGGCCCATGGCGATAAACTCGCTGAAAGAAGCAAAACTCATCCACGCGCTCCCAGGCTGCTTTGCACTTCGGCCTTGACCCAATGGGTGCGGGCTTCACGCTTGAGCACTTCTAGGCGCATGCGCATCAGCAGCACGGCGCCGAAGAAACAGTAGAACCCCAGCACCATCAGCAGCAGCGGCGCCCACATTTCCATAGGCATCGCCGGTTTTTCGGTGAGGGTGAAGGTGGCGCCCTGGTGCAGGGTGTTCCACCACTCCACCGAGTATTTGATGATCGGGATATTGATCACACCAACAATCGCCAACACCGCGCAGGCCTTGGCGGCGCTGTCACGATTGCTGATCGCGTTGCCCAGGGCAATCAGACCGAAGTACAGGAACAGCAAAATCAGCATGGACGTTAGTCGCGCATCCCACACCCACCAAGAACCCCAGGTCGGCTTGCCCCAGATTGCGCCGGTGACCAGCGCCACGGCGGTCATCCACGCGCCGATGGGGGCAGCGCATTGCAGCGCGACGTCTGCGAGCTTCATCTTCCACACTAGGCCGACGATGCCGCACACCGCCAGCATCACGTAGCAGGACTGGGCCAGCATCGCGGCGGGAACGTGGATATAGATGATGCGAAAGCTGTTGCCTTGCTGATAGTCCGGCGGCGCGAAGGCCAGGCCCCAGACCAGGCCGATGCCGATCAGCAACACGGCGGCGATGCTCAACCACGGCAGCAGCTTGCCGCTGATGCCATAGAAGAATTTGGGCGAGCCGAGCTTATGAAACCAGGTCCAGTTCATTGCTGTTTCCATCACGGTTGCTTCTTGTCGTGACAAGAAGCGTAGGGTCTTTACTGACTGAACGTATAGCGTTCAGTCAGACCTCATTATTCGCCAACGCTAATCTTCAGGCCGGCCGCTATAGCAAAGGGTGTCAGGGTTACCGCCAGGGCGGTCAGGCTACCCAGCCACAAGAGGTAACCGGTCGCCGGCATGCCCATGAGCGCGGCTTGCAACGCACCGCTGCCCAGGATCAGTACCGGGATATACAAAGGCAGAATCAACAAGGCCAGCAACAGGCCGCCGCGCTTCAAACCCACGGTCAACGCCGCGCCCACCGCCCCCAGCAAACTGAGGACCGGTGTACCGAGCAGCAGGCTCAGGAGCAGGATCGGCAGGCATTCGGTGGGCAGGCCCAGCATCATCGCCAGCAGCGGCGAGAGCAAGACAAGCGCCAGGCCGGAAAAAGCCCAGTGTGCCAGTACCTTGGCCAGTACCAGAAGTGGCAAGGGGTGCGACGAAAGGACCCACTGTTCCAGGGAACCGTCTTCGAAATCACTGCGAAACAGTCCGTCCAGCGAGAGCAGGACGGATAAAAGTGCGGCGACCCACACCAGCCCAGGGGACAAGGTTTGCAACAGTTTAATCTCGGGGCCGACCGCCAACGGGAACAACGCGATGACAATGGCGAAGAATACCAGCGGGTTGGCCAACTCGGCCGGGCGACGACACAGCAGCCGCGCTTCGCGGGCAACCAGCAGGGCGAATACGCTCATGCCGACCACCGCCCCAGGTCCAGGTCACGGTAACCGGCGGGCTTACGCGTGAGGGTATGGTGAGTGGTGAGGATGACCAGACCGCCCCGCTCGCAGTGCTGGGCCAGGTGTCCTTCCAACTGGGCGACGCCTTGCTTGTCGAGGGCGGTGAACGGCTCATCGAGGATCCACAACGGCGGGCCGGGCAGGTACAAACGCGCCAGGGCCACGCGGCGCTGTTGACCAGCGGACAGGGTGTGGCAGGGCACGTCTTCGAAACCCTTGAGACCAACAGCGGCCAGAGCCTGCCAAATGGCATCGCGCGAAGCAGGGTGATGCAGGGCGCTGAGCCAACTGAGGTTTTCTTCGGCGGTGAGCACGTCCTTGATGCCGGCGGCGTGGCCGATCCAGATCAGGTTGCGTGCCAGTTCGGTGCGTTGTTCGTTGAGGGGCTTGCCGTTGAGGCGTACCTCGCCGGCCGTCGGCTGCATCAGCCCGGCCAGCAGGCGCAGCAAACTGGTCTTGCCGCTGCCGTTGGGGCCACTGATCTGCACCATGTCGCCGCCCACCAGCCGCAGTTCGAGGTGCTCGAACAGCAGGCGCAGGTCGCGTTCACAGGAGAGCGCTAAGGCTTCAAGAAGAGGGCTGGTCAAAAGATCGCGGGCCTTTACGGTTCAAGTCGGCGGTGCAGCGGCCGTTAAAGAGAAATGCACAATAACGGCTTCGGCGACCGATTTTAGAGAGCTGGATCAAATAGTTGTGAGGTTTTTAGCGCTCTCTTTGCAGACGGGCGGCATTATACATGTGATGCCCGACTCTAAAGAGGGCAATTTCCCCAGAGACGACGCGCGCGATGACCGGTGAGATCAACCTTCCTACGCTTCCACCTGCTACTGCGGCCGGGCCCAGCCCTGCGCCTGCGACCGGTGAATTGCTGAAACTGCTGGAGCCGCAGATCGGCCTGATCGCCCCAGGGAAAACCGCAAACGCTGAAGTGATCGCCTTGAAACAAGGCGGCGACGCCTTTCAGTTGCTACTCAAATTGACCTTGGAAGGTGGCCGTCAGACCCTGGTGCAAGCCAGCAGCACCCAGCCCTTGCCGCTGGGCAGCAATGTCGCGGTGAGCCAGACGCCCGCTGGCAACCTGACCCTCAGCCTGCAGCAGGCCTTGAGCGCGAATGTCGCCGCCCTCACCCGCATCGATACCCACCAGACGCCAGTGGGCACGCTGTTGCAGGCCAAGGTGCTGACCACCCAAATGCTGCCCCAAGGCACGGCGCAACCAGCGATTTACCGCTCACTGGTGACCGTGCTCAACAGCGTACTGACGGGCGCCACCCTGACCGTGGAAAGCCCGCAGCCGCTGCGCGTCGGCAGCCTGCTCAGTGCCGTGGTGCAGAACGCGCAGACCTTGAGCTTTGTGCCCTTGAGCGGGCTCAAGGATCAGTTGGCCGTCACGCAGCAACTGTCGACCCAACAAAGTCGCCAAGGCTCGCTGGATGCGGTGTTCACTGCGCTGCAAAACCTGCCGCGCGGCGACAGCACCTCCGCCGACCTGCGCGCCGCCGCCGACCGTTTGCTGGCCGCCTTGCCGGATTTGGCCCAGGTCAGCAATCCCAAGGTACTCGCGCAAGTCATCCAGAACAGCGGGGCGTTTCTTGAAACCAAGCTGCTCGCCGGGCAAAACCCGCAAATTCCCCCGTTGGACATGAAAGGTGCCTTGCTGCGCCTGGTCGCGGACTTGTTGCCCGCCCTGCCCGCCAGCACCAACCTGAATGCCATCCTCGCCGCCAATACCCTGGCACAGGTGCTGCCCAACTTTGTACGCAGCCCGCTGAACACCCTCGGCCAGGTCAGCGCCCGACATCTACCCGCTGGCTTCCCGCTGCCCGAACGCCTGATGGCCAAGCTGGAAGGCGAAGGCGACCTGGAAAACCTGCTGCGCCTGGCCGCCGGGGCGATTTCACGGTTGCAGAGCCATCAGCTGTCGAGCCTGGAGCAGACCGGCACCACCGCCGACGGTCGCCTGCAAACCACGTGGCAGCTGGAAATCCCTATGCGCACCCTGCAGGACATCGTGCCCTTGCAGGTCAAGTTCCAACGCGAAGAACCGGCGCCGGACAAAGACCAGCCCGAACGCAAAGACAAGAAGGACGCCAAACAGATGCTCTGGCGCGTCGAGTTGGCCTTCGATATGGAGCCACTGGGACCGTTGCAGGTCCAAGCGCAATTGAGCCAGGGCAAACTGTCCAGCCAGCTGTGGGCGACCCGGCCATTCACCGCCAGCCTGATCGAAAGCCACTTGAGCAACCTGCGCGAACGCCTGGTGACCTCGGGCCTCAACGTCGGTGACCTCGATTGCCACCTCGGCACCCCGCCGCGCGGGCCCAAAACTGGACTGGAACAACGCTGGGTGGATGAGACCGCATGAAAAACCCTACGCCACCGCGCCAAGCGATTGCCCTGAAGTACGACGGCCAGCAAGCACCTACCCTGACGGCCAAGGGCGATGATGCCCTGGCCGAAGCGATCCTGAAGTTGGCGCGTGAAAATGAAGTGCCCATCTATGAAAACGCCGAGTTGGTGAAGCTGCTGGCGCGGATGGAGCTGGGGGACAGCATTCCCGAGGAGTTGTACCGCACAATTGCCGAGATCATTGCGTTTGCATGGACGTTGAAGGGCAAGTTTCCGGTGGGGTATGACCCGGATGCCGCGCCAGTGGAACGCGACGTGACCGAACGTGGGGATGACTACTGAATCAGCCGGGCATCACACCGGCCAATACGCGAGCCGCGACCGACGTGGCAACGGGCTTGCGCTGCGCATGCTGCTTCAACGCCTGCTCGAACGTCTGCCCCTCGTACCGTCGCAATGCTGCACCGAACGCGCTGGCCTGAGCCGGCGCAAGCGGAGCAGTGAAGGCCTCGATGAACTGCGCGTTAATGACGGTGTTGCGAACATTGTCTATCTCCGCCTTTATGGAACGGCTATCTCGGGCAGTAACATGATCGAACAGGACCTGATCCTTGATCACAAACGCCTTCGTACCTGGTGCGCGCTGGGCGACGAGCACGTTCTGCTGACCGTCCCAGGCCGACAGTGAATACTCCTTGAGCCTGTCCTGATTGCTCTTGACCGACTCGATACTCGGGCCACGATGCTCCAGACCCGCACTGAAAAACTGGCTCAGGACATTGAAGTCCATCACCGCATCATCCGTCCCACGTTTGAGAATCCGGCAGCACAAGGTCGCTAGGTCCACCTGGATATCATGGAAATGCAGCTTCGGCTCTTGGCTCAAACGTGCGACATCGGCGATCTTCTGATTGAAGTCATTTGGCCACAAGTACAACGCGTCCCGCGTCAATGGCTGCCCCAAGCGCTTTTCCATAGGCCCCATGAACTGCTGAACCAGTGCCGCGCCCTGATCATGCACTTGCAGCATGCTGGTACCGGGCATACGGTTCTGGATCATATTCTTCACAACATCGGTGTTGAGCGCGAACTGGCCGGTCAGAAAGGTGGTTTTACCCGCTGACGGCGCACCGCGAACTATCGAGACATCTTGCGACACGGCAGGTACCGGGTCTTGGAGGATGGACTGGAACTGCGTCAGGTACTTCTCTGCCATCTGCGCCGTCAGGTTTTTCAGGATGTTGCCATTGAGGCTTTCCACCTCAGGCAGCCAGACGTTTCTTTTGCCCAGAGCCTGCGCCAGTGTTGGCATACTTCTGTCAGCAGCAGCCGGGTTGGACCAGCCCAACCGCTCGTTATCCTGCAGCCGTTGCAATTGCCTTGGGTTGCGCGTCAACGCCTGCCAGGAAGTAATATTCGGATCGGCGATCATGCAGGCAAGTCGCTCTCGATAATTGTTCTCGGAAGGCGGCCGGCCAATCAATTCGCTCAAGACACTACGCGCATTGGTTGAATTGATTGAGGCTGCAGTGGGCATGCCGGGCTCGGCGTAAACGGGCGCCTCCACGCTATTAACGGATGTAGCACGTTGGATAGTCATCGTCAGTCCTCCAGTCAACCAGAACTCGGCAAATTAGCCTGCCTGCTCAGGTTTACTCATAGGACTTTTCTTGAGTGTGAGTCTGCCACCGATGAACTGCGCGTCAGCTCATTACTTCACTCAAAGGAATGAAATTGACCCGGTCGCCAATCGTCAACGTGGTGCCTTCCAACACCTCCACAAACCCTTGCGCCCACGCCGCACTGCGCAGCACGCCCGAGCTCTGGTTGCGGTAGATGATTGCCTTGCCCTGCTCGATGCGTCCGCGCAGGTATTCGCGACGGTTGCCCGGTTTGGGCCAGGTGAACCCCACCGGCACTTCAAAGCGCAGCGGCTCGACATCTTGCACGCCTTGGCGGCGCAGCAAATAAGGGCGCGCGAGCAGAGCGAAAGTCACCAACGTCGAGGCCGGGTTACCCGGCAAGCCGATCACCGGCACGCCTCGGAAGTGGCCGAAGGTCAGCGGCTTGCCTGGCTTGATCGCGAGTTTCCACAGCGCCAGCTCACCCTCTTCACGCAGGGCAATGCCGAGGAAATCCGCCTCGCCTACCGACACACCGCCGGTCGACAGGATGAGGTCGACATTGCCCAAATCGGCCAGGCGAGTGCGAGTCCGGTCTAGATCATCGGGCAGGATCCCAGCGTCGATCACTTCGCATCCCATGCGCGCCAGCCATGAGCAGAGCACGCGTCGGTTGCTGTTGTAGATCTGCCCCGGCCCGAGCGGCAAGCCCGGCTCGATCAATTCATCGCCGGTGGACAACACCGCCACGCGCGGTCGGCGTACGACTTCCAGGCAATCACGGCCGAGGGAAGCGGCCAGGCCCAGTTCAATCGGGCCCAGGCGCGTGCCGGCCGTTAACACAAGCTCGCCTACGGTGGTTTCCTGGCCTTGGGGGCGGATGTTCTGATCGATGTGCAGGGCTTCGGTGAAGCTCACGCGCTCGTCGGCGTGGACCACAGCGTTCTCTTGCATTTCCACACAGTCAGCACCTTCGGGAACCGGCGCGCCGGTGAAGATCCGCGCGCAAGTACCGGTGGCCAGGGGCTGTGGCGCCTGACCGGCGAAGATGCGCTGGCTCACGACCAACGGTTCCCCGGTCCAGTCCGCCAAGCGCACGGCGTAACCGTCCATGGCGCTGTTCGGCCAAGGTGGCAGATCGAGCGTAGAGATCAGGTCTTGGGCCAATACACGGCCATCGCAGTCAGCCAGGGGCAGCGTTTCCTGCTCGCGGATCGGCGCGGCTTCGGCCATCGCCAGCAGTTGTTGCAATGCCTCTTCCACCGGCATCAGAGCGCCGGTCTTGCCAGGCTTACCCACGGGATTCACAAGGCTCGGCCTGCTTCAGGTGCGGCACGAAGTTGCACGGGCGATGACGGTTGTCCAACTGCTCGGCGAGGATGCCATCCCAACCGGTACGCACCGCATTGGTGGAACCCGGCAGGCAGCACACCAGGGTGCCATTGGCCAAGCCTGCCAATGCGCGGGACTGCACGGTAGAAGTGCCGATATCAGCCACGGAAATCTGGCGGAACAGTTCGCCAAATCCGTCGACCTGTTTATCGAGCAGGCAACTGACGGCCTCAGGCGTGCTGTCACGGCCGGTGAAGCCGGTGCCGCCGGTGATCAACACCACTTGCACCACGTCTTCGGCGATCCAGTGGGCGACTTGGGCGCGGATTTTGTAAAGGTCGTCCTTAAGCAGCACGCGCTCGGCCAGCTGATGGCCAGCGGCGGTGAGACGGTCGACGAAGACCTGGCCCGAGGTGTCGGTGTCCAGGGTGCGGGTGTCACTGACGGTCAATACAGCGATATTCAGGGGTACGAAGGGCGCATCTGCCTTGGCGTTCATGGCACGGTCCGGTTGTCGAAGGAACAGCCCGATGTTATATCACAGCCCCCCCTTTTGCTGCCGCTGCGGAACCGCCATGCCTATCGACTCATCCCCCCTGCCATGTTCGGTCCTGCTGCTATCCGGTGGGCGCGGGCAGCGCATGGGCGGCCAGGACAAAGGCCTGTTGGATTGGCGCGGCCAGCCCTTGATCGCGCATCTACAGAGCCTGGTTCGACCGCTCACGGATGACCTGATCATCTCGTGCAACCGCAACCCGCAACACTACGCCGCCTATGCCGACCAACTGGTGAATGACGATAGCCCGGACTTTCCCGGTCCGCTCGCCGGTATCCGTGCGGGACTCGCCGCCGCGCGCCACGCACACCTGCTGATATTGCCGTGCGATGTACCGCATATTGACGCGCGATTGCTCGCCGACCTGCGGCAGACAGCGCGGCACAACCCGCTGCTGCCGGTGATGGTGCGCCATGGTGAATTCTGGGAACCCTTGATCTGCATCATCCCTACCCACCTGCAAACCGAGGTAGAAGAGGCATGGCGTGCGGGTGAACGCAGCCCACGCAAGATCTTCCTGCAACTGGGTGGCGTGGGACTGGAGTGCCCGGCGGATGACCCGCGACTGGCCAACCTTAATACGCCCGAGCTGTTACAGACGCGGCCGGGCATGTCAGAATGAACCTCGCATCAGGAACTTTGTCGGCGCCGCACGCGTCACAAGGTCAGCAATTAAAAAGTATTCTCTCGGAGACAATCTCATGACTCAACGGACCATCGCCGCTCTCATGCTTGCACTGGGCCTCGCCACCCTCGCCGGTTGCGCTTCGCCGACAGTGATCACCCTGAATGACGGTCGCGAAATCCAGGCCGTCGACACCCCGAAATACAATGACGATTCGGGTTTCTACGAATTCGAACAACTTGACGGCAAGCGCACCCGCATCAACAAAGATCAGGTTCGCACCGTTAAAGACCTGTAAGTCTTACCGTTTGCTACAAGGCCCGCCTCGCGCGGGCCTTGTCGTTTCCGAGGGGTTACCAGTCGAGGGTGATCTGGCTGCGAAAGCGGCGCTCTGCGCCTGTGACCGGGTCGATAAAACGCACGCCCTGTGCCAGCAGCTTGAGTGGGTTGGCGTAGTCGTCCACCGCGTCCTTGATCACGTCCGGATAGAACGGGTCGTTACAGATACTCGCGCCAAGCGCCGTCATATGCACGCGCAGCTGGTGCTTCTTGCCGGTCACGGGAAACAGGCCGTAGCGCCATAGATCGCCATTCTTTTCGCGCACTTCCATAGCCGTTTCAGTGTTGGCGGCGCCGGGCCCCTCCTGCATACGAAAGAACGGTTCGCCACCGACCAGACGGCTTTTATGCACCCTGGGGAACGTCAGGTCAGGCAAAGCCGGTGCGATGGCCTCGTAGAATTTATCGATCTTGCGCGTGGGAAACAGTTGTTGATACGCGGAGCGGCTGGCCGGGTTGACCGAGAACAGCACCAACCCCGCTGTATGTCGATCGATGCGATGCAAGGGCACCAGCGACGGGTTGTCGAGGCGGCGAATCAGGCGCCGCAGCAGGGTTTGCTCGACATATTCACCGGCCGGGGTCACGGGCAGGAAATGGGGTTTGTCTGCCACCACCAGGTGCTCGTCGGCATACAGGATGGTTTCCTGTACGGGGATGATTTTCTCGTTGGGCACTTCGCGGAAGTAATAGATGCACAGGCCTTCCTTGTAGGCCAGGTCCTGGCTAATCGGGCTGCCGTTGATATCCAATACACGGCCGCGGGCGATGCGGTCCAGCCAATGTTCACGGCTGATCGCCGGGAAGTGTTCGCAGAGGCAATCGAGCACCGTCGCCCAAGGGCCCGGTGGCAAGTACAACGTACTGGCTTGATGCTCGGAGGCGATAAAAACAGAAGTGGACATGCAGATGCTCAAGCCTTGGGAAAACCGGCAGGCATTATCCCGCATTGCGCGGGATTGAGCCTAGGGCGAATCTCAGGCCTTGGCCAACGTTGCCCGCAGAACCTTCGAGGCACTGGCGGCGTCGGTGAATTCCTTGAGCCAGCGCAGCACGTCCACCGCTTCCCAGCGGCCCGGGTCGTACAACGCGTACAACAAGCCCTGGTAACCCACCACATCCAGCTGCTTGTGATAACCGGCGCGCTGGAACAGCGCCTCGATCTCGGCGAAGCAAGTATTGAAATGCACTTTATTAAACGGCGTCTTGCCTTCCGTGACCAGGCCGTCAAGGCGCAGCTCGTTCACCGCGTCGCGCACGACGTCGGCGGACATGCGATTGACGCTGCTTTTCAGTTGTTCAACATTCACCACGGGCGTTCCCTCTATTCAATCGCTGTACAAACATACAGTAACGTAATAATCGGAAACCTGCCATCGCATAACACTCAGCGAAGGAAGGCGACAACCTGTTGTGCGTCGAATGGCCAATCCAGTTCCGCCCCGGTGTCTACCCGGCGAAGCACCGGGATCCGCAGGCCGTAGGCTTCGGTCAGGTCTTCGGGGTCGGTGATATCCACCAGTTCCACCAGCAACCCGTGTTCGACGAGCGGCATGATTATGGCTTCGGCGATTTCACAAAGATGGCAACCCAGGGTGCCGAATAACTGGCATTCAGGAAGCATGGCAATGGACCTGGTCAGAAAACAGGCCACCATTCTAAGCCCGGTTACGGCCTCTCGCCCACCTTCACTAAAACCCTGACCCAGGTCACCATGGCGTATAACTGATTCGGCGATTCTGGCGGTTTTTTGCCTACCCCCTAGCAACGGAGATGCGTGTGTTTGCCAACCTGCTGATCATTTTGGCCTCATCCCTGGTGGTGATTGCACTGTTTCGCCGGTTGCGATTGCCGCCTGTGCTGGGCTACCTGTGCGTCGGCCTGGCCGTGGGGCCCACCGCGCTGGACTGGGTGAATGACAGTGAGGACCTGCCCGACCTCGCCGAACTCGGTGTGGTGTTCCTGCTGTTCTCCCTGGGCCTGGAGTTTTCCCTGACCAGGACGCTCGCCCTGCGCCGCGTGGTGTTTGGCCTGGGCAGTTTGCAGGTGCTGGGTTGCGCAGTACTGCTGGGCGGATTATTGATGGCCTTTGGTGTGGCGCCGGGGATCGCCCTGTTGCTGGGGGCTGGGCTGGCGTTGTCATCCACGGCGATCGTCAGCAAGGAGCTGACCAGCCTTGGTGAAATCTTCAGCAGCCACGGCCAGAACGCGATTGGCGTGTTGCTGTTTCAGGACGTAGTGGCGGTGTTGCTGCTGACCCTGGTGCCGGTATTTGCCGGCACCGGCGAGCAAGCCTGGTACCTGGCGCTGCCGCTGACACTCGGCAAAACCGTGTTCTTATTTGTCGGCCTGCTGCTCGCCAGCCGTTGGCTGTTGCCGCGTTTGTTCCGCGAGGTCGCCGCGTCCCATTCGGCGGAGCTGTTTGTGCTGCTGGCGCTGGTGATTGTGTTGCTGACCGCCTGGCTCACTCACCTGCTTGGGCTCTCCCCTGCGCTGGGTGCGTTCCTCGCCGGCATGCTGTTAGGGGAAAGCCACTACCGCCATCAGATCGAGGCGGATATACGCCCGTTTCGCGACATCCTGCTGGGGCTGTTTTTCGTCAGCATCGGCATGCTTATTGACCTGCAACTGTTCGTCAGCCATAGCCTGCTGATCCTCGGCCTGACCCTGGCACTGATGGTGGTCAAAGGCTGTGTGGTCGCCGCGCTGGTCAAGCTGCGTGGCAGCGACAGTGAAACTGCCTGGCGCAGTGGCCTGGCCCTGGCCCAGGGTGGCGAGTTCTGTTTTGCGTTGATGGCACAGATGCAGCAAAGCCGTCTGATCCCGGATGAATTCAACGGCCTGCTGCTCGCTGCCACGTTCTGTTCGATGTTGCTGACGCCGCTGCTCTTGCGCGCCGCACCACGCATTGCCCTGCGCCTGCACCGCAAGCCCAACCAGCAAGTGCAGTTGGAGGAAATCACCGCGCTGAACGCCGAATTGCGCGGGCACGCGGTGATTTGCGGGTATGGGCGTGTTGGCCAATCCATCGGACGTTTCCTTCGCAATGAGCAACAGGCCTTTATCGCCCTGGATGACGACCCGGAACGGGTCCAGGAAGCCAACACCGAAGACAGCAGCGTGCATTACGGCGATTGCCGGCGTGGCGCCCTGCTCAGTGCAGTCGGCCTGGAGCGTGCACGGTTGGTGGTGATTGCGGTGGACAACAGCGACGTTGCCTTGGTGGTGTTGAAAGAAGCGCGCCGAATCAACCCCGACGTGCCGATCCTGGTGCGCACCCGCGATGACAGCCAACTGGCTGAACTGAAAGCCGCGGGCGCCAATGAAGTGGTGCCCGAGCTGTTGGAGTCGAGCCTGATGCTCGCCTCCCATGCCTTGATCCTGTTAGGCCTGCCGGACCAACAGGTACAGGCGCGTGTCGATGAAGTGCGGCAGAACCGCTATCACCTGCTGCACGGTTTCTACTCGCACCCGAACAACGCAGAAGAGGCGCCGATCAATCCTGACTGACCGCGCCGATCTTGTGGATCGACAGGTCCGCACCGTAGTACTCTTCTTCCTGGCTCAGGCGCAGTCCGGTCACGCGCTTGATCACGCCGTACACCAACAGGCCGCCGGCCAGCGCCACCAGCACACCGAGGGTGGTGCCGATCAACTGGCTGATCAGGCTGACACCCCCCAGTCCACCGAGGGCGGTCTGGCCGAAAATGCCACAAGCGATGCCGCCCCATACGCCGCAGAGGCCGTGCAACGGCCACACACCCAGCACGTCGTCGATCTTCCAGCGATCCTGGGCCGCGATGAAGAACCACACGAACACACCACCGGCGACTGCCCCCGTGACCAGCGCGCCCACCGGGTGCATCAGGTCGGAGCCCGCGCAGATCGCCACCAGCCCGGCCAATGGACCGTTATGCAGGAAGCCTGGGTCATTGCGCCCGATGATCAGGGCCGCAACGGTGCCGCCGACCATGGCCATCAGCGAATTGACTGCCACCAGGCCACTGACGTCGTTGAGGGTTTGCGCGCTCATCACGTTGAAGCCAAACCAACCGACGATCAAAATCCACGAGCCCAACGCCAGGAACGGAATGCTCGACGGCGCGAACGCTACCAGGCGCCCGTCCCGGTAGCGCCCATTGCGCGGGCCAAGCAACAACACCGCCGCCAGCGCCAGCCATCCGCCCATGGCGTGCACCACCACGGAACCGGCAAAGTCGTGGAAGCTGGCGCCAAAGGTCGCGAGCAGCCATGCCTGCAGGCCGAAATTGCCGTTCCACACCATGCCTTCGAAAAACGGGTAGATAAACGCCACGATCAACGCCGTTGCGCAGAGCTGCGGAGCAAACCGCGCACGCTCGGCGATACCGCCGGAAATAATCGCAGGGATCGCCGCCGCGAAGGTCAGCAGGAAAAAGAACTTCACCAACCCATAACCATGATCGGCACTGATCACAGCGGCCGGTTGCATGAAGCTCACACCGTAGGAGATCCAATAGCCTATAAAGAAATAGGCCAACGTGGAAATGGCGAAGTCGCTGAGGATCTTCGACAAGGCGTTGACTTGGTTTTTCTGGCGCACGGTGCCCACTTCCAGGAACGCGAAGCCGGCGTGCATGGCCAGCACCATGACCGCACCGATCAGGATAAACAGGGTATTGGAACTATGGACGAGGGTGTCCACTGCACTTTGCACATTTTCCATGAACGTTGGCAGACCTGTAATAAAGGCAAAAAGCACCAAAGCGGTTCAAGCCAGAGTTGCGCGCACTAAATTGGCACCACCGCCCCCACCCCTCGACAGAGGATGTGAACCGCTTTAGCGCAGCGATCGACACAACAGGCCGTTGCCGACAGGGTTTTTCCGCGGGATTGAGTTATTTAGGGTAAGGTTTTTCAAGGCATTGCCTAAGGCCGCCCGGATTCAGCGCAAGCCCCGGGGCCTGCGCACCAACGCAAAGCAAAAGCTGTACCAGACAATTGCACTGAACCTTCACCGATGCCGGTGACTCGAAACAAATACGTATCGAACCGACGTACAGATCAGCCAATCACGGAGATAACCATGGCCAGAAGAACTGCAAAGACTGCTCAAGAAATATTGATGGCGGATTTTCAAACCTTGGTGACTGACACCGAACGGTTGCTGGATGACACCAAGGTGCTTGCGGGTGACCAGGCCGATGAGCTGCGCGCGAAGATTCATGACACGCTGCTGCAGGCCCGCGAAACCCTGAAACAGACCGAAGACTCCTTGCGCGAACGTGGCCAGGCGGCCGTCACCGCCACTGAAGATTACGTGCAGGCCAACCCTTGGCAGTCGGTAGGCATTGCCGCTGGCGTGGGTTTTCTGATCGGCCTGTTGGCCACAAGGCGCTAATCATGTCTATCGGCGAAACTGGCTCGTCCACGGGCACTACCTCAAGACGTTTGGGCGCGGCCGTGTTGGGCTTGCTGCACAGCCACGTCGAATTGTTTGGCATTGAATTGCAGGAACAGAAGGCCCGCACTGTCAGCCTGCTGCTATTTGCAGGCCTGGCGCTGGTGTTTGCGCTGCTGTTGCTGGTGGGGCTGTCGACCTTGGTGATGATCCTGGTGTGGGACACCGGCTACCGCCTGACCGGGATCATCTGCCTGTGCGTGTTCTACACGCTGGCCGCAGTGTTCTGCGGGGTGCGCTTGAAAGCGGCGGTGTTCGATGAGTCCACACCGTTCCACGCCACCCTCGAAGAGCTGGCCAATGATCGGGAGCGCCTGCTGCCATGACTCAACTACCCACAAACACCTCACGGCGGGAAATGCGCAAGGCGTTGATTCGCCTGCGCATGGAAATGCATCGCCAGGAGATTCGGCACGAATCCCAGCAATTGATGTTGCCCTTGAACAAGGTGCGCAACCTGGGCCAGAACGTTCAGGACGGCCTGGGCATCAAGCACGCGCCGCTGTGGGGCGTCGCCGCCGTGACGCTGATGGGCTTCTTTACCGGCAAGGGCGCCAAGGGCGGCGGTATCGGCAGCCTGACGCGCATGGTGCGCCTGGGCGCCGGCTTGATCCCGCTGATCAAACTGGCCATGCAGGGTTCATCGCGCAAAGGTTGAGCCTCGCTGGCTGCATTCTTGCTAACAGAATCGGCCCGGCCCTCGTTTTCGAGGGCCGGGCCTTTTTTTCGCCACCTCGCTTAAGGAGGCCCCGTGATCGACGGGCAACCGCTCGCCTGCTTCCAGCCGTTTATCGACACCGCCACCGGCCGCATCGCCGGCGTTGAGGCCCTGGGCCGTCTGCGCCAGGCTGACGGCCGCTTGCAGTCCGTGGGCCCGCTGTTCGCCGACCCACGCACGCCGGGCGTGACCTTGCGCCGTCTCGACCGGCAGATCCGTGACAATGCACTGAGCCGCTTGCACGAAGCCCCCGAAGATTGGTTCCTGAGCTTGAACATCTCGCCGCGCTGGATCAATCGCCTGCGCCCGGGCCAAGCCTTGCCGAGCCTGAAGCAGATCCACAGCCATGGCGTCGACCCGCGACGCATCGTGTTCGAGATCACCGAACTGGGCGGCGACATCCAGCGCCTGGCCGACGTGGTGGTGCGTTATCGCGAGGCCGGCGCGCGCATTGCCATCGATGACTTTGGCGCCGGCTATTCGCAGCTCGACCGGGTGCTGGCATTGCAGCCGGATATTCTCAAGCTGGACATGCGCCTGTTCCAGGCCGCCGCCCGCGGCGGCCCGAGCAGCGAAGTGGTCAGGGCATTGGCGCAAATGGCGGAGAAGACCGGCTGCTGGATCATCGCCGAAGGCGTGGAAACCGAAGCGCAGTTAAGCTTCGCCCTGGAGTGTGGTTCTCGCTATGTGCAGGGCTATCTGTTCGCCCAGGCGCAGCTGGACTGGTTCGCCGCCGACGCCTTCGTCTCGCGCTTCGCCCAATTGCGCACAGCGTATGTCCAACAAAAGCTCGCAGAGCGTGGGCGCATCATGCAATTGCGCCAGCGATTGGCCGAGCTGATGAACATCCTGCAAACCTGGGCGCAGGCCCAGGCGCCGCTGAGCCAGTTGCCGCAACTGCCGGCCTTTCCCTGGCTGCTGCGCTTCTACCAGTGCGACCGGCATGGCACGCAACTGACCCCCAACTTTGAATGGCGCCAGGATGCCTGGCAGGCCGACAGTCGCTACCTGGGCCACAACTGGTCGTGGCGCCCGTACTTCTATCACCTGCTGGCCGAGGGTTGGGAGGAGCGGCGCCTGACTCTGTCTTCGACCTACCGCGACGCGACCACCAATCAGTATTGCCTCACTGCCGGACAATTCTTCGATAACGGTCAGCGCTTGCTGTTAATCGATATCGACGCCGCCGGGCTGTAGATTTTCGCTTGCCCAGGCCGCGCTGAACCGGGAAGCTGGGAGGGTCATTCACCGTACGGAGAGTACCCGCCTTGGATTGGCCCACCCTGCTGACTCGCGAACGTCTTGGCAAACTGCTGCACAGCCCGGAAGAACTGGGGCGTAGCCCGTTTCACAAAGACCACGACCGTATTATCTTCTCCGGCGCCTTTCGCCGCCTGGGCCGCAAGACCCAGGTACACCCGGTCTCCAGCAACGACCACATCCATACACGCCTGACCCACTCCCTGGAAGTGAGCTGTGTGGGCCGCTCCCTCGGCATGCGCGTCGGAGAAACCCTGCGCAGCGCCCTGCCCGACTGGTGCGACCCGAGCGACCTGGGCATGGTGGTGCAATCGGCCTGCCTGGCCCACGACATCGGCAACCCGCCATTCGGGCATTCCGGCGAAGACGCCATCCGCCACTGGTTCCAGCAGGCCGCAGGGCGCGGCTGGCTGGACGACATGAGCAGCGCCGAACGCAATGACTTCCTCAACTTCGAAGGCAACGCGCAGGGCTTTCGTGTGCTCACCCAACTGGAATACCACCAGTTCGACGGCGGCACGCGGCTGACCTACGCGACCCTGGGCACGTACCTGAAATACCCCTGGACCGCCCGGCACGCGGATTCGCTGGGCTACAAGAAACACAAGTTCGGGTGCTACCAGAGCGAGCTGCCGATCCTCGAGCAGATCGCCCACAAGCTGGGCCTGCCGCAACTCGAGGATCAGCGCTGGGCCCGGCATCCGCTGGTGTATCTGATGGAGGCGGCGGACGACATTTGCTACGCCTTGATCGACTTGGAAGACGGCCTGGAAATGGAGTTGCTGGAGTACACCGAAGTCGAGTCGCTGCTGCTGGACCTGGTGGGCGATGACCTGCCACAGACCTATCGCCAACTCGGCGCCCAGGACTCCCGTCGACGCAAGTTGGCGATCCTGCGTGGCAAGGCCATCGAGCATTTGACCAACGCGGCGGCACGGGCCTTCGTCGAACAACAAGACGCTTTGTTGGCCGGCACCCTGCACGGGGATCTGGTGGAGCACATGCACGGCCCGGCCAAACGCTGCGTCTTGGATGCCAAAGACATGGCGCGCAAGAAGATCTTTCAGGACAAGCGCAAGACCCTGCATGAAATCGGCGCCTACACCACTTTGGAGATTCTCCTGAACGCCTTCTGCGGTGCCGCGCTTGAGCAACATGGCGGGCGCACGCCGTCGTTCAAGAACCGGCGCATTCTCGACTTGCTCGGCAACAACGCGCCCAACCCCGAGTGGCCGTTGCACGCGTCTTTCCTGCGCATGATCGACTTTATCGCGGGCATGACCGACAGCTATGCCACCGAGATGGCGCGGGAAATGACAGGACGCTCCAGCCCTCAATAACGAGCACGATCACGTCGCCTGTTTCCTGAAAGGAATCTACCTACAAAGGGAACAGAGCGGCCTGATCGAATTCGCACAACCGCCCGATGAATAATCACGCACGCTCCCGGCGACCCTGGCGATCTGTTCCTACGCGCCCCCATCGACGCTTAACTCACCGCGTGGCCCCCCAATGCCCAATTACCCACTTCGTATCCTGCTGGTGGAGGATCATCCTTTCCAACTTCTCGCCACCCAATGCCTGCTCAGAAGCTTCGGTTTCGCACGGCTGACGCCAGCCGAAAACGCCGAGCAGGCAATCTGTTTGATGTCACGGGCCGAGGAGCCTTTCGACATCATCCTCTGTGACCAATGCTTGCCTGACCTGCCCGGCCTCGAACTGATTGAAATCGCTAGCCGCCGACGCTTTACCACGACCGCCATCCTGCTGAGCGGATTGCCCGTGGCGGAACTCGCCAGCCTGATATCCCAAGCGGCGGAGCGTGGCCTGCCACTGCTCGGCTATTTATCAAAACCGCTGAACAAGCATGAACTTGCGCACTTGCTGTGCCCTTTACTCAAGTTACAGATGTAGGAACTAAACATCATGGACTGCCGAAAATTGTCGACACCGCACCCGTTAACTCCATGACAGCAGCATTTAGTTCACTCACTTCCACAGCACTGACATATCGCTTCACAACGCCTTAGCAGCCGGTAGGCATTTACCTTTTCTAATGTAGGAATTTTCTTGTTTTATATCCAGTTCCCCCTCGGCTTATGCTCCTCCCTCCTCTTCTGAGCTAATGTGCCCGCTTTATTTGCACTTGCATGGAATGTGATCATGAACTCAGTTTTTATTATTGATGACCACCCAGTTATACGGCTTGCCATCCGAATGTTACTGGAACACGAAGGTTACAAAGTGGTGGGTGAAACGGATAACGGCTGCGACGCCATACAAATGGTCCGAGAATGCCTGCCTGACCTGATTATCCTGGACATCAGCATTCCCAAGCTGGATGGGCTGGAAGTGCTCTGCCGCTTCAACGCGATGAACACGTCAATGAAGACCCTGATCCTGACAGCCCAGTCCCCCACCCTGTTCGCCACACGCTGCATGCGCTCGGGCGCCGATGGTTACGTGTGCAAGGAAGGCGATTTGAGTGAGTTGCTCAGCGCCATTCGCGCGGTGTTATCCGGCTACAACTATTTCCCGAGCCAGGCACTGAACAGCAATGGTGTAGACGGCGGGGACTCCCAGGAACTCGAATTGTTCAAGGCCGTCAATGACCGCGAACTCATGGTCTTGCAACTTTTTGCACAAGGCCGCACCAACAAGGAAATCGCCAAAGGTATGTTTCTGAGTAACAAAACTGTAAGCACTTATAAAAAGCGGCTAATGCAGAAACTTCAAGCCAAATCCTTGGTAGCACTTATCGAGATGGCAAAACGAAACGCGCTAGTGTGAGAAAGCGGATGCCCAGGCGTATAAAGGACTACCTGATTACATTGAGTGCCGGCTTGTGCTTCAGCACCGTCGTGCTCGCGAACCACCCAGCGGGTCCGGAACATTTCACCTTGTTGAGTCGTGCAGGCTCGGTTCAACTGGAAACCCACCTGAACAAGGCCCAACGCCAATGGCTGGAAAACAAGCGCGAGTTGGTGCTGGGCACCGCGTTTCCTGATTATCCACCCTTCGACCTCACGTCCAGCGGCCGCGACTACGAGGGACTCACCGCCGATTACGCCGGCCTGCTGGCCAAGGCACTGGCCCTGCCGATGACAGTCTTGCGCTACCCCTCCCGAGAAGCCGCGATCCGCGCCCTTGAAACGGGGGAAATCGACTTACTGGGATCGTCCAACGGCTTTGAGGCGGCAAACCCGAATCTCATGCTGTCTGAACCCTATGCAGTGGACCAGCCGGTACTGGTCACCCGTGAAGGCGAGACCCGCAGCCTGAAGGATGGGCTGGCCGGGATGCGCTTGGCTTTGGTCTACCACTACCTGCCACTGGGCGAAGTAGAAAAGCTTTACCCGCAGGCGAACATCCGCGTCTACCCCTCTTATCAAAATGCCTTGAATGCGGTGGCATTCGACCAAGCGGACGTGTTTCTCGGCGATACCATTTCCACCCATTACATGATCAACAAGGGCTACCTGAAGAATATTCGCATGGCCAATTTCGGCAAGCACGAGGCCTATGGGTTCAGCTTTGCCATCCCCCAGCAGCAGCGCACCTTCTTAAGTATCGTCGATGCGGTAATGACAGCCGTGCCTACCGCTGAACGCGAAACGATCGCCAAGCGCTGGAGCGCCGGCAGCGACATCCTGCTGACCGATGAGAAGCTGCAACTGACTCAACGTGAGGAGCGTTGGTTGAAGGACCACCCGGTGGTCAAAGTGGCGGTGAACGAAACCTTCGCTCCGTTGACGTTCTTCGATGCCGACGGCAATTTTCGTGGCATTACCGCCGATCTGCTGGAGTTGGTTCGCCTGCGCACCGGACTGCGTTTCGACATTCAGCGCGGGCGTGACGTGAATGCGATGATCGAACAGGTGACCACCGGCAAGGTCGATATCATCGGCGCAATAGTGCCCAGCGCTGAACGAGAAGCGCAATTGAACTTCAGCCGACCTTACCTGGAAAACTCCTACGTACTGCTGACACGTAAAGAGCCCGATGCGCCCTTGAGCCTCGAGCAGATGGCCGGCAAGCGCCTGGCGATCACCCCGGGCAACCCTCTGGAATCCGTCCTGCGCCGCGACTTTCCACAGATCCAACTGGTACAAGCCAGCGATACGTTCAAGGCCTCCGAAATGCTGGCCCAAGGGCATGTGGAAGGTGCGGTGAACCCTTTAGTGGTCGCCAACTATTTCCTGTCGTCCCAGGTGTTCCAGGACAAACTGCAGATCAGCACCACTATCGGCACGTTTCCAGCCACCTTTGCCCTGGCCACAGCGCGCAGTGCCAACGAACTCAGTTCGATTCTCGACAAGGCCTTGCTAAGCATCGCCCCGGATGAACTGGGGGTCAACAGTCGCTGGCGAGGCTACACCTCCGCCTCCGATAGCTACTGGCGCAACTATCATCAACTGATCGCACGCATCATCATCGGTACCGGCCTTTTGCTGTTGGTTTCCCTGTGCTGGAACGCCTACATGCGTCGCCAGATCAACCACCGCAAGATGGCCGAACGCGCGCTCAGTGACCAGTTCGAGTTCATGCGCGCGCTGGTCAATGAAACCCCGCATCCGATCTACGTGCGTGACCGTAAAGGCCTGCTGCAGACCTGCAATGACAGCTACCTGCAGGTCTTCGGCGTCAAGCGCGAGGATGTGATCGGCAAAAGCGCCATCCAGATGAGCGAGGCCCTTGAAACCGACGCGGCTCAATATCACGCCGATTACCAGCGGGTGATGGCCGAAGGTAACCCGCTGATCCTTGATCGCACCCTGTATATCCGCGGAAAAAAACTGACGATCTACCACTGGATCCTGCCATACCGCGACTCTACCGCAGAGGTGCAGGGCATCATTGGTGGCTGGATTGACATCAGCGAGCGGCGCCAATTGTTCGACGAAATCCGTGCCGCCAAAGAGCGCGCCGACGAAGCCAACCGGGCCAAGAGCACATTCCTCGCCACCATGAGCCATGAAATCCGCACACCGATGAACGCGGTGATCGGCATGCTCGAACTGACCCTCAAGCGCGCCGACCAAGGCCACCTTGATCGCCCGGCGATCGAAGTGGCGTACAACTCGGCCAAAGACCTGCTGGAACTGATCGGCGATATACTCGACATCGCGCGCATTGAATCCGGCCGTCTCAGCCTGGCGCCGGAGCGCGTGAACCTACGAGAGGTAATCGAGTCGGTGGTGCGTGTGTTCGACGGCCTGGCCCGCCAGAAAACCCTCAGTTTGTCCCTTGAGTTCAAACCCAACCTGGATGACACCGAAGTCTTGATCGACCCGCTTCGGTTCAAGCAGGTGCTGTCGAACCTAGTCAGCAACGCGATTAAGTTCACTGAGCGCGGCCAGGTCAAAATCAAGGTAGAGGTACTGCCCACCGCACTGGCGCAGCAGGTCGAGATGAAACTGGTGGTCGAGGATACCGGCATAGGTATCAGCAGGGATGACCAGTTACGCCTTTTCGAACCCTTTGCCCAGGCCGACAATTCCGGGCTGCTCGCCAGGAGCGGTGCAGGCCTTGGGCTGGTGATCTGCCGCAGCCTGTGTGAAATGATGGGCGGGCAACTTAGCCTGAGCAGCGTGCCCATGGTGGGCACTCAGGTGCATATAAGCCTGAACATGACGCGCCTGCAGCCGGAGCAAGCAACGGTCGAACAAAAACCCGAAGCGCCTGCGACCGCGCCAGTACTCAATGTGCTGGTAGTGGACGATCATCCCGCCAACCGCTTGCTGATGTGCCAGCAACTGGGTTACCTGGGACACCAGTTCACCGCCGCCCAAAACGGCGCCACCGGTTTCCAGGCCTGGCGTCAGGAACGCTTCGACCTGGTCATCGCGGACTGCAACATGCCCATCATGAATGGCTACGAGCTGAGCCGCTCGATCCGCGAGTACGAACAGCGTGAGCAACTCGCGCCGTGCGTGGTGCTGGGTTTTACCGCTAATGCCCAGCCTGAAGAGAAGCACCGCTGCGCCGAAGCCGGTATGAACGATTGCCTGTTCAAACCGATCAGCCTGAGGGCATTGGAGCGCCAACTGGCCAAGATTGCCCCCCAACCCAGCGACCTGCACCTCGACCTCGGGAACTTCGAGGCCCTGACCGGCGGCGATCCACAGTTGAGCTGGCGTTTGCTGGAGGAGCTGTTGAGCAGCAGTCAACATGATCGTCAGGAACTGGCTGCGCTGATAAGTGCACATGCCCCGCTCCAGGAAATCATCGAGCAGGCTCACAAAATCAAAGGTGCTGCCCGCATTGTTCAGGCGACCCCCTTGGCCAGGCAGTGCGAGACTCTTGAACAAGCTTGTGCTAGCGGAGACGACTGGACGCTGGTTGAAGCCTGTGCGAAATCCTTGGAAAAGCTCATGCTGGAACTGGAGAGGCTACTGCAAATGCAGCTTCAAGAACTCGATGCCAGCAAGGGGCGGTTGCCGCCCCTTACGTGATCAGCAGTCGGTCAAACGCAGGAAAATCGCGGCCAGTTGTTCAATACCCGCCTGGTCCTGGGGGGTAAAACGCGCCAACGAAGGGCTATCGAGGTCAAGGACGCCGATCAATTTGCCGTCCTTGACCAGGGGTACCACCAGCTCGCTGTTCGATGCGCTGTCACAGGCGATATGCCCTGGGAACGCATGCACATCCTCCACCCGCTGGGTCTGCCGCGTCGTCGCCGCCGCACCGCACACCCCGCGGCCGAACGGTATGCGCACACAGGCGATCTGGCCCTGGAACGGTCCGAGCACAAGCTCTTCGTTACGATTAAGGTAGAAGCCGGCCCAGTTCAAATCGTCCAGCTGGTTGAACAGGAAGGCAGAAAACTGCGCACTGTTGGCGATGAAATCTCGCTCATCGGCCAGCAACGACTCCAGTTGCGCGCAGAGCATGGCATAGCCATCAAGGCCAGTACCGGCGCTTTGTAAATCAATCATGGTTGACGTTCCAGTAATTTGAGACCGACCCAGTAACGAGCGAATTGGTACGCGCAACGACCGTTGCGGTTGCCGCGTCCGGTAGCCCAGCGTACTGCAAGAATGTCTAGCGCTTCATCGCGCTGCCACTGCAAACCGGCCTTGCTCGCCAGTTCGCCGATCCAGTGCTCCACGACATCCAGGAAGTGTTCCTGGGTAAATGGGTAAAACGAAAGCCACAAACCAAAACGGTCGGACAAGGCGATCTTGTCTTCCACCGCTTCGCTTGGGTGCAACTCACCATCCACGCGTTTCCAGTTGTCATTGTCGCTCTGGTTTTCCGGCACCAAGTGACGGCGGTTGGAAGTGGCGTACAGCAGCACGTTTTCCGGGGCCTGTTCGAGGGAGCCGTCGAGCACGCTTTTCAGCACACGGTAATCGCCTTCGCCTGCCTCGAATGACAGGTCGTCGCAGAACAGGATAAAACGCTGCGGCAGCTTGAGCAGTTGCTCGACCACACGCGGCAGGTCGGCCAGATGGTCGCGTTCGATCTCGATCAGGCGCAAACCGGCCTTGGCGTGCTGCGCCAGCAAGGCGCGCACCATTGACGATTTACCCGTGCCACGCGAGCCCCATAGCAGCGCATGATTGGCGGGCAGGCCATCGATGAATTGTTGGGTGTTGCGCGCCAGCGTTTCACGTTGCTTGTCGACACCGATCAGGTCCGACAGGCGCATGTCCAGGCTCACGTCCAACGGCAACAGGAAACCACTGCGGCCTTCGCGCTGCCAGCGGGCAGCCAGGCACTGGTTCCAATCGATGGTTTGGCGTGGTGCGGGCAATAAGGGTTCGAGGCGGGCGAGCACTGCATCGGCCCGCTCAAGAAAGGCGCTCAATCGAGAATCCACAATTATTCCTCTGGCAAGTTCTTGCAAAAGATGGCGTATTGGCAACCCTGCGGCAGACCGCACGAGGCTGCGTAAAAAAACGATTCATGCCGGGTAAGCCAGAGCCTGTGGATGTTCAGCTATGCTTGCCGGGCGAAGGGAAACGTAAAGTGGTTCAACACTCGATGGATATCAAGTTCGCCCACCGCTTGTCTTATAAACAAGCCAGATTGACTGTGCTGGTCGGTTTCGTGTTGGGAACCTTACTGAGCCTGATCCAAATCGGCATTGATTATGCCAGCGAAGACGCATCCATCAACCGTGAAATTCGCTCGCTGATCGAAATCAGCCACAACCCCGCGTCACGCATCGCCTACAACATCGACGCCGAATTGGCCCAGGAACTGACCCTGGGCCTGCTGCACTCCCCCGCCATCATCCATGCCCAGTTGATCGACAATAATGGCGTGGTACTGGCCGATGTCGACCGGCCGCGTAAAGAAAGCACCTACCGCCCCCTCAGCGACTTTCTGTTTGGTGCCAACCGCCAGTTTGAAGATCAGCTGTTCCTGAACCCTATGCCCAACGAGTCCCTCGGCGTGCTACGTCTGGACGTGGACACTTATGTCTTTGGCAGCCGTTTCCTGCGCCGTGCCGAGATCACCCTGCTCAACGGGTTTGCCCGCAGCCTGCTGCTGACCGGCATCCTGCTGGGTCTGTTCTACGTCATGTTGACCCAGCCACTGGTGCGCATTATTCGCGAGCTGAGCAACCGCAGACAGGCACGCCTGGATTGCCCGCCGGGCCATGAACACGACGAAATCGGCGTACTGGTGAACGTTGCCAACCACCAGTTCGAAAGCATGGAGACGGAGATCCAGCAACGCCGCCAGGCGGAAGATCGACTGACCGAATACCTGGGGCAATTGGAGGACATCGTCTCCGCGCGCACCCTGGAGCTCAAGGCCAGCAACCAGCGGCTGAGCCAGTCCAACGACGAATTGGAAGCGGCGAAGATGCATGCATTGGGCATGGCGCAGGCCCGTGCGGCGTTCCTGGCTAACATGAGCCATGAAATTCGCACCCCGCTCAACGGCCTGCTGGGGATGATCGCACTGTCGCTGGACAGCCCGCTCAACGCCGAACAGCGTCAGCAACTGTCTATCGCCCATGACTCGGGCAAAGTGCTGGTGGAGTTGCTCAACGATATCCTTGACCTGTCCAAGTTCGATGCTGGCCAGTTGGAGCTGGAACGCATCCCCTTCGACCTCGGCTCGCTGGTGGAGGACACCGCTAACCTGCTGTCACAAAACGCGGCGCCGAGTGTGGAACTGACCTGCCTGATCGACCCGCAGTTTCCCGCCCAGGTGCTGGGCGACCCGACCCGTGTGCGGCAAATCGTCAGTAACCTGCTGTCCAACGCCTTGAAATTCACGCGCTTCGGCCGGGTCGATGTGCGCCTCAGCGCGCTGGATGGCCGAGTGCGTATCGAGGTCTGTGATACCGGCATCGGCATTGCGCAGGAAGCCCAGGTAAAGATTTTCCAACCGTTCACCCAGGCCGGAGCCGGTATCACCCGCCAGTTTGGCGGCACGGGTCTCGGCTTGGCGTTGACGCACAACCTGTGCGAAGCGATGAAAGGCCGACTGAGCATCAGTTCGGAGGTCGGCTTCGGCAGCCAGTTCTGCGCCGACCTGCCGTTGCCGATCCATTTGCCCGCGGTTCAACAGTTGCCGCTCAAGGGTGAGGTGATCGCCATTACCAGTGCCGGCAGCGGCCTGACGGAACTGCTGACCACCCTCCTGCCCCACTGGGGGCTGACACCCCACTGCTACCCGCGTGATGAGGATTTAAGCGGGCAAACGCCGGACTTGCTGATCACCGACTGCCCCGAATGCCTGTTCCGCCTGCGGCCTTCCATCACCGCGCCGATCCTGCTGGTGACCGCCTATGGCAATTTCATGCCCAGCGAAGAAGTTGCGGCACTGGCGCCGTTGCAGCAACAGGCGCGCCCGCTGAGCCGCAATGCGCTGTATCAGATACTGGAACGTAACTTGCGCAGCGATCACCCACTCATCCTTGATCCCATCCAGATGGAAGCCGTGCCCCTGGCACGCCGGGCGCGCATCCTGCTGGTGGAGGACAACGCGGTCAATCAACTGGTCGCCAAAGGCATGCTCAGCAAACTGGGGTGCGAGGTGATCGTGGCCGCCCACGGTGGAGAGGCGCTCAAGTTTCTTGAAGAACAACACTTCGACATGGTGTTGATGGACTGCAATATGCCGGTAATGGACGGTTACGAAGCCAGCCGGCAGATTCGTCGCAGCGGCCGCTGGCCGGACCTGCCGATCGTCGCGTTGACCGCCAACGCCCTGTCCGAAGAGCGCGAGCGTTGCCGGGCCGCGGGCATGAATGACTACCTGGCCAAGCCGTTTCGGCGCGAGGAACTCAGCGGTTTGCTGGACTTGTGGGTGCCGAAGACGACAAGTCTCTGACCTGCAGCAGCAACTGGTCCAAGCCGTCGCGCAAGGCATCGGCCTGGTTCAGGTCGATGCCGCTGTCGCACAGCAGCCGGGTCTTGAGCGCATGGGTCTGGACGCGCAACTGCACACCGCTTTCGCTGAGGCTCAGGTGCACTTCCCGCTCATCCTTGGCGCTGCGCTGGCGCTTGACCCACGTAAGGTGTTCAAGGCGCTTGAGCAACGGCGTCAGCGTGCCCGAATCCAGCATCAAGCGCTCGCCCAACGCCTTGACCGTGGGTTGCGCGGGGGCTGTGTCGTGCCACTCCCACAACACCAGCATCACCAGGTATTGCGGGTAGGTCAGGCCCAGTTGATCCAGCATCGGCTTGTAGGCGCGGATCACCGCCCTGGACGCGGCATAGAGCTTGAAACACAGCTGGTTATCGAGGGCCAGGGATACGCTCATTTGAGCAGGGCTTCGATCTCTTGAGTCAGGTCCTGAGGCTTGGTGGTCGGGGCAAACCGCTTGACTACCTGGCCTTCACGACCGATGAGGAACTTGGTGAAGTTCCACTTGATGCCTTTGGAGCCGAGCAGGCCCGGCGCCTGTTGTTTCAGTTGCACGAACAGCGGGTGGGCATCGCTGCCGTTCACGTCGATTTTCTTGAACAGCGGGAAGCTGACGCCGAAATTCAGCTCGCAGAATTCGGAGATCGCCCCTTCGTTACCCGGTTCCTGCTTGCCGAACTGGTTGCAAGGGAAACCCAATACCACCAGCCCCTGGTCCTTGTACTGCTGCCAGAGTTGCTCCAGGCCGTTGTACTGCGGGGTGAAGCCACACTTGCTGGCGGTGTTCACCACCAGGATGGCCTTGCCGGAAAAATCGGCCAAGGTCTTTTGCTCACCTTTGATGGTGGTGCAAGGGATGCTCAGCAGGTTGTCATTCATGGCAGTGCCTTGATAAGGGGGAGAGAAGATAAACATAGTCGGCAATTCAATTGTGTGCAATTTAATTGACCGCAATGATATCCCATTATCACCTCCCTCTGTAGGAGCCCGGCTTGCCGAACGCCTACAGAGGTTTTATCAACGCGGGACGAGGTCCAGGCACACCGAATTGATGCAATAACGCAGGCCAGTCGGCGGCGGACCGTCGGGGAATACATGGCCCAGGTGGGCATCGCATTTGGCGCAGGTGACTTCGGTGCGGGTCATGCCGTGGCTGACGTCACGGATTTCGATCATCGCGCTGTCGGCAATCGGCGCGTAGAAACTGGGCCAGCCGCAGCCGGAATCAAACTTGGTGGTCGAATCGAACAGCGGCTCGTTGCAGCAGATGCAGTGGTACACACCGTCCGTCTTGGTGCCGTTGTACTTGCCGCTGAAAGGTCGCTCGGTACCCTTGAGACGACATACGTTGTACTGCTCGGGGTCGAGCATGGCTTTCCATTCATCAATGGTCTTCTGCAGCTTTTCCATCGGTACACCTCGGCAACTGAAAAAGCCTGATCTGTGTCTTTTCCGTAGATCAGGCGGCACGTATGATTGCGCCTCTTCAAAACGCCAGTCTGGCACCCGCGCTACCGGCATTCAAACGTATTTATGGGGGCGGCCCCGCGGGATTCACAGTACGGTAGTGTCCACACCGTCTGGATCGTTCATTTTCAGGATCACATCGCCATGCAGGTCAGCAAATCGAACAAGCTCGCCAACGTCTGCTATGACATTCGCGGCCCAGTGCTCAAGCACGCCAAACGCCTGGAAGAGGAAGGCCATCGCATCCTCAAGCTGAACATTGGCAACCCGGCGCCCTTTGGTTTCGAAGCGCCGGACGAGATCCTCCAGGACGTGATCCGCAATCTGCCCACCGCCCAGGGCTACAGCGACTCCAAAGGCTTGTTCAGCGCGCGTAAAGCGGTGATGCAGTACTACCAGCAAAAGCAGGTCGAAGGTGTTGGCATCGAAGACATCTACCTGGGCAATGGCGTGTCCGAGCTGATCGTGATGTCCATGCAGGCCCTACTCAACAATGGCGACGAAGTGCTGGTGCCGGCGCCGGACTACCCGCTGTGGACCGCCGCCGTGACCCTGTCCGGTGGCCACCCGGTGCACTACCTGTGTGACGAAGGCGCCGACTGGTTCCCGGACCTGGCCGACATCAAGGCCAAGATCACCCCGAACACCAAGGCCCTGGTGATCATCAACCCGAACAACCCGACCGGCGCCGTGTATTCCAGGGAGGTGTTGCTGGGCATGCTCGAACTGGCGCGCCAGCACAACCTGGTGGTGTTCTCCGACGAGATCTACGACAAGATCCTCTACGACGACGCCGTGCACATCTGCACCGCGTCGCTGGCGCCGGACCTGCTGTGCCTGACCTTCAACGGCCTGTCCAAGTCCTACCGCGTGGCGGGGTTTCGCTCCGGCTGGATCGCCATCTCCGGCCCCAAGCACAACGCGCAAAGTTACATCGAAGGTATCGACATACTGGCCAACATGCGCCTGTGTGCCAACGTACCCAGCCAGCACGCGATCCAGACCGCGCTGGGCGGCTACCAGAGCATCAACGACCTGATCTTGCCCCAAGGTCGCCTTCTGGAACAGCGTAATCGCACCTGGGAACTGCTCAACGCAATCCCGGGCGTGAGCTGTGTGAAACCCATGGGCGCGCTGTACGCCTTCCCGCGGATCGACCCGAAGGTGTGCCCGATTCTCAACGACGAGAAGTTTGTGCTCGACCTGCTGCTCTCGGAAAAACTGCTGGTGGTGCAAGGCACGGCGTTCAACTGGCCGTGGCCGGATCACTTCCGCGTGGTGACATTGCCGCGCGTGGATGACCTGGAGATGGCCATTGGTCGCATCGGTAGCTTCCTCAAGTCCTATCGCCAGTAACGGAAACGGCGCTGTACGATCGACAATCGGTCGTACAGCGAGTATCTGGCAACACTTCTCTGCCCCTTCTCCGTTCCAGCCGTTTGCTGGCGCAGCAAAAGCTATCCCCCCCCTATATTTACTGGGCTGGAAGGTATAGGCGAACCGATCAAGGCGGCTTTTTCGCGTCGGAAAAGCCCTTCAAGGCTCTACATTCAGGCTGTAGGACACAGTTTGAAATAGTCGCTCGGTTGAATCACCCCATGCCGCACCTTATATACCCCGCAGTACGCGACATATTAAGCATGAGGAGAACTCTACAACCATGATGCGCATCCTGCTGTTCTTGGCCACTAACCTTGCGGTCGTGCTGATTGCCAGCATTACCTTGAGCCTTTTCGGCTTCAATGGGTTCATGGCGGCCAACGGGGTTGACCTGAACCTCAATCAGCTGCTGATTTTCTGTGCGGTCTTTGGTTTTGCCGGCTCGCTGTTCTCGCTGTTCATCTCCAAGTGGATGGCGAAAATGAGCACCAGCACCCAGGTGATCACCCAGCCACGTACCCGGCATGAGCAATGGTTGCTGCAGACCGTCGAGCAATTGTCCCGCGAAGCAGGCATCAAGATGCCCGAGGTCGGGATCTTCCCGGCCTATGAAGCCAACGCCTTTGCCACCGGCTGGAACAAGAACGACGCACTCGTTGCGGTCAGCCAGGGCATGCTGGAACGCTTCTCGTACGATGAAGTGAAGGCGGTGCTGGCCCACGAGATCGGCCACGTGGCCAACGGTGACATGGTCACCCTGGCGCTGGTCCAAGGCGTGGTGAACACCTTCGTGATGTTCTTCGCGCGGATCATCGGCAACTTTGTCGACAAGGTGATCTTCAAGAACGAAGAAGGCCGCGGTATTGCCTACTTCGTGGCAACCATCTTCGCCGAAATCGTGCTGGGCTTCCTGGCCAGCGCGATCACCATGTGGTTCTCGCGCAAACGGGAATTTCGCGCAGACGAAGCCGGTGCCCGCCTGGCCGGTACCGGGGCGATGATCGCAGCGCTGCAACACCTGCGCTCCGAACAGGGCCTGCCGGTGCATATGCCGGACAGCCTGACGGCCTTTGGTATCAACGGTGGCATCAAGCAGGGCATGGCTCGCCTGTTCATGAGCCACCCGCCACTGGAAGAGCGTATCGACGCACTGCGTCGTCGGGGCTGATAGCTCGGTAGTGACACCGAAAGGGGCGATCTGATCGCCCCTTTTTCGTGGGTACGTCTTTGAGCATTGCGGCATAGGTATCTACACCTCTAGAGCGAGCCTCTGCTACGTGATATCACATTTAGAATGTGTAGATACCGATGGCCATCGCTAGCAGGGTCAGCACCTGGTCAGTTGATACCCACGCTCTTCCAGCCGCGTAACGCCGTCCTGCACGAACTTCCAGCTCTCGCCCAGAATGTCTTGCTCTTCCACCACCTTCAGGGCCCAGTCCGCGCCAAACAGCACCTTCACCTCCTCATCCGTCACCGCAAACGGCGGGCCGGCTTTTTGCGTCTGGTCGTAATCGAGGGTGATCAGCAGCCCCTGGCAACCCGGCCGCAAAAGCGTATTCAGGTGCTCGGCATACTGCGCACGCATCAGCGGCGGCAAGGCGATCAGCGCGGCGCGATCATACAGCGCCGTGCAATCAGCCAGCGCCTCGGCGTCCAGGGCGAAGAAATCGCCGCACCACACTTCGATCAAATCAGCCTGATACACCTTGAACACGCCCCGCTGGGTGATGCGCGGCGCCAGGCTCTGTTCGCTGAAGAAAGCTTCCACCGCCTGCTCCGACAGCTCCAAGCCAAGTACACGATGCCCACGGCTGGCCAGCCACATCAGGTCCAGGCTTTTGCCACACAATGGCACCAGCACTTTGGCGCCCTTGGCGAGGGCCAACGTCGGCCAGTGCCGTTGCAGGCAAGAATTGACCTCGGGCAAATGAAAGCCGATCTGATTGCGCGCCCAGCGCTCCCGCCAAAACTCAAGCTCCATGGATACCCCCGAAAACTCGATCAAATGGTGCTAAAACTTATATTAGATTTAGATCAATGATCTGATTAAAGATGGGCCCATGTTAACGCTCAGGACCCCCCTTATGTTCCCCAGCCTGTTTATCTCCCACGGTTCGCCCATGCTCGCCCTGCAACCCGGCGCCAGCGGCCCGGCGCTCCAGCGACTCGCCGCTGAGATGCCACGGCCGAAGGCAATCGTGGTGGTGTCGGCGCACTGGGAAAGCCATGAGCTGCTGGTCAGCGGCAGCGCGGCGCCCGACACCTGGCACGACTTTGGTGGCTTCCCCCGCGAATTGTTTGCCGTGCAATACCCCGCGCCGGGCGATCCGCAGTTGGCCGGCGAGATAGTCAAGCGGCTGCACGCCGATGGTTTGAATGCACGCATAGACGACCAACGCCCGTTCGACCACGGCACTTGGGTACCGCTCTCGTTGATGTACCCGGCGGCAGACATTCCAGTGGTGCAGGTTTCCCTGCCCAGCCGCATGGGCCCTGCCCTGCAGACACGGGTCGGGCATGCGCTTGCCAGCCTGCGCGACAGAGGTGTGCTATTGATCGGCTCGGGCAGCATCACCCATAACCTGGGCGAACTTGACTGGCACGCAGGGCCTGAGAGCATAGAGCCCTGGGCGCGGGATTTCCGGGACTGGGTGGTGGACAAGCTGGCGGCTAACGATGAGAACGCGCTGCACGACTATCGCCGTCAGGCACCGCATGCGGTACGTAGCCATCCCAGCGATGAGCATTTGTTGCCGCTGTACTTTGCACGTGGCGCCGGTGGCGATTTCAGCGTGGCGCACCAGGGGTTCACTATGGGCGCCCTCGGCATGGACATCTACCGCTTCGGCTGACAGAAATCTAAATGTGGGGAGCGGGCTCGCTCCCACATTAACTTGGATACAGAGCCAAAACCTCAAATGCCAGACAAAAAAATCCCCGAACCAGTCGGGGATTTTTTATGTGCGATCAATCAGCCCAGAGGCGGATCAATCTTCGCGGTAGCGACGCAGCTTCAACTGCTTACCGGCAACGCGAGTGTCTTTCAGCTTGGCCAGCAGTTTTTCCAGACCATCTTCCGGCAGCTCCACCAGGGAGAAGCTGTCACGGACCTGGATGCGACCGATGGCTTCACGTGCCAGGCCACCCTCGTTGAGGATAGCGCCGAGCAGGTTCTTGGCAGCGATACCGTCACGCGCGCCCAGCGCGGTACGGCAACGAGCACGGCCTTCAGCCAATGGAACCGGAGCGCGACGCTCACGATCACCACGGTCTGGACGGTCGCCAGTACGCTCTGGACGATCACCGCGTGGCGCGTTGTTCGGCACCAGTGGGCGTTCTTTCTCGATGGCTGCCAGGGTCAATGCTTGACCGTTGGTCGCTTTACGCAGCAGGGCTGCAGCCAGGGCACGTGGGGTGCAACCGATATCGGCGGTCAGGCGGTCAAGCAATTCGCCGTGGGTCGATTCAGCGTCAGCCACCAGCGGCGACAGGCTGTTGGTCAGTTTCTTGATGCGAGCATCCAGAACGGCCTGGGCATCCGGCAGGCGGACTTCAGCGACTTTCTGACCGGTAACACGCTCGATCACTTGCAGCATGCGGCGCTCACGTGGAGTCACCAGCAGCAGTGCACGACCTTCGCGACCGGCACGGCCAGTACGGCCGATACGGTGAACGTAGGACTCTGGGTCGTACGGCATGTCAACGTTGAACACGTGGGTGATACGTGGAACGTCGAGACCACGCGCAGCAACGTCGGTCGCCACAACGATGTCCAGACGGCCATCCTTGAGGGAGTCGATCACGCGCTCACGTTGGTTCTGGGCGATGTCACCGTTCAGCGCAGCGGCTTTGTAGCCTTTGGCTTCCAGGGCACTGGCCAGGTCAAGGGTCGCTTGCTTGGTGCGCACGAACATGATCAGGGCGTCGAAGTCTTCGACTTCCAGCAGGCTCAATACAGCCGAGGTCTTCTGGTCAGCGTGAACCAACAGGTGAGCCTGTTCGATCGCAGTAACGGTCTGAGTCTTGGTCTGGATCTTCACGTGTTGCGGATCGCGCAGGTGGCGTTCGGCAATGGCACGGATCGACTGTGGCAGGGTGGCCGAGAACAGGACGGTCTGACGGGTCGGTGGCAGCGCCTTGAAGATGACTTCCAGGTCATCCATGAAGCCCAGCTTCAACATTTCGTCAGCTTCGTCGAGAACCAGATGGTTCACGGTCGACAGGACTTTCTCGTCGCGACGCAGGTGGTCGCACAGACGGCCCGGGGTGGCGACAACGATCTGTGCGCCGTTACGGATTGCTTTCAGTTGCGGGCCCATCGGCGCGCCGCCGTAAACAGCCACAACGGTAACGCCTGGCATTTGCTTGGCGTAGGTTTCAAAAGCGGTTGCTACTTGCAGCGCCAACTCACGAGTTGGCGCCAGGATCAGGGCTTGCGGTTCGCGCTTGGCAGGATCGATGCAGTGCAGGATAGGCAGGGCGAACGCGGCGGTTTTACCAGTACCGGTTTGCGCCTGGCCAATCATGTCCTGGCCGGCCATGATGATCGGGATCGATTGCTGCTGAATCGCCGAAGGTTCTTCGTAGCCGGTCGCGATGACGGCAGCGAGAATATTCGGGTTAAGATTAAAAGCGGCGAAGCCGCCGGTTTCCTGGGTCATGGGTCTGCCTCTAAGTGCATCCGCAAAGACCCATGCTCCAAAGCTGCGCATGCCGTGTTGAGACTCAAGAGTCGCCCTGGCTGCTTTGTCGGCGGGGATTTGCGAAAACGAATGAATGAAAAAGATTCGTCAAGGAAGAGTCCGCTGTGCGGACGTGCAGCCGAAGCTGACTTCGGGGAATTGCGCTACCTAAACGCGGCCCGGTTAAAGGCCGGCGCGCACTATACCGGAAATAGCTGAAAAAGGGAGCTTTTTTTATCGTAAAGCACTGATAAACCGCGCTGCGTCACAGTCTTTGCAGATAACACGCGTTAGGTCTATTTTTCAAAGGCCCGGCCCTGTTGGTCACAACGCTTAAACGGTTCACCCAACCCTTCCGACCCTTTGGTCTGAAACCCTTCCCCGCGCCCGAGGGCACACCCGATGAATCAAGCCAGCAGCCGCCGCGTCAGCCGAAAACTGCAGGGCCATGTCCTGCTGTTGGGCCTGGACCGGGTAGCCAAACGCAACGCTTTCGACCTGGACCTTCTCAACGAGCTGAGCCTGACATATGGTGAATTTGATCGAAATGCCGATGCGCGGGTGGCGGTGGTATTTGCCCATGGTGATCACTTCACTGCCGGGCTGGACCTGGCCAATGTCAGCGCGGTGATGGCCGTCGGCTGGCAACCACCGCTGGGTGTGCAGGCCACATTGATGTCGGCACGGCTGGCGCATATGGAAGGCGAAGCCGTCGCGGCGGCGGCTTTGCCGCCTGTGGTGGATAAATTGCTTAACAGCGAGGATGCCGAGGAAGGTGTACGGGCGATGATTGAGAAGCGGCCGGGGGTGTTCAAGGGTATATGAATAACCTGAATTAGCCGTCGACAGTGATGGCCTCTTCGACTTGCTTGCGAAAGCGTCAGAACAGGCGACTAGGTTGCCGGCCGAATCGCCTTAATCAGCGACTGCAGCGAATAGCCCAAACGCGGCGCCAAGGCTTCGGCGCGAGCGGACAGGCCCTCCCTATCCAACGCCTGATCCAGCTCCGAAGGCACCAACAGAATCACATTCCCCTCCTTCACCGGCAGTTCCCAGTAATGCCGGTGATACAACCCGCGCAACAACGCCGCACCCAACGGTTTGCCATCGTCGGTGGCCCATTGGTTGATCACCAGCCAGCCGCCGGGGTTGAGTTTTTTCTGGCAGCTTTCCAGGAAGGTCCAGGCCAGGTGCCCGACGCCGGGGCCGACGTCGGTGTAGAGGTCGACGAAAATCAGGTCGGCCGACTCAGCCGTGTCGAGCAATTGCAGCGCGTCGCCGACGCGGATATACAGCCGTGGGTCATCGTCCAGCCCCAGGTATTCGATGGCCAGGCGCGGCACGTCGGGACGCAACTCGATGGCCTCCACGTCTTCCAGCGGCAGGAACTTAAGGCACGCCTGGGTCAGCGTACCGGCGCCCAGGCCGAGGAACAGTGCGCTTTCCGGCTGTTCATGGCACAACGCGCCGATCAGCATCGCGCGGGTGTAGTCGTACTCCAGCCAGCTCGGGTCAGCCGTGAACACGCAGCTTTGCTCGATGGCATCGCCGAACTCGAGAAAACGGTAATCGGCCACTTCGAGCACACGGATCATGCCGAAATCATCATGGACTTCGGCGAGCAGGCGCTCGACACGCTCCTCGGTCATCATTACTCCTAAAGGGTTTGCTGCACGGCAAAGGCGTGATTGTCGGCCAACCGGCGGCAACAGGTCACGCACTAATTGCTGATAACATTGGCGCCCGACCGTCAATCAACAATCGAGTGCATGATGAGCCAACCCTGGAGCCCCGACAGCTGGCGCGCCCTGCCGATCCAGCAACAACCCCAGTACCCGGACGCTGCGCACCTGCTGCACGTGGAGCAGAGCCTGGCCAGCTACCCGCCGCTGGTGTTTGCCGGGGAAGCCCGCGAGTTGCGTCGCCAGTTTGCCGAAGTGACCCAGGGACGCGCGTTCCTGCTGCAAGGTGGCGACTGCGCCGAGAGCTTTGCCGAATTCTCCGCCGCGAAAATCCGCGACACCTTCAAGGTGTTGCTGCAGATGGCCATTGTGATGACCTTCGCCGCCGGCTGCCCGGTGGTCAAAGTCGGGCGCATGGCCGGCCAGTTCGCCAAGCCGCGTTCGGCCAACGACGAGACCATCGACGGCATCACCCTGCCCGCCTATCGCGGCGACATCGTCAACGGCATCGGTTTCGATGAAAAAAGCCGCGTGCCGGACCCGGACCGCTTGTTGCAGTCCTATCACCAGTCCACCGCCACCCTCAACCTGTTGCGCGCGTTTGCCCAAGGCGGGTTTGCCGACCTGCACCAGGTGCACAAGTGGAACCTGGACTTCATCGCCAACTCCGCTCTGGCCGAGAAGTACAGCCAACTGGCCGACCGCATCGATGAAACCCTGGCCTTCATGCGCGCCTGCGGCATGGACAGCTCGCCGCAACTGCGCGAAACCAGCTTCTTCACCGCCCACGAAGCACTGCTGCTCAACTACGAACAAGCCTTCGTGCGCCGTGACAGCCTGACCAACGACTACTACGACTGCTCGGCGCACATGCTGTGGATCGGCGACCGTACGCGCCAGTTGGACGGTGCCCACGTCGAATTCCTGCGCGGGGTGAACAACCCGATCGGCGTCAAGGTCGGGCCGAGCATGAACCCGTATGACTTGATCCGCTTGATCGACATCCTCAACCCGGACAACGACCCCGGCCGCCTCAACCTGATCGCGCGCATGGGCGCCGGCAAGGTCGGCGACCACCTGCCAGGCCTGATTCGTGCGGTGCAGCGCGAGGGCAAGCAGGTGCTATGGAGCTCCGATCCGATGCATGGCAACACCATCAAGGCCAGCAGCGGCTACAAGACCCGCGACTTTGCGCAGATCCTGGGCGAGGTGAAGGAATTCTTCCAGGTGCACCAGGCCGAGGGGACGTATGCCGGCGGGATTCATATCGAAATGACCGGGCAGAACGTCACCGAATGCATCGGCGGCGCGCGGCCGATTACTGAAGATGGTTTGTCGGACCGCTATCACACCCATTGCGACCCGCGGATGAATGCCGATCAGTCGCTGGAGTTGGCGTTTTTGATTGCCGAGACCTTGAAGCAGGTCAAGCGCTGAGATTTAAGTTGCCTTTAGGGCGCCATCGGGGACAAGCCCCGATAGCGCCCTAAAGCACAACATCCAAGCTGATCATTGCAACGCTTAACCGGTCGGCACTCGGCCTTTGGCAATTGAGCAGCACCTGCTCCAACCCCAGCCAATCAGCCATCTGCCGCAGATTCAGCGCCAGCGCCAACATCCCCTCCTCATCAAGCCCCGGCTCTTCCTCATACACCGCATGCACCGCCAAACGCCCATTGGCGCGCTCGGCGCGCAAGTCGATGCGCGCGGCGATCCGCTCGTTGTGCAAAAACGGCAGCACGTAATAGCCGTAGACGCGTTTGTCCTGTGGCGTGTAGATCTCCAAGCGGTAACGGAAATCAAACAAGCGCTCGGTGCGGCTGCGTTCCCAGATCAACGAATCGAATGGCGACAGCAATGCGCTGGCCGGGGCTTTGCGCGGCACTTTGGGTTCGGGCAGGCAGTACGCCGGCTGTTTCCAGCCTTGCACCTGGCAGGTCAGCAATTGGCCGTCCTCAACCAATTCGGCAAGGCGATTGCGGCTGTCGGCAGGGTCCAGGCGAAAATAATCGCGCAGGTCTTTTTCCGTACCCACACCTAACGCTGTCACACTGTGCAACAACAAGCCGCGCTGGGCTTCAGTTTCAGTCACAGAGGCTTGAAGCATCTCGCGGGGGATCACCCGTTCCGGCAAATCATAGAGCCGCTCAAACCCACGCCGCCCTGCGACAGTGACGAGGCCAGCAGCAAACAGCCATTCCAGCGCGTGTTTTTCATCACTCCAATCCCACCACGGGCCCGCGCGCTCTTCGCGGGTCGACAGGCTGCCGGCACCCAGTGCCCCCTGTTGTTCAACGGTCTGCAAAACACGCTGGATGGTGGCCTGCTGCTCCCGACCAAAACGCGCCATCTGTGAATAGATACCCTGCCCCTGCTGCGCCCGCACCATGCGCCAACGCATCAACGGGTAAAGCGCCAGCGGCAATAGTGACGCCTCATGCCCCCAGTATTCGAACAACGAACGCCGCCGGCCCTGGCTCCAGGCCGCCTGTTCAAGGAGCAAAGGGGAGTAATTGCCCAGTCGGGAAAACAGCGGCAGGTAATGCGAGCGCACCACGGCGTTCACCGAGTCGATCTGCAACACGCCGAGGCGTTCAATCATCCGGTTGAGCTGCGCAGCCTTAATCAGCGCAGGCGCCTGGCGCCCGGAAAAACCCTGGGCCGCCAGCGCCATGCGTCGAGCTTGCTTGAGTGAAAAAGACAGGTCGGCGGGCATGGAGGTCTCCGTGTGGGCGCGCCACCTACCCTACTGCATCCGCGATCATTTTCGCAGCGGGTCTTGCCAGAAATTCAGGTGTCGCTCCTGCTCTACGTCGCGGCGATTGAGCCCGATATCCTTGAGCGCCTCATCGCTCAAGGTTGCCAGCATCTGCCGCTCCGCGTGCACCACCTGCCAACGGGCGATCTTGTGAAACAGCCCGAAAAATGGACGTTTCACTAGCAATACAAAACCTCTTTGACCTTTCATCTTCTCGCCCTCCCGTGGGGATGGCGCAAGTGTGTGCCCGGGCTTATGATCAATCCAACGAATGTTTCTTATGCAATACATCTCAGAGATTGATCATTTGTCCAGCTTCCCAAGCATCGACACAGAAGTGCTGCGCACCTTCGTCGCCATCGCCGACCAGGGCGGTTTTACCCGCGCCGGGGAATTGGTCAACCGCACTCAATCGGCGGTGAGCATGCAGATGAAGCGCCTGGAAGAAGACGTGTTGCAGCGCAAGCTGTTCGAACGTGATGGTCGCCAGGTACGGCTCACACCCGAAGGCCAGGTGTTGCTGGGGTATGCGCGGCGCATCCTGAAACTGCACAGCGAAGTGTTCAACACCCTGCGTGAGCCGCACATGGTGGGGTTGGTGCGCATCGGCACGCCAGATGACTACGTGATGCGTTTCCTGCCTGGGATTCTGAAGCAGTTTTCCAAGGCCTATCCGCTGATCCAGATCGAGATGCACTGCGAATCCTCACCGGTGCTAATGCAGCGGCGGGATTTGGCGTTGACCGTTGTCAGCCGCGAGCCAGGCAATGAAATCGGTGAGCTGTTGCGCACAGAACGCATGGTGTGGGCGGCAGCGCCATGCTTTTGCACGGACGAGCATGAAGCCCTGCCACTGGCGATGTCCGGTGCCGATTGTCTCTACACCCAGTGGGCGCGGTCGGCATTGGAGGCGGCCGGGCGCGATTATCGCCTAGCCTATCACAGCTCCAACGTGGCGGCGATCCAGGCGGTGGTCAACGCCGGCCTGGCGGTGATGGTCAGCATGGAAAGCCTGGTGACTGACGACCTGCGCGTGCTTGGCAAGGACGAGGGCCTGCCACCACTGCCCTCGATGAACCTGCACTTGTTGCGCAACCCACAGATGAATTCGCCCATCACCGAATGCCTGGCGGACTACATCCTCGAAGGTTTCAGACTTTAAAGGTCAGCATCACCGCGCACACCACCAGGAAGCCACAGAACAAGCCGCGCAACACACGCTCCGGCAGCGCATGCGCCACCTTCACACCCCAACTGATACTGAGCAAACCGCCGACGGCCAACGGCACGCCGATCATCCAGTCCACTTCCTGGTGCCAGGCGTAGGTCACCAGCGTTACGCCGGTGCTGGGCAGCGCCAAGGCCAGCGACAATCCTTGCGCGATCACTTGGCTGGTGCCAAACACGCTGGTGAGTACCGGCGTGGCGACCACCGCGCCCCCCACGCCAAACAAACCGCCCATAGAGCCGGACGCCGCACCCAATACGCCCAGCCAGGGCCAGGAGTAACGCATCTGCGCGCTCGGGGGTGCGTTGCGGGTGAACATGCGCAGCAGGTTATAGGCCGCCAGCACCCCCAGAAAGACGATAAAGCCGATGCGCATCGCCCCCGCATCCAGGCCCACCGCCCAGATCGAACCGAGCCAGGCAAAACTGAACCCCATGATCGCCAACGGCAGCGCATGCCGCAGTTCGATGCGGTTACGTTGGTGATAGCGCCACAGCGCAAGCATCACGTTGGGCACCACCATCACCAGCGCCGTACCCTGGGCCAGTTGTTGATCCAGGCCGAACAATACGCCCAGCACCGGGATCGCAATCAGCCCGCCACCAATGCCAAACAGGCCACCCACCGTGCCGAGGGCTGCGCCCAAGATCAAATACATCACTACATCCAACACTGCGCGCTACTCCTCAATCCCATGCCTTGCATGCTACGCAGTCGGCTATGGCGTGGAAACGCACAGCAACGCACAATGGCTGTGCCAATCTCGCATAAGCGTTTGTGTAATGAACCCGAATACCTTGACCGATCAGCTTGGCCTGTTTCTCGATGTACTGGAGACCGGCAGCTTTTCCGCCGCCGCACGTCGCCACCCGCTGACGCCCTCAGCGGTGGCACGGCGCATCGACAGCCTGGAAAGCTCAGTGGGCAGCCGCCTGTTCCAGCGCAGCACCCACGCGGTGGTGCCGACCCCGGCAGGCCTGGCATTTGCCGAGCGGGCGCGACGGATTGTCAACGAGTTGCAATTGGCGCGCGCCGAAGCGGTGTCCCTCAGCCATGCGCCGGAAGGCTTGATTCGCGTGGACGCGCCGGCAGCGTTTGGGCGACGGCATCTGGCACCGGTGATTGCAGATTTTCTCAATGTGTATCCGGGGCTGGACGTGCACCTGCATTTGATCGACAGCTTTGTGGATATGCAGGGCGCGCACCTGGGCAAGGTCGATCTGGTGCTGCGCGCCGGGCATATCGTCGACACCCGGCTGATTGCCACGCCCCTGGCAAGCATCGTACGCATCGCCTGCGCCAGCCCGGCCTATCTGAAAAGCCGTGGCACGCCGCTGCATCCTCGCGAGTTAAGCGAACACGACGGGCTGGACTGGGATGGCTTGGCGCCGATGTTCGCCTGGCGCTTTGAGCTGGATGGGCGCCGCGCGACCTATCGCCCGCAGCGCATCCGCATGAGCGCCAACAACGCTGAAGCCTTGCTGTCCGGCGCGTTGGCGGGGCTGGGGATTGCCCATCTGCCCACATGGCTCGCCAGTGAGTACCTGGTGCGCGGCGAGCTGTTACCGTTGTTTTGCGAAAACGGCCTGCCCAGCCCCGAGACCACCGGGATCTATGCGCTGCGCCTGGAGCAGCAACCCAATGCACGTAGCCGCTTGTTGCTGGAATACCTCAAAACCCGTTTCAGCCCAGTGCCGCCCTGGGATCTGGCATTGCAAAGTGGCTTGGTCTGACCGCCCGCACGGAATTATCTGGCGCATTAAAGAATTGCCCGCTAGATTCCAGCCCAGACACGCTTTTTCGAGGCCCCGCCATGAGTAAAAACCCTGATCCGTGCGAATCGCTGATGCTGGACAACCAGTTGTGCTTCGCCCTGCACTCCACCTCGCTGCTGATGACCAAGGTCTACAAGCCTTTGTTGCAGGCCCTGGGCCTGACCTACCCGCAATACCTGGCGATGATGGTGCTATGGGAACAGGATGGTTTGACCGTCGGCGAAATCAGCAGCCGCTTGCTGACTGATCCGGGCTCCCTCACCCCGCTGCTCAAGCGCCTGGAGGTCGAAGGCCTGCTCAGCCGAACACGCAGTCGTGAAGATGAGCGCGTGGTGGTGGTGGAATTGACCGACGCCGGCCGGGCGTTACAGGACAAGGCCATGGGGATTCCTCAGTGCATTCTGGGCGCCAGCGGCTTGGAATTGGACCAGTTGCGCAAGCTGCAAGGCGACTTGATTGCGTTGCGTGCCAACCTGCAAGCCAGCCTCTAACGCGGTAGACCCGCCATCAAAAATCTAAAATGTGGGAGCGGGCCTGCTCGCGAAAGCGGTATGTCAGTCGATTGATTCAGTGACTGATCCACCGCTATCGCAGGCAAGCCAGCTCCCACATTTGGTTTGTGGCGCCAGAAAACGTCGCATTGCGAACTTTTTTAAAAATTTATCTTGCGCGCTAAACATTAGCGCTATACATTCACCTCACCAACTACTTAGCGCGCAAACATTTAGCGCTGAAAGCCAAGAGGAAAACACCATGCAAACGCTCTATACCGCAGTAGCCACCGCCACCGGCGGTCGTGATGGTCGTGCTGTTTCCAACGACAACATCCTCGACGTCAAACTCTCCACGCCCAAAGAACTCGGCGGTGCCGGTGGCCAAGCCACTAACCCTGAACAACTGTTCGCTGCCGGCTACTCGGCCTGCTTTATCGGCGCGCTGAAATTCGTCGCCAGCCAGACCAAACGCAAGATCCCGGATGATGCCTCGATCACTGCCCACGTCGGCATTGGCCAGATCCCCGGTGGTTTCGGCCTGGATATCGACCTGCACATCAGCCTGCCGGGCCTGGCCCAGGACGACGCGCAAAGCCTGGTCGACGCGGCTCACGACGTCTGCCCGTACTCCAACGCCACCCGTGGCAACGTCGATGTGCGCCTGCACGTGACCGTCTAATGACCTTGGCCGCCCCTGGAGAAAGACATGAACACAATGGGTAAAGCGCTCACCGGAACCCTGCTCGCCCTGTCCATCACCCACGCCTTTGCTGCGACGGGTGATGTGGAACACAACACCCAGGCCTTCCTGGATGCGTTGAACGCCGGCACCGGTAAACCGATAGAGCAACTGACGCCAAAGGACGCCCGTGCCGTACTCACTGGCGCCCAGGCCGGTGTCAAGCTGACCTTGCCCACTGCGGATGTGAGCCAGAAGACCATTCAGGTCGATGGAAAGCCGCTGGACCTGACCATCGTGCGTCCGGCCGGGGTCAAGGGCACATTGCCGGTATTCATGTTCTTCCACGGTGGCGGCTGGGTGCTGGGGGATTACCCGACCCACGAACGCCTGGTGAGGGATTTGGTGGCGGGCTCGGGTGCGGTGGCGGTGTTCGTCAACTACACGCCTTCGCCGGAAGCGCATTATCCGGTGGCGATCAACCAGGCCTACGGCGCTACTAAATGGGTGGCCGAGCACGGCAAAGAGATCAATGTCGATGGCAAGCGCCTGGCGGTAGCCGGCAACAGTGTCGGCGGCAATATGGCGGCCGTGGTCAGCCTGATGGCCAAGGACAAGGGCACGCCGGCGATCAGATTCCAGCTGCTGCTGTGGCCGGTGACCGACGCCAGCTTCGACACGGGGTCCTACAACGAGTACGCCGAAGGGCACTTCCTCACCCGCAACATGATGAAGTGGTTCTGGGACAACTACACCACCGACGCCAACCAACGCGCCGAGATCTATGCCTCGCCGCTGCGGGCCACCACTGCTCAGCTCGAAGGCTTGCCGCCCGCGCTGATCCAGACGGCCGGCGCCGATGTGCTGCGTGATGAAGGCGAGGCCTATGCCCGCAAGTTGGACCAGGCAGGTGTGCCGGTAACCGCCGTGCGCTACAACGGCATGATCCACGACTACGGTTTGCTCAATGTGGTCAGCCAGGTGCCAGCGGTGCGTTCAGCCCTGCTGCAAGCGTCGGACGAACTGAAGCAACACCTGAAGTAATCAATACGACGCGCACGAAAAAGCCCGACACAAGGTCGGGCTTTTTTTCGTATCGGCTGGGCCAGAATTACTTCTTGGCGCGACCTTTGTACGAACCGCCTTCGCGGGTATCGATCTCGATCAGGTCGTCGATTTCGATGAAATCGGCCACTTGCAGTTCGGTACCGTTGCTCAGCTTGGCAGGCTTCATCACCTTGCCGGAAGTGTCGCCGCGAGCGGAACCTTCGGTGTAGGCCACTTTACGCACGATGGTGGTCGGCAGCTCTACGGAAACCAGGCGCTCTTCGAAGAAAATAGCTTCGCAGACGTCTTCCATGCCTTCTTCGATGAACGGCAGAACGGCTTCGATATCTTCAGCGTTCAGCTCGTACATGGTGTAGTCGGTGGTGTCCATGAACGTGTAGGTGTCGCCGCTGATGAAGGACAGGGTCGCTTCTTTGCGGTCGAGGATCACGTCGTCCAGTTTGTCATCGGCGCTGTAGACGATCTCGGTCTTGTAACCGGTCAGCAGGTTCTTCAGCTTGGTCTTCATGATTGCGCTGTTACGACCAGACTTGGTGAACTCAGCTTTCTGAACCAGCCAAGGGTCGTTTTCGAGACGGATCACTGTACCGGGTTTCAGTTCTTTACCAGTTTTCATTGCATATATCCGAAATTTGGATGGGATTTACAAAATTCAAGGTGGCGTATCATATCCAACTTTCATAAAACTTCACCAGCGCCGTCGCAAGATCGGCCTGCAAGCCTTGTTCCAGACACCATGTTTCGGCGTGCCGGCTCACCTCCGGCCCGTGTTCCAGCAACATTTTCCACGGTTGTGCCATATCGCCCTCCGTGTTCCAGGCTTGCCAGAGTCCGATCAAGGCAGCCTTTGCCGCCGCTGATAAGCCGGCCGTGTACAGCGCCAGGAAGGCATCGAGCTTGTCGAGATGGATGTCTTCGTCCTGGCGATAGATGTGCCACAGCAACGGCCTGCCGGCCCATTGGGCGCGTACGAACGAGTCTTCGCCGCGTACGGCATTGAAGTCGCAGCACCACAGCAGGCGGTCATATTGCTCTTGGCGTACGAACGCGATGACCTGCACCGTCAGCGCTCCGCGTTGCTGGATGTCCCCCGCTGCCAGCCGGTCCAGGCCCAGCCAGCGCTGCACATCACCCAGAATCCGGCCCTCCGGAACCAACAGATGAGTGGCACGCCCATCCGTCGATAACACGTCCAGCCAACTGGCCAGCCCGGGATTTTCGTAGGCAAACAGTGAGATCAACCGCGCATCGGCTGCGGGAAATATGCCCAAGGCTTGCAGGAAGTCTCGCTGCGCACTGGCATCCTGCTGAAAGGCCCGACGCTGCTCCAGCAGCCCCGCCTCGCGCAACAAGCCGCCGGTGCCGGGACGAAACCCGGGAAAGAAAAAGTACTTCTGCACGCCTTTGAATTTCACCGACGGTAGCCCGTGACACCCCACCACCCAGTCTTCCGCGCTGAGGTAATCCAGGTTCATCCATAACGGCGTACGCTCGCATTCGGCCATGGCCTCCATATAGCCGGGCGGCAACTGGCAGGCGAAGGCGGCGATCACTACATCTGCCGCTGGCGCACCCACCCACTCGACCGGCCAATGACACACTTCGACGCCTTCCTGCCATTGCAGGTCTTGCTGCACATCAATTTCCGGGCACATGCGCTCGAAGGCGCGCAGGTCATCGACCCACAAACGCACAGCGCAAGCATGCTCCGCCACCAATTGCCGGGCCAGGCGCCAGGTCACGCCGATGTCGCCGTAGTTGTCGACGACGCTGCAAAAAATATCCCAGCGGGCTTTCATTCCGGGCTCCAACGATCAAAGGCTCGATTGTCCGCATAAATGCACCGATGCAGAAGGCTTGATCGCGATTATTCTGCACAGTGGCTGTGCGACAATCGCCACCACGCCGCAAATGCCTGCCAGGAGGCCGCCATGTCTGATCGTTCGTTATCGCTGCTCAAGCTCAGTGTTTCTATCGCGTTTGGCGTGTGGCTGGGGTTTATCGCCATCGTGCTGACCACTTGGCTGGCTTCGCGCTATCTGTTCCCGCAGAGCCTGGCGCCGGTGGCCCAGGCGGTCCAGCAATTGGGCAAGCCTGCGGTTGTGGAACCTGAGCCGCCGAACCGCCTGTTCGAGCAATATCAGCAGAACCTGCAGAAGCAGGAACAGGAGCAAACCCTGGATCAGGCCCGCAGCAATGCACGCAACCTGTCCAACCCCAAATGCCAGTTCTGGCTGCAACAGGACCAGAACGCTCCCAACGAAAAGACTCGGGCCAATGTCCTGCAATTCTGCGATTGATCACTATGAATAAACACGCTGTCCACCCGTTGGTCCTGGAAAAGCTCAGCGTCGACCTCGACATTGCCCAACGTGCCGCGCAGACCGCCTACGAAACGGCGACCCACGAAGAAAACATCGCCGAAAACAAATACGACACTCTGGGGCTGGAGGCGTCCTACCTGGCAGCCGGGCAAGCCAAGCGTGTAGAGGAAATCAAGCAGTCACTGGCGCGGTGCCAGAACATGGCACTGCGTGCCTACGATGATCAGCGGGGCATAGAAATCGGCGCGCTACTGGGCCTGACTGATGAGAGCGGTCGCCAGCAGTGGCTGTTTTTGGCGCCGGACGCGGCGGGTTTGAAAGTGGACGTGGTGGGGCAACCGGTGACCGTCATCACCCCGCGCTCGCCGCTGGGCAAAAGCCTGCTGGGCAAGTTTGAAGGTGATGAGGTGGAGATTCTGGTGGCAGGCGCTCGGCAACTGTTTACGGTTACCGAGGCCAAATAAACCACTCAGTGAACGGGCAGTTCAACGCCGTCGAACAGCTCTTCCAGTTCCTGCTTGTTGTGGCACTGGATCGCCTTGGCCATGACGTCACGGGTCAGGTGCGGCGCAAACTTCTCGATGAAATCGCACATGAACCCACGCAGGAAAGTGCCGCGACGGAAACCTATCTTGGTCACACTCGACTCGAACAGCTCGCTCGCATCAAGCACCACCAGGTCTTTGTCGAGGGCAGTGTCGACCGCCATCTTGGCGACGATACCGACGCCCAGGCCCAGGCGCACGTAAGTCTTGATCACGTCGGCGTCGGCCGCAGTGAACACCACTTTCGGCGTAAGGCCACGATGGCTGAAGGCTTCGTCGAGTTTGGAACGGCCGGTAAAACCGAATACGTAGGTCACGATCGGGTATTCAGCCAGGGCTTCCAGGGTCAGTTTCGGCAGCTTGGCCAACGGGTGACCTTGCGGCACGACCACGCAGCGGTTCCAGCGGTAGCACGGCATCATCACCAGGTCACCGAACAACTCAAGGGCTTCGGTGGCGATAGCGAAATCGACGGTGCCGTCAGCGGCCATCTCGGCGATCTGCATCGGCGACCCCTGGTGCATGTGCAGGGCCACGTCGGGGTACTGCTTGATGAAATCACGGATCACCGGCGGCAACGCATAACGTGCCTGGGTGTGGGTGGTTGCGATGGACAGGGTACCCTTCTTCTCGTTGGAGAATTCCTGGGCAATCTGCTTGATGCTCTCGACTTTGCGCAGGATCTCGCCAGCGGTGGTGATGATGCGTTCACCGGCCGGGGTGACACGGGTGAGGTGCTTGCCGCTGCGGGCGAACACTTCGACGCCCAACTCATCTTCGAGCAGGCGGATCTGCTTGCTGATACCAGGTTGCGAGGTGTACAGGCTTTGAGCGGTAGCGGAAACGTTGAGGTCGTGGTGCGCCACTTCCCAGATGTACCGCAGTTGTTGAAGCTTCATATGTGTCCCTCAAAGCAGATAGACGCCACGGGTATCAGCGACGTTATATAACTATATTAAAGGTTCGATGGATAAATCTAGAACTTTTTATTGGTTTACCCATCACGCATTATCACTGCGTCGACGCTGTAACGAAGGCACCAGGTACACCGGCACCGTAGACAACTGCAGCACCCGTGCAGCAGTGCGCCCCAACGGGGTGGCCGCCGCGATCGCGTGGCTATGACTGCCTACAATCAACAGGTCTACGGACAGTTTGCGCAGCTCGTCGAGTATCACCTCGCACGGGTCCCCCTGGATCACCCGCACCGAACGGATCAACTTCAGGTCTTGCTCCCCTTCCCCCAACTCCTCGCGAAAACTGTCCAGTACCCGCTGCTCAATCGTCGCCATCACCGTGGTCAGCCCCTGACTCTGCCACTCACTCAGGGCCTTCTCATCAAGGTAGCTCTGTAACACCGATTCGGCGAACAACCCGATGGGCTCGACCACATGGATCACATACAAATCTGCCTTGAACGTTCGGGCCAGCGCCAGCGCGTGCTGCATCACATAAGGTGCGTACAGACCAAGGTCCGTGGCGTACAGCATCGAACGAATCATAGAACCCCCCCGGAACTGCCAGGATGGCGGAGATGAAATGAGCTTAGCAGTGCCCGGGCGAATACGATTGGCTTAGATCTTCACCTCATTACTAATGCCATGGGGCACATGCCCGGTCGCTACAAACTCCCTGGCTTTCTCGCAATGCCCGGCCTGGTCATCGAAAAACACATCGGCAGCAAACGCCTCCAGAAACGCGGATTTTTGCAGGCCGCCGAGGAACAACGACTCGTCCAGGCGGATATCCCACTCACGCAAGGTGCGAATCACTCGCTCGTGCGACGGCGCCGAGCGCGCGGTGACCAAGGCCGTACGGATCGGGCAGGACTCATCGGAAAACTCGCGCTGCAGCAGGTTGAGCGCCGCCAAAAAACCCTTGAAAGGACCGCCGTGCAAAGGCCGGCGCGCCGACTCCCGCTCATTGGCCTGGAACGCTTCCAACCCACCAGCCTGGTAAACACGCTCCGACTCATCGGAAAACAACACGGCGTCACCGTCGAAGGCGATGCGCAGCTCTTCGCTGGAGGCACGGTTTGGACCGCCGGACAAAATCGTCGCCGCCGCAAAACCGGCATCCAAGGCACTGCGCACATCTTCAGCATGGGTCGACAGAAACAGATGGCAGCCAAACGCCGCCAAATAAGGATAAGGACTACGCCCGCCTACGAAAGCGGCGCGGGAAATATCCAGGCCGTAATGCTGGATCGAGTTGAATACGCGCAGGCCGGTATCGGCACTGTTGCGCGACACCAGCACCACTTCGACCCGGGCACGGCCCAGGCTGGCGTTGAGACTCAGCAGCTTCTTGACCAACGGAAAGGCATCGCCGGTTTCGAGGATTTCTTCCTCGTGTTCGATCTGGTATTTGCGGTAGGCCTCGACGCCCTGGGCGAGGTAGACCTTGTGGCTGTCGCTCAGGTCGAACAGGGCCCGCGACGAGATCGCCAGCACCAGCTTGTCGCCCAATTCCTTTGCCATGGTGTGTCCCCCGACTCAGCGGTTATGCCGATCAATAAAACTCAAGGCCTGGTACAGCGCCTGCATCCGCGGCAGTTCGCAACCGGCAGCTTTTGCCGCTGCGAGTGGCCGCGCATAGATCGCCGCCAGTTCCAGCGGGCGTTTGTGCACGTGGTCGTGGTACATGCTCGGCAGGTAGTCGACCATCGTTTCGGTCATGGCGAACATCTGCTCAGCGTAACTCTTGGGGATTTCATGGCCGCAGGCGTGGGCGCCTTGTACCACTTCGGCCATCAACGCCTGAATCAGCTCGCGGCTGGATTCATCCGCCATCATCGCCGTGGTGCCCGCGCCCAATAACACCGAGAGGCCGTTGTAGGGCACATTCCACACCAACTTATGCCAACGGGCCTGATGCACGTTCGCCATGGCCTGGGACTCGATACCCGCCTTGTGAAACAACGCGGCGCCGGCTTCGACGATCGCCTTTTGGCGGGCTTCATCATTGGCCGCCGAGCCACTGTGATAACCCAGGTTGACCCGGCCCAACGCCTGATGCTCGATAACGCCGGGGGCAGAACGATGCACGCCGATGTAGCACAGGCCGCCGAGCAAATGCAGCGATGCGGGCAGGTGCTCACGCAGGCTGTCTTCCACATCGAGGCCATTTTGCAGCAACACCACCTTGGCATCCGGCGCCGCAACCTGGGCGATGGTCGGGGCCAGGTCGACGTTGCCGGTGGACTTGGTGCCCACCAGAAGCCAGTCGCACGGTGGCATATCGGCAGCCCGGGCGTAGGCCTGCACCGGGTGCAGGTGCAAGGGGCCATGCACGCGGCTGTTAAGGTGAAGGCCGGTCTCGCTGACCGCTGCGTACTCACTGCGCAACAGGAAGTGCACATCAAAACCGGCGCGTGCCAGCATCAAACCGTAGAAACCACCGATGGCGCCGGTGCCGATGATGCCAATGCGGGTTGATTGTGCGGTCATGGCAGATCCTCTGGAGTGCGGGTAAGCGCATGTTTTATAGAGTCAGCAAGGTCAGAAGGTGTAAGACGCGTCTGTAATTGCCCGAGGAATTGACCCTCGCACACCACGAACAACGCCGGCAAATGAAAGATCTGGTAGCGTTCGACCGCACCGCCGTTGTGCCCGGCATCCACCCAGCACACCCGGTCCAGCGGCAACGTCCAGCCTGGTAATTGCTGGCGCGCCCAACGACAACTGGAACACCCTACGCTTGTGAACACGACAAGCGAAATACCTGGCAATCCCAGCAATTGCTGGTCAATATCCAGGTCGGTCAATTCCAGTTCCTTCACTATACTGCTGCTGCCGCCGTCAACTGGACGGTACTCGGAGTCCGTGTACATGGGTCGTTTTTTACCTCACCCTGATGATGTCGCTGTCGAGTTAATCCAACGCCCCTCTCCTGCCATCCCCCGCCAACGCCTGCACACTACCGGCCTGGGCGGTGTTGCCTGCCATTGGCCACGCGCCTGGCGCGAGGGCACGGCGGTTGATCTGCACATCCCTTCCCTGGGCGCCAGCGCGCGTTATCCAGGCTATGTGGCGTGGTGCCGCAAGGTGGAAAACGGCTACCGCGTCGGTGTCTCGTTTACCGATGAACATGCGCTGTTCGGTGCGCGAATGGGTGAGCAAGCATGCCGGATAGAGCGCTATTGCCGCCAGCACGACAACGCAGAACCCACCGCCCAGCAATTCGAAGCACTGGCCCGCGAGTGGGTATCGCGCCATGCCTGTGAGTTCTCCCATGAGGCGTTTGTGGCGCCAACGCTGGATTAAAGCGGGCTTTGCCCATTGTCGCGGGCCGGTGTTACGCGCTAAGGTTCCCTCCCCCTGCATCCAAATCATGCTGTGCTCCGCCGCACGGGGATGGCTGGCGGCCAGCACCCGTGACCCTGACGAGTAACACGATGGCTGATTTACCGATCAATGACCTAAACGTCGAATCCAACGAGACCCTGATCACACCTGATCAGCTCAAGCGCGAAATCCCTTTGAGCGACGCTGCCCTGCAGACCGTCACCAAGGGCCGCGAAGTCATCCGTGACATTCTCGACGGCACCGACCACCGCCTGTTCGTCGTCATCGGGCCCTGCTCGATCCATGACCTCAAGGCTGCCCACGAGTACGCCGAGCGCCTCAAAGTACTGGCGGCGGAAGTGTCAGACACCCTGTACCTGGTGATGCGCGTCTATTTCGAAAAACCGCGTACCACCGTCGGCTGGAAAGGCTTGATCAACGATCCGTACCTGGACGACTCGTTCAAGATCCAGGATGGCCTGCACATCGGTCGTCAATTGCTGCTGGACCTGGCTGAAATGGGCCTGCCCACCGCCACTGAAGCCCTGGACCCGATCTCCCCGCAGTACCTGCAGGACCTGATCAGCTGGTCGGCCATCGGCGCACGCACCACTGAATCCCAGACTCACCGAGAAATGGCGTCCGGCCTTTCCTCGGCCGTGGGCTTCAAGAACGGCACCGACGGTGGCCTGACCGTGGCGATCAACGCGCTGCAATCGGTCTCCAGCCCGCACCGCTTCCTGGGTATCAACCAGGAAGGTGGCGTGTCCATCGTCACCACCAAGGGCAACGCCTACGGCCACGTGGTGCTGCGCGGCGGCAACGGCAAGCCCAACTATGATTCGGTCAGCGTTGCGCTGTGCGAACAGGCGCTGAACAAGGCCAAGATCAAGCCGAACATCATGGTCGACTGCAGCCACGCCAACTCCAACAAGGACCCGGCCCTGCAACCGCTGGTGATGGAAAACGTCGCCAACCAGATCCTCGAAGGCAACCAATCAATCATCGGCCTGATGGTCGAGAGCCACCTGAACTGGGGTTGCCAGGCGATTCCAAAAGACCTGGCCGACTTGCAATATGGCGTTTCGATCACTGATGCCTGCATCGATTGGGCCGCCACTGAAAACACTCTGCGCAGCATGCACGCCAAGCTCAAGGACGTATTGCCGAAACGCAAACGCACCTGACACAACACTGCGCACACAAAAACGCCGGGCTGAGCCCGGCGTTTTTTATGGTGCTATTTGTGCCTTACAGCTTCGCGGCATGGCGCTGGTGGCGCTCCATGTAGCGTTCGACGTAGGAGCAGGACGGGATCACCGTATAGCCTGCCTGTTCGGCGAACTTCAAGGCTTCCTCGGTCAATGCCGCCGCAATACCACGACCCCGCAGTGCGTTGGGCACGAAGGTCCGATAGATATCCAGGGTCTGTTTGCCGAGGTCCATGTAGGTCAGATAGGCACGATAACCGTCCACATTGGTCTCGAACTGATGACCAGCCTGGTCATGGTGGATGGACAACGCCTCGCTCATCACTACTCCTCGCGGGTCTTGGTTTCTGACCCTACCTTACCGATGTTTTTCCGGCGAAGGAACATCTACGCCACCCCGTGCCGGTTCCGACAACGAGAAAACCCTGAGCGCTCACAACCAGCACGCAGGAAATAGTAGGCACCAATCCTGCGATTGCTCAAGGCGCACCTGCCATCCCCTGCCGCTGGTAGATATAGAAAGGGCCTCGATCAACCGATGATCGAAAGCCTGTACATTGCCGGCAGTTGAACCTTGAGACGAACAGGCGCTCTTAAAGTCACCTCTACATGCGCAAAAGATGCCGGGCAACGCAAAGCCGTGCTGAACGAAAGTGTCAGCTGTATATATAAATTTTCATCTATTTACAGCGCTTGACACATGCCGGCCGGCCTTTCCAGCCTGGATCCAATTGTCGCCTGATTGAAAAAAATTGGACGCTTTTTATACAAACCTTCAAAAGGTTAGCCAAAATAGATTCGGCACGAGAATTTTTTTTGCTTCTTGCGCTACGTCAGTTTACTTACTACAAGTAATGGGTAGTATGTACGCCGGCTATTAGCTCACTCTGGGCGAACTAGCCATCTAATAGAAAGTCCTTGAAGGGGAACACGATGAACAACGTTCTGAAATTCTCTGCTCTGGCTCTGGCCGCAGTTCTGGCTACCGGTTGCAGCAGCGTCTCCAAAGAAACCGAAGCTCGTCTGACTGCAACTGAAGACGCAGCAGCTCGCTCCCAGGCTCGTGCAGACGAAGCCTACCGTAAAGCTGATGAAGCGCTGGCTGCTGCTCAAAAAGCACAACAGACTGCTGACGAAGCTAACGAGCGCGCACTGCGTATGCTTGAAAAAGCTAGCCGCAAGTAATAATCCTTCGGGGTTGTTATCAAGCCGATCCATTTATGGGTCGGCTTTTTTATTGCCTGGTATGTGTATCTGAATAACGCGCAATAAAAAGCCCGCCGAGGCGCAAGGCCTTGACGGGCTTTTGAATGAACGCCTTATTGCTGCAGGTCGATCGGCGCGCTGGAGGCGATCGGTGCCGGGCCCGGCACACCGATTTCCGTCGGCAAACCGTCTTCCGCCGCGACGACGTCACGCACCTGATCCCAGTTCACTCGAAGTTGATTGGCCAAGTCTTCACGCTTGAGCAAGGCGTTGATCACCGCCGTGTGCTTGTCGACCACCGATGGCGTCCCGTCATCATTCAATGGCGTATGCGCTTCCAGATAGACCTTGCCGCCACTGCGACCGAACTTGTAGGCCTCGCTGATGATGCGCACCGACGTGCCCACCGGCACCATGCCGGCCATCTCCAGCACGTTGTTGTTGAACATACGGAAGCAGCCGTGACTGGTACGGGTGCCGATGCCGAACTTCGCGTTGGAGCCGTGGATCAGGTAACCCGGAGTACCCAGGGTGAACTTGAACGGGCCCAAGGGGTTGTCCGGGCCGGCCGGCACCACGTTGGGCAGCGGGTCACCGTTGGCGGCGTGCTCGGCCTTGATTGAGGCGGGCGGCGTCCAAGTCGGGTTCGGCGTTTTGGCAATGATGCTGGTATGGGCGATAGGCGAACCCCAGCCTTCACGACCAATGCCCAGCGGGAAGGTGTAGACCACGTTCTGGCCCTTGGGGTAGTAGTAGAGCCGGTACTCCGCCAGGTTGATCACAATACCTTCGCGCGGGCCCGGCGGCAGGATGAACCGCGTCGGCAGCACGATCTCGGTGCCCGCCCCCGGCAACCAGGCATCCACGCCCGGGTTCGCCGCGACCATCTCCGAATAGCCCAGGTCATAGGTGGTGCCCAGGTCGGCAAAGGTGTCCTCGTACTTGGCCTTGATCACTTGGACCTGACCGACGATGTCTTCACCCGGCGGTGGCAAGGGCAACTGCAAAGCTGACGCAGAACCGGCCGCACAGAGTGCGGCGAGAGACAGGCAGCAGGTGACGACGGAAAGGCGCGACAACATCCGGAAAATCCTTCGCAGAACGACGGGAGATAAAGATAGATTGTATACGTGAAGCGCGCTTCTAGCTGCCCCTTACAGCTCGAAACGCAGCTCCGGCCAGATCGGCGGCGTGCCACGCTTCTGGGATTCCAGGATCGCACGACACAACGGGCACAGGCGCTGGTCCTGGAAGATCGAGCGATCAACCCGCGACCAACGCGGTTGCGCCGGCAGCAGCGTGCCGCACAGGGTACGATCGATGGTGCCGCCCAGTTCCAGTTGACGCGTCACCAGATGCACCCGCACTTCCTGGCAGGCGAACAGATCCAGCTGCTCGTCCGGCTCGATCAGTTGGTAATTAAACAGGGACCAGGCAGGACGCGACATCAGGGGCTCCAAATCGGGGGGGCGCCACCTTAGCCGAAAGCCTGCCGGTAGAAAAGCGTCAAAGCAGCGGTTTTAGCGTCGGCCAGACATTTTCCAGCAACTTGCCCTGGGCGCCGACGGCCGGGTGCAGTTGATCGGCCTGCATCAGCTCCGGGTGCCCACCCACGCCTTCGAGGAAAAACGGCACCAGCGGGACGTTTTTTTCCTTGGCCAGTGCGCCAAAGACTTCGGCAAATGCCGTGGTGTAGCGCGGGCCATAGTTGGGCGGTAATTGCATCCCCAACAACAACACCTTGGCACCACCGGCCTTGGACTGGTCAATCATCGACGCAAGATTTTGTTTCAATTGCGCCGGGGGTTGTCCACGCAATCCATCATTGCCGCCCAACTCGATCACCACCACGTCTGGCTTATGCTCTGCAAGCGCCGCCGGCAGCCGCGCCAAGCCCCCGGCACTGGTATCCCCGCTGATGGAGGCGTTGATCACTTTATCGTCGAAACCTTCCTGCTTGAGCCGTTGCTCCAGCAGGGCAACCCACCCCTTGCGGGTATCCAGGCCGAAACCGGCACTGATACTATCGCCAACGATCAGGACTGTACCCGCCGCTGCGTTCTGGGCCATGCACATCAAGGCCAGGCCAGCACTCAAAAACCACATTCGCATCGGATTCTCCATGGGCGCAAGCATTCTCACCGCGCGGAACCTTAGCAAAGTGGTTCCCAGCGCGGAAGGTGAACTGACTATCCTGCACGAACTGAGCCTGGAACTGAACAAGGGCGATAGCCTGGCTATCGTCGGCAGCTCCGGTTCCGGCAAATCTACCCTCCTCGGCCTGCTGGCCGGCCTCGACCTGCCCAGCAGCGGCGAAGTCACCCTCGCCGGGCAAGCCTTGAGCACTCTCGACGAAGACCAGCGCGCGCGCATCCGTGCCGAGCACGTAGGGTTCGTGTTCCAGTCCTTCCAACTGCTCGACAGCCTCAACGCGCTGGAGAACGTCATGCTGCCGTTGGAACTGGACGGCCGCAAAGACGCCCGCGAGCGCGCCCGGCACCTGCTCGAACGTGTCGGCCTGGGCCAGCGCCTGACCCACTCACCACGCCAACTCTCAGGTGGCGAGCAACAACGCGTGGCGATTGCCCGCGCCTTTGCCGCCGAACCGGACGTACTGTTTGCCGACGAACCTACCGGCAACCTCGACAGCCACACCGGCGAGCGCATCAGCGACCTGCTGTTCGAACTCAATAAAGAGAGCGGCACGACCCTGGTGCTGGTCACCCACGACGAGCGCCTGGCCCACCGTTGCCGACGCCTGATCCGCCTTGAAGCCGGCCTGATGGTCGCGCCCCTGGAGCCTTGATGGCACGTTTGCCGCTGTTGCGCCTATTCAGCCTTGCCATGCGCCAATTGCTGCGCGATGCCCGCGCGGGCGAATTGCGTGTGTTGTTCTTCGCCCTGTTGGTGGCCGTGGCCGCCAGTACCGCCATCGGCTACTTCGGCGCTCGCCTCAATGGCGCCATGCTGTTGCGCGCCACCGAGTTTCTGGGCGCCGACCTGGTGCTGGAAGGCAGCTCGCCGGCCCGCCCCGAGCAAATCCAGTCCGGCACCGAACTGGGCCTCGATCACGCTCGCGTCGTGGAGTTCTCCAGCGTTATAGCCACTGATAACGGCATCCAGCTCTCCAGCATCAAGGCGGTCAACGAGCAGTACCCGCTGCGCGGCGAACTGAAAAGCGCTGCTGCGCCCTTCGGCGAGGAGACCCCTGGCGGCGGGCCCAAACCCGGGGAAGCCTGGGTTGAAGCCCGGCTGCTGACAGCACTGGACCTCAAGGTCGGCGACAGCATTGATGTGGGCATGAAAACCCTGCGCCTGGCCCGCGTGCTCACCTATGAGCCGGACCGCGCCGGCAACTTCTACAGCCTTACGCCCAGGGTGATGATCAACCTGGCGGACCTGGACGCCACCGGCGTCGTCCAGCCCGGCAGCCGCGTCAGCTATCGCGAACTGTGGCGCGGGCCACAGGGCAGCACGGTACTGCAAACCTATCGTGACCTGGTCAAGCCAGGACTCGCCGCCAACCAGCGGCTGCAGGATTCACGGGACGGCAACCAACAGATCGGCGGCGCGCTGGGCAAGGCCGAACGCTACCTGAACATGGCCAGCCTGGTCGCGGTGCTGCTGGCCGGTGTGGCCGTGGCGCTGTCGGCCAATCGCTTCGCCACCCGGCGCTTTGACGCCAGTGCCTTGCTGCGCTGCCTGGGATTGTCACGGCGCGAAGCCATGTTGCTGTTCAGTCTGCAACTGAGCGTACTGGGGCTGCTGGCAAGCCTGACCGGCGCCCTGCTCGGCTGGCTGGCGCAGTTTGGCCTGTTCTACTTTCTCCATGACCTGCTGCCGGCGGACGTTCCTCCCGGCGGGCTGTTACCGGCAATTGCGGGCATCGGCACCGGCCTGGTCGCCCTCGCCGGTTTCGCCCTGCCGCCCTTGGCCGCCCTGGGTCGTGTGCCGCCACTAAGGGTATTGCGTCGCGACCTGCTGCCGATTCCTTCCAGCACCTGGATGGTCTACGGCGCAGCATTGTTTGCATTGGGCCTTATCATGTGGCGCCTGAGCCTCGACCTGGTGCTGACCTTCGCCCTGCTGGGCGGTGGCGTGGTGGCTGCGCTGGTCCTCGGCGGCTTGCTCCTGCTGCTGTTGCAAAGCCTGCGCCGCCTGCTGGCACGCGCCTCCCTGCCGTGGCGCCTGGGCCTGGGCCAATTGCTGCGCCACCCGTTGGCGGCGGCCGGTCAATCCCTGGCGTTTGGCCTGATCCTGCTGTCCATGGGCTTGATCGCCCTGCTGCGTGGCGAGTTGCTCGACACCTGGCAAAACCAGCTGCCTAAGGATGCGCCCAACTATTTCGCGTTGAATATCCTGCCGGCCGACAAGGAGGCCTTTGGCGCCCGCCTGCTGGAACTGCAAGCGCAATCCGCGCCGCTTTATCCGGTGGTGCCGGGTCGCCTGATCAGTATCAACGGTGAACCGGTACAGGAAATCGTCAGCAAGGACTCAAGCGGCGATCGTGCGGTACAACGCGACCTGAGCCTGACCTGGGCTGCCGACCTGCCACCGGGTAATGCCCTGACGGCGGGCTCATGGTGGTCACAGCAGCCCACCGATGAAATCCCTGGCGTCTCCGTAGAAGCCAAGGTAGCGGAAAGCCTCAAGCTCAAGCTCAATGACCACTTGGTGTTCACGGTGGGCGGCGAAAATCGTGAAGCGCGGGTGACCAGCCTGCGGACCATCAACTGGGATAACTTCCAGCCCAACTTCTTCATGATTTTCCAGCCAGGCACCTTGAAGGACCTGCCGACCACCTACCTGACCAGCTTCTACCTGGCACCCGGGCATGACCAGCAAATCGTCGACCTGTCCCGGGCGTTCCCGGCGGTAACCATCCTGCAGGTCGAGGCGCTGCTGGAGCAGTTGCGCAGCATCCTCGCCCAAGTGACCCTGGCGGTGGAGTACGTGCTGCTGTTTGTCCTGGCAGCGGGGATGGCGGTGTTGTTCTCGGGCCTGCAGGCCACGCTGGACGAACGTATCCGCCAAGGCGCGCTATTACGCGCACTGGGCGCCGAACGCAAGCTGCTGGTCAAGGCCAGGCGTATCGAGTTCGGCTTGCTGGGTGCTGTCAGTGGGCTGTTGGCGGCACTGGGGACTGAACTGGTGACCTTTGTGCTGTACCGCTATGCATTTGACCTGGCCTGGCAGCCTCACCCATGGTTGTTGTTGCTGCCGGTGATTGGCGCCGTGCTGATCGGCGGTGCGGGTGTGTTTGGCACCCGCCGTGCACTGAACGCAAGCCCGCTGACTGTGTTGCGCGAAGGTTGAAGCGCCGTGTGGGAGCGCTTTAGCAACGCGGCGAAGGGATCACCGCGCGGTCTTTGCCAGACCGCAGCGCCGGCATCGCAGCCTCGCTAAAGCTCGACAGCTCCCACATTTGATCTCTGGTGTTTTCGCAGCCCCGCTCACTTCACATACTCGATCCCGGTGATCCACCAGCACACTTCACCACTCGGGGTCTGCACGAGGGCCTCGTCGTCTACTTCCTTGCGCAGCAGCGCACGGGCCATGGGTGAGTCGATGGAGATGTAGTCCATCCGATCATAGATCTCGTCATAGCCGACGATACGAAAACGCTTGGTCTCACCCTGTTCGTTTTCGATGTCCACCCAGGCGCCAAAAAATACCTTGCCCTCCTGCTCGGGCATGTACTCCACCACACGCATGTCTTCCAGGCGCTTGCGCAGGTAGCGCACGCGACGGTCGATCTCGCGCAGCAACTTCTTGTTGTACTGGTAATCGGCATTTTCGCTGCGGTCCCCCAACGAGGCCGCCCACGTTACTTTGCGCGTGGTGTCGGGGCGCTTCTCACGCCAGAGGTAATCCAGCTCCTTCTTCAGCGCTTCATGGCCTTCTTTGGTAATCAGCTTGGTACTCAAACGCTTGCATCCCCAGGCAATGTCCATAGGTGCCGATACGCCTGGGTTTCAGCCCCGGCGTTGGCTGGCTGGCGTTGATGATAAATGAACCCGGGAAAGTAGCCAGGCCAGTCTAGCTATCCAACGCCCGATCCAGCTCAAGCAGCATGCCTCTCAGGCTTTGCCGCAGGCCCGCCACCTGCGACGTCATCACCTTCAGGGCTTCGGTCCTCTGGCTGACCGCTAGCGACTGATCATGCAATTGAGCGGTGCGTTGTTCCAGTTCTCGAACCTTCTCGTCCAACTGGCTTTGCCCCTGCTGCAACCGCGCCTGCCATTGCTCAAGTGCCGTCTCCTGCTCGATTGCCGCGAGTTTTTGCTGGGTCAGCTCCTGGGCGACACGGGCAAGGTTGGTCAACGTACTGTCCACCTCGAACAACGTACTGTGGTCAGTTGACGCAGGGGGTTGCGGTTGTGCCGGTGCAACGGGTGCACGTGGGATTGCAGGTGGCGGCGGCGCCATGATCACGGGCGTTTCGACGGAAGCTGGCAGTGGCTCCTCAACCAGATGCTCATGCATCGGCCGGGGTGGCTCTGAGGGGCCCGCCCCTTTGGCCGGGGAGCTCATTTGCGACGAAAAACGAATGGACGGCACGATCAATGAAGCACTTTCGATAGCCGGCAGTGTCGAGGCCGACATGCCCAGGGTGATCACTTTCATCACCAGCGCTTTCTTGATAATCACCGAGTGATGATCCTCGGGCCTGGCGGGCGGCAGCTTGCAACCTTTCAAATCGACAAAATGATAGGGCTCCTGAGTCTCAGTAACGCCGCCCGCCTTAACCCCCGAAGCGGCCAATGTCAGTATTTGCTTAAAAACATGTAAGGCCACCTGCAAGTCTTCCTTGGACTCGACCCCGCCCAGGAAATACCGGTCAAGTTTCTTACGCAAGGCCGCGATATAGACCCTGGAACTTCCCGGCTCTACCTCCTCATCCAAACTGTAAACAAGAAAGTTGGAGGCCGTCTGACCTACAGCAAACCCACAGAGCAGTGCACCGTTAACCGGGGCATCTTGACCGTCGCGTTCAAGCACAAGGGTACGTAGCAGCATCATGGCATTCAGGCCTCATTATGCGGGGCAGAAAGTTTACATAAACAACAAATAAACATTCGAAAATTGGACACTTTTAAACACAACACATTGTTTCAGTGGCTTGACTGCCTCGCACGTAGGACTTGTCTTATTAATAGTTATCGGCGTTCCCAAAAACGGTCATTACCCGTACCCTTTTTTCACGCCCCCTACGTCATGCCAAACTTATTCGGTACAAAAATGATCGAAATAAGCAATCTGACAAAACACACGGGTAACACAACTCTAATCAGCGACTTTTCATTTAGCGCCCATCCACAAGAATGCCTGGGTTTATTCGGAGAGGATCATACGGTCAAAACAGCCCTGCTCAATCTAATAGCCGGTTCGACGCAGCCGTCCAGCGGTTATATAAATATCCAGGGCTTCAATACTCAAAGCCATGCACTTAAAGCGAGAAAACTCGTCGGCTACCAACTGTCAAAAGACCTCGGCCATCCAACAATGTCCGTCAACACATTCCTTGGCTTCATCGCGGCCGTGCGCGGCCTCCACGGCGCCGAAAAGCGCGCACGGTTGGAACACGTTGTTGCAAGACTGGAACTGTTTCCGGTGCTCAATGCCCCCCTCGACGCGCTCTCCATTGCCTGGAAACGCAAAGTCGCTATTGCCCAAGCCATCCTGCATGGTCCAGCCCTGTTACTGCTGGATGAGCCAACGGAAGGGTTCGCACCTGATCAGAAACATACATTCAGGGCGCTTATCCAATCACTGACGCAAGAAATGACAGTGATCATCGCCTCTCGTCACTGCGATGAATTGTCCGAATGGTGTACACGCGCGTTGGTCATAGCCGGCGGTCGCCTGGTGGCCGATACCCCACTGCCCGATCTACAGCGCGGCTCCCGTCACTTCCAGGCCGTCACACTTGCTGCCGACACACCATTGGATCTACTGGCCCTCGCCGTACTGCCAGGCGTGGCAGGCATCGAGGAGCATCGGCACGCACCCGGCACGGTGACCGTTCTCGCCATGCCGGGGCACACCATCTATCCCCATATCAGCACGCTGATTGCCAGTCGTCGCTGGAAAATCAACTCACTGAACCTGGAACCAGGTCGCCTCAATGATGTAGTCCACCAACTGAGCCAGGAGGCGTCGCTTTGAAACTATTGCCCATCATATTAAAGCGTCAACTTGCCAGCTTTGCCTGCACACCCAGTATTTACCTGAGCATTGCGATCTTCCTGATACTGTCAGTGACGTTGGGCATGGACATAAGCTCGTGGCCGGAACAAAACGACAGCGACTTGCAGGTCTTTTTCCAGTTCCACCCCTGGCTGTACTTACTGTTGATTCCCGCCCTGGCCACGCAACTATGGTCGGATGAGGCCAATGCAGGTTTTTTCGGCCTGATGAAAACCATGCCCATCACGACACTTGAATGGGTTATCGGGAAATTCCTAGCCGCTTGGTTCGTCGCAGGCACCACGCTGCTCCTGATGTTTCCTCTCGTCATCATTGCCAACTACTTGGGCAGGGCAGACAACAGCGTTATCGCTTCACAATTTTTGTCGAGTTGGCTGCTCGCGGGCAGCTACCTGTCCGCCGGTTGCTTTATTTGCACACTTGTATGCCAGCGCACTGTCATTTTCGTACTGACCCTTGTCTTGCTGCTAACAGCCAGTGGGCTCTCTACTGTATTGGATGCGCTTGAGCATCAAGCCCCGATAGGATTGATCGACAGCCTGGCCACCCTCAGCCCTGCTTTACGATTCAGCAGTATCGATGATGGAAAACTTACACTTCGCGACACGCTTTACTTCATTAGCATGATCCTCGCCTTTCTCGCTGCGGCGACCGTCACACTCAACTACAAACACAGCTGAGAAGGGAAACCCTTAATGCGGTCCACTCTGCGCACCGGCATGACACTCACCGTCACCTTGTTGCTTTTTCTGGCGTTCAATCTGGTTTGGATAGGTAAACTTCCTGATATTCAGTGGGATTTTTCTCAACAAAAAGTTCACACTTTATCGTCTTCAGCACAACATCTAGCTTCCACATTGGAAAGCCCCGTCGACCTGTATTACTTCAACTCGAACAACGCCCCTAAAAGAAGCAACGCCGTGCAACGCTACAGCAAGCGTATTGAGGAACTGCTCAAGGCGTACGAAAAAACCGCCAATGGCATGATTAACCTGCACCTTATTAAACCTGCACCTTTTTCCGAGGACGCCTACAAAGCGCGGCTATCCGGACTCGACCACACCGCTGGGTTTCTCGGCCTTATCGGCACCCGCGCCGGTCACAGTGTGCGCCGTATTGGTTCCTTCAGCCTCGACCGGGAGCCTTTGCTCGAGTATGAAATCAGCCACCTGCTCTATAAGTTGCAGCACCCGGAGCGCCCGGTCGTTGCACTGCTGTCGGGGCTGGCGATGGACGAAGCTGCAGGTCGGCTGTTGCAGGATCTACGACGTGAATTTGATCTGGTCAACCTGGAGTCGACTGCCGCGCACGTCCCCGAGCGCATAAAAACGCTGATGGTTGTGCACCCACAGGCGTTATCTGAGCGAACCCTGTATGGGATTGAACAATTTGTATTGAAGGGCGGCAGATTGATGATGTTTATTGATCCCTTGAGCGAGCAACGCTCGACCGCAGCCCCTGCGAACACTCGCCTGGACCAATTACTGGCTGCCTGGGGTATCCAGATGCCAGCGGACAAGCTGCTGGCCGACGACCTCTATACGCCTTGGGAAACGCCAGGGGCGCCCACTCAGGTCCGATTGAATCTGCCTCGGCAGGCGATGAACACAAACGATATCAGCACATGGAACCTCAACAGGGTGACGGTATCGAGCAGTGGTGCCCTCTCACGACTGAGTAAAAGTCGCACGACCTTCACCCCTCTCCTGCACAGCTCCGAGCAATCGGTGCTGCTGGATGCCAATAGTTTCACACGCGCAACCACGGTCGACTCATTGATTGAACAGGCATCGGGCCAAGCGCGACGTCATGTGATAGCCGCACGTATCGAGGGGCCGAGCTATTCTGTCTTTCCAGATGGCCTCAAGGGGCAACCGCCCGGTGTGCAGAAAGCAGCGCAGATACAGGTCGTGGTCATTGCTGACACGGACTTGCTTACGGACAAGGTCAGCAATTCGGCACCTGACAGCAACGCGTTGTTTGTCTTGAATACATTGGACAACCTGTCCGCCCCCGACACACTCGCCGCAATCCGCCCTCGCGTGCCGCAGGACCGGGAGCCGACAGTGCTGGAGCGCATGCGCGAGGTCGCGAAGCACGCCTATCGCGCGAAGGCCAGCGACCTGGAACGACGCCTGCAACGAACGGAGCAGAAATGGCAACGGCTGAACCCGTGGTCCACTGCCCTCGGCACCCAGGCGGTGGACACCACCACCCAGTTGCAAGCCCTCAACAAGGAACGCCTGCGCTTGCCCATGGAGCTGCATGCCTTACAACGCGAAGCCTATGCCCAGGTGCGTGACCTGGAACTGGCGATAAAACTGGTCGTGACCTTTGCCATTCCGCTGACGTTATGCCTGATCGCCTGGGGGGTCTTCCGGGGTCATCGCCGTCGTCGGCTGCACGCTGGCAGCCTGATTCACTGAACGATTAACGTCGGGCGATCAGCCCTTGTCGAGCGATGCGGGTCAATTGGCGGATGACTTCTTCGGCGTCGCCGGCGCTGGGGGCCTGGATGACAGCGAGGTCAAAGCTGTTGCTGGCAAAACGCGCAAGGGAATCGCCATCTTCGACAAACTGGATCAGGAACGCTGAGGGTCGGCCAGTGCGGCGCGGCCAGCCATCCAAGTAACGCAAGAGCGTAGGCTGGTGCTTGCCGCCAAGGAGAATTTTAGGATTGCGTTGAGTGAGGTCCGCGGTGATCGGGGCCAGGCGTATCAGGGGGCGTAGTGCATTCATCGTGTCGTGTCTCTGCCTCAAAAGTCTGCGGGCAGGTGAGAGGCAACACCGAACCAGCGCTTTAGCGGAATTTCAAAGCATGGAACATGCTTCTGTCGGGACCGATAACGATCACCCATGGCGCCCCGCAATTAGCTGTTTAAATCGGCGCATGAACGGCATCCTAGAGAAGCCGATGGGGCGGTGTCAACAATCCCGAGCAACGAAAAGGCCCGCACATGGCGGGCCGATTCAAGGTTTTGCAGAACGATCAGTTGGCGATAGCGCGGTCGGCAGACAGTTTGCCCGCACCTTCCAACAACACCGCCAGGGTGCCGCCGAGCAAGGCCAGTGCGAACTCATAACCGTTGTTGGCCATGAACAGACCGTTATGGATGTGCACCGAGAAGATCGCCACCAGCGTCAGGATGGTCAAGCCGAGTGCCGCCGGACGCGCCAGCAGACCAACGATCAGTGCCAGGCCAGCGAAGAACTCGGTACCACCCGACAGCAGCGCCATCAGCGTACCCGGCGCCAGGCCGATGCTTTCCATCCACTGGGCAGTGCCCGCCAGGCCATAGCCGCCAAACCAGCCAAAGAGTTTTTGCGAACCGTGGGCGGCGAAGATAATGCCGACAATAATACGCAGGATGGTCAGGCCGTAACCGGCACGGGTGGACAGGACGCTTTTGATCAGTGGGCTCATGGTGATAATCCTTTTCAAAGTAGGGGTTGGTTGGCCGCTATATTAATCAGTTTAAACAATGATAAAAGCCGAAAAAATGCCTGATTAATATCGATGAAATCGATTACTTCCGTGAAATGATTTTCGGCGCTGGCGGTTCCAGGGACTCCCGCTCCCGATCGAACGCCAAATAGTACTTGTTGACGCTATTAACATAGCTGACGCCGCCCATGCCTACTTGCTCCATGGCAATGCGTTCAACCTGGAAGAACCACTGGTTGGGGTTGAGCCCCCGGCGCTTGGCCTCTGTGCGCATGCCCTGCACCCGCTCTGGCCCCATGTTGTACGCCGCCAGCACAAAGGCCATCCGCTCGCGCTCGTTGAGCTTGGGGCTGGCGAAGAACTTGCGGCGGATCATCGCCAGGTAGCGCGCACCCGCCTGCACATTATTGTCGAGACTTTCGATATTGTTGATCCCCACGCGCTGCGCTGCCGAGGGCGTGATCTGCATCAGGCCGGTGGGCCCGCCGCTGTTGCGTGCGCCAGGGTCAAGTGCGGATTCCTTGAAGGCCAGCGCGGCAAGGTTCAACCAATCCATGCCCTGCTCGCGGGCATGTTTTTGCAACACCGGGCGCAATTTTTCCAGGCGCTGGCGGTCGGCGCGGGCCAGCGGATTACGTACTTGGTAGAGGCGACGGTAGATGCGTTGAAACGCCACATCCTGGTCTGCGGGGGTTCGATAGGTCTTGAGGAAGCGATCAATGCTGGCCCGCAGCATCGAGGCATCCTGGCGCACAAACCAATACTCGTCGCCCGGCTCGCTGATGACCACCTGTTTATCGAAACGCAACTTGGGCAGGATCTTCGACCAGCGCTCGGCAATCGGCTTTTCGACAATGGTCAGGTGGAAAATGCCAGCCTGGACCATCTCCAGCACATCCTCCACCGCCAGGGTCGGGTCAACCCACTCCACCTTGATGGGTGGTTGCTTGTGCAGGGCCAGTTTCTGATTAACCTGGCTGATGGCGTCCGCCGCCGCACTCCCGGTGGTCAGCGCCAGGGTGCGTCCGGACAGCTGCTCAACCTTGGTAAACCGCCGCTCGCCTTTCACACCCACCAGCCATAGCGGCACACCGCTGGCAATCGGATCGCTGGTGCTGATCTTGTGCGCAGCCTTGACATCCAGCAGCTCACCGGGCGCCACCAGGTCACCTTCACCACGGGCCAGCGCGCCGAGCAACTGGTCCTTGGCCTTGGGAATGATCTTGAGGTTGATTTCCTGGCCGTTACGAGCATGGCCATTGAGGTATTGCTCGAAGGCGCGCAAACGATGGTATTCCACACCGATGGCCTGACCCTGAACCTCGCCGGAACTGTTACGGCTCTGGTTGACCAATACACGCAGGGTGCGGCTGGAGCGGATCTGCGCCAGGTCGCGCACTTTGCCGGGCTTGGTCACTTCCAGCGGCCCGTCCAGACGCGCAACCGCGGCCATGGGCAGCAGCAGCGTCAGGCACAACATAAGCAACGCCGAGGGTCGGATCATCCGCTCTCCGGAAAAGAATACTGGCCAACATCCTCGCGAAAAACGAGGCGGTGGGGTCAGAAACAGAGCGCTTTAAGCGCAGGCTTTGCGCGCAACGGTGGCACAGGGCAAGGCGTTCGACCAAGCCCAGTGTCACTTGCGACGTTCAAAGACAGCTATAACTCGTTGTAGTTCTTAGTTTTTCTTATAAATCTACAGCTCTGATATGCTTTCCGGCCGCAGGCGGAGGTAGCACCATGCAACTCATTGATATCGGCGTCAACCTGACCAACCCCAGTTTCGACGAGAAACACCAGGCTGTGCTTGAGCGTGCCTATGCCGCCGGCGTGCAACAATTGGTGCTCACCGGCACCAGCGTCGAGGGCAGCGAACACGCCCTGGAGCTGTGCGTAAAACTCGATGAAAGCGGCCAGCGCCTGTTCAGCACCGCCGGTATTCACCCCCACTCTGCCAGTGACTGGAACGGCGACAGCGCCCAACGCTTGCGCGGTTTGCTCAGCGAAAGCCGCGTGCGAGCAGTGGGTGAATGCGGGCTGGACTTCAACCGGGATTTTTCACCGCGCCCGCAGCAGGAAAAAGTACTGGAAGAGCACCTGGCACTGGCCGTCGAGCTGAAACTGCCAGTGTTTCTCCACGAGCGTGACGCCAACGTGCGCCTGCTGGAAATCCTCAAGGACTACCGCGACCAACTCACCGCCGCCGTGGTGCATTGCTTCACCGGCGAACAAACGGCGCTGTTCAGTTATCTCGACCTCGACCTGCACATTGGCATCACCGGCTGGATTTGTGACGAACGCCGTGGGACACACCTGCACCCACTGGTCAGGGAAATTCCCCGTGGCCGTCTGATGCTGGAAAGCGATGCGCCCTACCTGCTGCCACGTACGCTGCGCCCCAAGCCGAAAAATGGCCGAAATGAACCTGCGTATCTGCCGGAAGTGCTGCGCGAAGTCGCCCTGCATCGCAACGAGAGCGTGGAAGATCTGGCCCGGCACAGCACTGCCTGCGCCCGCACCTTTTTCGGGCTGCCTGAAGTGGATTGATGCGGCGCGTTGACCCATGTCAAAACCGGTTTCCTCGATAGCGGCACAATAATGGCACCTTGCCAATGCTGTTTCCGCTATCAGAGAAAACCTTCCATGGGTGCCTGGCTTAGCAATATCTCGCTGAAGTACAAATTCTGGGCCGTCAACGCGGTCGCCTTCATTACCACCCTGTTGCTGGTGCTGTACGCCCTGCAGCTTGAACAACAGGCCCGCAGCAGCGCGTCCCATGCCTCGGCGCAGGCCCAAGCACGGTTGCTCAGCGCCTGGCCGGCTGGCGAAGCGCTGCCCAAGGGCGAGCAATGGCTGACGTTCAAGCGCGGCCAAGTCCCACAAATGGCCGACCAGGACCTGTCAGCCCTGGGTAGCAGCGTTGGCTGGGTCGAACTCAATCACATGCCGTTATTCGGCGAGAACGTACTGATGGGGGCTGAAGTCATCGCCCGCACTGACGGTCAATACGTGGCCGTACTCGCTTACGCGCCAAGCCTGAGCCAGGTGTTCGGCGAACGCTTCGCCAACTATGCGGTGGCGGTATTGATCCTGATGCTCGCGATGCTCGGTGCCTCGCAATTGCTGATCCGCTTCCTGCTCAGCCAACTCAACACCCTCAAGGACGTGATGCTGCACGTTGAGAAAACCGGCGACCTGTCGGCCCGTGTGCCTTTGGCGTGCAAAGACGAAGTCGGCCAGATGGCCAGCGCCTTCAACGCCATGCAAGCGGGCTATCAACGTGTGGTCAACACCGTCGCGCGTACCGCCAAGCAACTCGATGATGGCGCCGCGCGCCTGGCCAGCAGCATGAACGAGGTGCAGCACGGCATGCTCGGCCAGCAGAGCGAAACCGACCAGGCCGCCACCGCCATCAACGAGATGACCGCCACCGTCCACCATATTGCCCAGCACGCCGGCGCCACCCGGGATCTGTCGCAGACCGCCGACACCCTTGCCGGCAGCGGCCGGGAAGTGGTCACCCGCGTACAACGCTCGATTGCCGGCCTGTCGACCGGCGTGCAGCAAACCGCCGAAATGATCCAGAGACTCGCCGAGGACAGCCAGAAAATCAACGGCGTGGTCAGCGTGATCCACAGCATCGCCGAGCAGACCAACCTGCTCGCCCTCAACGCCGCCATCGAAGCGGCCCGAGCCGGCGAAATGGGTCGGGGGTTCGCCGTGGTTGCCGACGAAGTGCGCAACCTCGCCAAACGCGTCCAAACCTCCACCGACGAAATCACCCGCATGGTCTCAGCCCTGCAAGCCGGCACCCGCGACGCGGTGGACTTCATGCAGGAAAGCTCGTTCAAGGCCGACGACTGCGTCCAACAAGCCCAGGAAGCCGGCGCCGCCCTCGCCGAAATCACCGGTGCTGTGGCGCAGATGCGCGAAAGCAACACCCAGATCGCCGTCGCCGCGGAACAACAAAGCCACGTCGCCGAAGAGATGAACCGCGCGGTCGTGAGCATTCGTGACGTGACCGAGAACACCGTGCAGCAGACTGTGGACTCGGCGACTACCAGCAATGAACTGGCGGCCTTGGCCGGGGAGCTGAGCAAAGCGATTGGACTGTTGAAGCTGTAGGAATGATCAGCCTGTAATCCCTTGCCTACAACGAAGCCTCGGTTTGCCCGAGGTTTTGGTGAAACTTCCTAGCTATCCCGGCGAATAACGCCGACTTCTTTTCACTACCAACCTCTCCAAAGTCTCTCGCCTGATCAATCAGCGCGAGGGACCGCCGATGTACTTCTCCGTTAACACCGTGCCCCGTTGGACGGCCTCTTGATTCCGGTCATTGGCAAGTTTGTCCTGTCGCCGATGAATGCCAAAGCGCCAGACGTCGAAAGCGTCTTTCGTGACTTTCGGGATTGCCTGAATACTTTTGACGAATGGGCCGAGAGCGTCTGGAGTGGCTCGTCGCTGGAAGTCGAGCAGGTATTCAAGGTGGGGGAAGAGGTTTCTCTCGTCGCTCCGGCGTCCTCCAAAAAACCCAATCGCACGGTTGCCGTCTGCAAAGCCCAGGGCGCGTTGACCTTGGTGCATATGTTCGAGAGCACACGCTTTGTGCCCATCGGCAATACGCCGGTGATGCTACAAGCGATTGCTCCCGATGGCCGCCCATCAGCAAAACCATCGACGGCCTAACCACCGAGTTCTTCTGGCAAGGCGACAAACTCATCGCCGAACACCACGCGGACCGCCACCGCAGTTACCTCTACGAACCCGACAGCTTTCGCCCGTTGGCGCTGCTGGAAGGTTTCGGTCCAAAAGAAACGAAGCCCTACCATTACCAACTCGACCACATCGGCACGCCACAAGAACTCACCGCCCCAGATGGCGAAATCATCTGGTCCGCGCACTACCGCGCCTACGGTGAAATCAGCCGCCTGGACATAGGAAAAGTCGACAACCCGCTGCGCTTCCAAGGCCAATACTTCGATCAAGAAAGCGGGCTGCACTACAACCGCCATCGCTATTACAATCCGGATGTTGGTCGCTACCTGACGCCAGATCCAGTTAAGTTGGCGGGTGGGATTAACGCCTACCAGTACGTGCCCAACCCTACGGGTTGGGTGGATCCGCTAGGGCTGAGCAGGTGTCCGGGGGAGGATGGATGTAAACCCACAAATCGCCCAGAAAATCCGGGGGAAAACGTTGAAATCAATGAGGGTGACGTTGAGCTACCCAAAGGCTTTGATACCAGACTTTCTAGAAATGGAGCTTTTAAAAGAGCAAAAGCAATCGGAGGTGTACCTAAGACTCAGCATCCCAAAAATGTTTACCGAGAAACCATCACCGATCAAGATCGCTACATTCAAGGAAGGGTTTACGAATTCGAATTACTTTATAGAGATGTAGAAATTCGTGAGCATTCATTAGGTCATGAAAAAGGCAATCATGCTCCACACTTCAATACCGAGGTTACCGTTGAGGGGTAAAAGTTCCGTTAACCATCGGCAATGACTCCCATACGCATTTTAAAAGGTGATTAATGGACACAGTCTTCATACACGAAACCGGCATACACCCCTGGGCACACCTACACCCTACAGAAGAACGAGGGTATGCCACGTTTACACTCCTTAATCCAGACTTTGAAAATGTGTGGAACACTTGGCTCGCCCTCGCATCGCTGTTGACACATGAATGGCCACTGATACTAACTTGGTATACCACTAGGACTCCCAAGTACAACAAGACACAGGAGTACCTAGCGTTAAGGCGCTTTGCGAAAAACTCAGGCCCCAAAGACATATTCAGAAAAAATGAAGCAACCTCAATTTATTCTGGAGTAGAGTATTTGGACACCCGTCCAGACCATATAGATCCAAACAAACTAAAGGCATACCGTAGCCGTGCAACTTTAATGACAAGACAAGACTACCAACCAGAGTCGTTATGGCAACGACTAAGCCATTTAGAGTACATATCCACAACGGACGACTTTAAATTAATATTGGCAGACGAAGAAAATCTGTTATTCAAATTTCATGACACTGAAACGCATGGCGTCGCTCAAATCATATGTCACGCTATACATTCAGAGAAATTAGAGTTTGCGATCAGCACCTTAGACATCAGGAAAATCTTCTATCCAGAGGTATACGAGTACATTCACAGCTAGACTCGCCCAGAACATTTAGCCTCGACATCCGCTAAAAAATGCTCTTGCAGACTTTAGGTGAGTATTCCCTATGCCCCCCATAGGCAACCCCAATTCGCCCACTCGCCCCGCCCCACCTAAACTCTGTCCATAGCATTTCAACGGACAGAGGATTCACCATCATGGGCAAACGTCACCCCAACCTCCCCGCCTGGCAATGGCGTAGTTACCCGCAGAACCACCAGCACCCGACCAACCAGGCATTGCGCCTGATTGCGGTGCCGCTGTTCATTATCGGGTTTCTGTTGATCGTATCCGGGGTATTCAGCACAAGCCCTGCCAGTGTCGCCGTCGGCATTGTCGGTGTCCTGGCTGGTCTGGCCTTGCAGCGGCAGGGTCATAGCGTGGAAGTCCAAGCCAGTTTGTGTTGAACAGCAACGCCACCGACATTTAGGTCAGGCGAAGACCACTACGGTCTGGCGGCTGATGGCGATCAACTCGCCGGTGGGGCTCCATAGCGCGGCAGCGGCATGGCCGTAGCCGTCGCGGGCGTGCTCGATGTTGACATGGTACTGGCACCAGTCGAGCGTCGTGAGATTTTGCAAAGGTTGGATGAACTCGATGGTCCAGGTCAGGGTGCTGCCCGGTGCCGGCTTTTTCAGGTGCGGCAGTAGGGCCGGTGGCCAGGCGTCGACCAAGGCGAGGATATGCGCCTCGGTCAGTGGCTCTTCTTTTACATCCCCGCGTAAACGTACCCACCCGCCCATGTCGCGGGATTTGTTGCCGGTAAATGGCAAGCCGCCGACGCTCCATCGCATCGCCAGGTGGCGCATGAATTCAGGGGTGACCCCCTTGATATAGGGCAGTTCCTGACACTCATCCCAGTGTTTGAACACGGGCGGTGCTTCACTCTCGACAGCGATTTCCGACGCTCGCGACGCGCCGAAACTGGCTTGTACCAGTGTCGCCACTTCACCGTTCTGCGTCACGCGGCCGAGCAATTGGCTAACGGCCTTGCCTTCGCGCAACACTTCGACTTGATAACTGGCAGAAACGTCCGGCGCTACCGGGCCAACAAAGGTGATTGCCATTGATCGTAAAGGCCGATCGGCTGGCACCTGGGCGCGCAGGGCTTCGTATTGCAATGCGGCGACCAGCCCACCAAACGTTGCGCGGCCCTGGGCCCATTCCGCGGGGATGGTTACATCCAGCGGGTTGCTTCGTGCGGCGTCGAGCAAATCACTAAAGCGCATGGCGCGTCTCACATCAGAAGGAACAGATGGGTGATCTTAATCATCGGGCCCGTGACGTGCAGCGCCTATTCCGGCCAAAAGCCGGACCGGCTCAGAAACAATCGGCGCTGAATTTGGCGAGCACGCGATCGGCCTGCCCTTGCGCCTTGGCCATGGTGCGATGCCATACCGCAACACAAGGTTGCAGATCGGCCTGGTGCTCGGCCAGGGCCAACCACTGCCAGCAGTCATGCCAATCCCCGAGGGCAGCTTGGGCTTTTTTCAAGCGTGACAGGGCGTTGGCAGGCAATTTGTCCAGCTCGGGATACGCTTGCGCAGCGTAGCGCACGCGCTTGATCAGCAACCGCAGGCGGTGACGATCATGGTCGGGGTCTTTCAACGCTTCACCGAGTTTCTGCCATTGCTTGGCCAGACGTTTCTCGATGCGCGGGCGCAGGCCTTTGAGCAGTTTCTGGTGTTCAGAGGCACGAATAAAACGTGGGAAGGCGTCGAGTATCTGCAGCAAATGGGCAACTTCCGGGCTTTGCGCCACCTGGCGATAGGCATCGGGTTGCAAACGCAGGCGCCGGCTCGCGGCTTCGTGATGGCCATGCTGATGCAAATACGCCGCCAGCACCTCGCGGTCGCGTAGCGGCGTAGTCAGTTGGCCGACCTTGCTGGCTGCCAATTCAAGCTGTTCTACCCCAGGTAGACCGCGCAAGGGACGCAACAGGCTGCGCAGTCGGCGCACGGTGGTGCGCAAGTCATGCAAGGCTTCATCGTCGGTGACGGCGGCGAGGCGAGCCTGGCAGCTCAGTAACCCTACTTCCAGGCTAATGACCTGAGCGACTAACTGATCGACCAAAGCTGACATCCCTTCCTCCCCCTGACGACGAAAATTCCCAGATAACTCATGGCCGCCGATGCAGCCTCGTTGCACTCGACAGCCGCTACGCGTCAACGCCCGGCGCGAGACTCACGAATATAGAACCGCGCTTTCTCGGCTTTAGTGGAGCAGCCTTCGAACGCTTCAAATTGTTGCTGGGTTTTGGCGCCGGTCAACAAAGACAAGGCCTTGGAGTAGCTCACCGTGCCGGCAAAACCCTCAGCCTTGGCCAGGTCGAGCTCCTTCCAGGCAGCGTCCAATTGCGAGCCGCAACTGTCGCGGTACGCGGTTTTACCGGCACAACCGGCCAGGGCCAACACGATCACAGGCACACACATCCAAGCTTTCATCGATGACACCTCAAGATAAAGAAAAAACAGTCGTACGTTGTAGACGTTGCCTACATGGAAAAGTGCCTAATCCTTAGCCTGAAATCGACAGTACCTATACACCCGAGCATACCCGAGCGCCGCGAGTATTCAGGAAAAATATTACATGCCTAGCGAAGATTGAAGCTGCCACCTCAATGGGTGCATTGTGGGCGCCTGCATTAGGAAGGACATGGACCATGAAAAAACGTGTTGCCTTGGTGCTGGGCTCCGGCGGGGCCCGGGGCTACGCCCATATTGGGGTTATCGAGGAAATCGAACGGCGCGGCTACGACATCGCCTGTATCGCCGGGTGCTCCATGGGGGCCGTGGTCGGCGGGATCTACGCCGCCGGCAAGCTGGAGGCGTATCGAAACTGGATTGAAAGCCTCGACTATCTCGACGTGCTGCGCCTGGTCGACGTGAGTTTTCGCCTGGGGGCAATTCGCGGCGAGAAGGTCTTCGGGCAGATCCGCAAGATCGTCGGTGAGATCAATATCGAAGAACTGCGCATCCCCTACACCGCCGTCGCCACCGACCTGACCAACCAACAGGAAATCTGGTTCCAGGAAGGCTGCCTGCACCAGGCCATGCGCGCTTCCGCGGCGATTCCCAGCCTGTTTACCCCGGTGATGCAAGGCAACCGCATGCTGGTGGACGGCGGCCTGCTCAACCCACTGCCCATCGTGCCGGTGGTGTCGAGTCATTGTGACTTGATCATCGCGGTCAACCTCAACGCCACCAACCAGAAGCAGTACCGGTTGCCGGTGATCCAACGCCCGCCAGCGTTCAAGAGTCGGTTCAACAACCTGGCCAAATCACTCGGTTCGCACCTGCCGTTTCGCCGCAAGCAGGCCGAACAATTGCTGAAGCTGGAGCAAGAGGCATTGGAGGCGCAAGCGGCAGAGATCAACCCGTGGCTGGACTCGGCCGAGCCGGAATCCCAACAACCCAACGCCGCACCGGAAAAACCCGGTGCACCGAAGTCGGCGACCGGGTCTTTCATCATCGATAACGTCGGCCCGGCGTCGCTGCTGGACCTGATCAACCAGAGCTTCGAGGTGATGCAAACCTCGCTGGCTCAGTACAAAATCGCCGGCTACCCGCCGGATGTGCTGATCAACGTGCCGAAGCGGGTGTGCCGGTTTTTCGAGTTCTACAAAGCGCCGGAGTTGATTGCGCTGGGGCGAGAGATTGCCAGTGATACGTTGGATCGGTATGAGCGTGAGCAGAGTTGAGGGTTAAGGTGCTGCTGATGACACCATCGCAGGCAAGCCAGCTCCAACCTTTGGAATGCACTCCCCTGTGGGAGCCGGGCTTGCCCGCGATGGCCTCGGAGCCGACGCCAAACATCTAAGCACTCAACAACCGATACCCTACCCCCGCCTCGGTCACGATAAACCTCGGCTGTGTCGGATCATCCGCCAGTTTCTGCCGCAGATGCCCCACCACAATACGCAGATAGTGGCTGTCCTCAGTATGGGTCGGCCCCCAGATATCCTTGAGCAATTGCTGCTGGGTAATCACCCGCCCCGGATGCCGGGCGAGCTGCGCGAGCACCGCATACTCCTTGCGCGTCAGCGCCACTTCGGCACCGTCCAGCAGCACGCGGCGATAGGCCAGGTCGACCGTCAATGGGCCAAACCGCAAGGCCGCTTCCTGGGCTTCACCCGCGGGCGCCTGGCGCAGCAGCGCACGTACCCGGGCGAGAAACTCCTGGATGCCGAAGGGTTTGGTCACATAGTCATTGGCGCCACCGTCGAGCGCCTCGACTTTTTGCCCTTCACTGGCGCGGACTGACAGCACCAACACCGGCACCGTCGACCACTCACGGAATTCGCGCAGCACTTGCTGGCCGTCCATGTCCGGCAAGCCAAGGTCGAGTACCAGCAGGTCCGGCTTGCTCAGTGCCGCCTGGGCCAGGCCTTCGTTGCCGGTGCCGGCCTCAATCACTTTGTAGCCCTGGGAGGCCAGGCTGATGCGCAGAAATTTGCGGATCTGCGGTTCGTCATCAATGACCAAAATCGTCGCGGTCTGGCTCATGGTGTCCAATCAAAATCCGTGAAGAAAACAGGGTAGCTCATGCCTCGCGCTCCAGGCCAGGCTGTGTCGGCAAGGGCAGGAACAAGGTGATGCAGGTGCCGCGCCCGTCAATGCCGTCGGCCACGCTGATATGCCCGCCGTGGGCACCGACCATGCCCTGGCAGATTGCCAGGCCCAAGCCTGTGCCCTGCCCGCCTCGATCACCCCGTGCGGCGGTGTAGAACATGTCGAAAATCTTTGCGCGCTCGTCTTCGGGAATGCCTGGGCCTTCATCAGCGACGGCAAAAAACAGCTGGTTATCCAGCACGCCCGCGCTCAGTTGCAAACGCCCTTGAGACGGTGAAAAACGCGCGGCGTTTTCCAGCACATTAACCAGCGCTTGTTCGATCAGCGCAGCATGCACATACAACAGTGGCAACTCAGGCGGCACGTCGGTACTCACCTTCAACGGCGCCAGCACCGCACGCAAACGACCGAGGGCGCTGCCGACGATATCGCCCGGCGACACCCAATCCCGCGCCAGTTTCAAAGCGCCATGGCCGAGGCGCGTCATGTCGAGCAAGTTCTGGATATAGCGATCGAGACGTTCGGCCTCATCGCGGGTGCCTTCAAGCAACTCGCGGCGATCTTCCAGCGGGATGGCCTCACCGAGCGCCAACAGGCTGTCGATGCTGCCGCGCATGGAGGTCAGCGGCGTACGCAAATCGTGAGACACCGAGGCCAGCAAGGCGCTGCGCAGTTGCTCGGTCTCACCGTGCAACCGCGCGGACTCCAACTCCTGGGCCAGTTGCGCCCGCGCCAGCGCCTGGGCCAATGGCTGGCTCAAGGCAGTCAGCAAGCGACGGCGTTGGCCGCCCAGTTCCTGGCCGGGTTTTGGACTGACGCCCAGCAAACCCAACGGGCCCTCTTCGGCTGACAACGGCCACCACCACCAACGCCCGAACGGCAAGGTGCCAGTGCCCATGCCCGCCGGTTGGTCATGCTGCCAGGCCCAATCAGCAGCGGCGCGCTCGGCTTCGGTAAGCGTCAGCGGGCCGCCGGTCTCAATCGCCCAACCGCCCTGGCCATCGCGGTTGACCAGGCACAGGTCCAGGTCACTCCAGCCTTCCAGGTGATGCGCCGCGGCGCTGATCACCGCCTGGCGATCGGTGGCGGCGGTCAGTTTGCGTGACAGGTCGAGCAGTTCGCTGGTTTCTTCCTGGGTGTCGCGCAACGCCTGCAACTGACGGCGTTGACGTGCGGCGAGGTTGCCGGTCAACGCCGCCATCAACAGGAAGAACAACAGGGTCAGCACGTCCTCTTCGCGCTGGATGGCGAAGGAAAATTTCGGTGGGATAAACAGGAAGTCGTAGGTTATGAACGACAACGCCGCACACACCAGCGACGGCCCCAGGCTGCTGCGCACGGCCACCAGCAATACCGCCGCCAGGAACACCAGCGAGATATTCGGCAGCGGCAAGACGCTGGACACCGCCCAAGCCAATGCCGCAGCAACCACCGTCGCCACGACCGCAAGCGCATAGTCGAACCACACCAGGCCGCGCACGTCCGGCAAGCGTGACGGTGCGGGGATGTCATCGCTGTCGAGGACGTTGATTTCCAAGCTACGGGCATTACGCAGCAAACGCGCAGCCAGGCCGCCACCGAACAACCGACGCCGCCAACGCATCCGCGACTGCCCCACCAACACCAGGCTGGCGCGGCGTTCGGCGGCATGCTGGATCAGCGTTTTGGCCACCTCGCCGGCTCGCAGCAACACCACTTCACCGCCAAGGCGTTCGGCCAGTTGCTGGGCATTTTGCAGGCGCAATCGGAACTGCTCATCCCGCGCACGGCCGTTATCGATGTGCACCAGGCTCCACGGCAAATGCCGGCGTTGGGCAACACGGCTGGCATGGCGCACCAGGCGTTCGGCCTGTGCATCGCCGTCCACGCCGACCAACAAACGCCCACGTACTGCCGGCGCGGCCTGGCCGAGTTGGCGGTAGCCTTGGGCCAAATCATCGTCGACATGGGCGGCGGCGGTTTGCATCGCCAACTCGCGCAAGGCCATGAGGTTGGTCTGGGTGAAGAATGCATCAATGGCCGCGCGGGCCTGCTCCGGCACATAGACCTTGCCGTCGCGCAGGCGCTCCAGCAACTCGCGAGAGGGCAGATCGATCAGCAGCAGTTCGTCGGCCTCTTGCAGCACCCAGTCCGGCAGGGTTTCACGCACCTGCACGCCGGTGATGCCGCGTACTTGGTCGTTGAGGCTTTCCAGGTGCTGGACGTTGACCGTGGTGAACACGTTGATGCCGGCGGCGAGCAGTTCCTGGATGTCTTGCCAGCGCTTTTCATGGCGGCTGCCGGGGGCGTTGCTGTGGGCCAGCTCGTCCACCAGCACCAGCTTGGGCTGGGCGGCGAGCAGGCCGTCGAGGTCCATTTCTTCAAGCATCACGCCGCGATATTCGGTGCGCAGCGACGGTTGCTGCGGCAGGCCGCTGAGCAAGGCTTCGGTCTCGGCGCGGCCGTGGGTCTCGACCACGCCGGCGATCAACTTCACGCCCTGGCGCAACTGGGTATGGGCGGCCTGGAGCATGGCGTAGGTCTTGCCCACGCCGGGCGCGGCGCCAAGGAAGACTTTGAGCCGGCCACGGCCGTTGCGGGGCAGATCGGCTAGCAGGGCATCGGCGCGGCCGGAGTCGCTCATGCTTGGGGGTTCCTTCAGGTATTCAAGTATTCAGGCCCACTGACGATCCAATGTGGGAGCGGGCTTGCTCGCGAAGGCGGTCTATCAGTAACAGATACATTGGCTGATACACCGCTTTCGCGAGCAAGCCCGCTCCCACAGGGGGTTACAGTTTTTCCAGAGCCATGTTCAATGCCAGCACATTCACCACCGGCGGCCCTACCAACGGGCTTTCGATATGCTCATCCAGCAACCGCTGCAAGGTTGACACCGGCACACTCCGCGCCGCCGCCACCCGCGCCAGTTGATAGGCAATCGCTTCCGGTGGCAAGTGTGGATCAAGACCGCTGCCAGAGGTAGTCAGCGACGCCAAAGGCACCGGCCCTTGGCTGGGCACGCGCTGTTTATTCGCATCATCAAAGATGCGCGTCGCCAGCGCCGGGTTACTTGGGCCAAGGTTGCTGGCGCTGCTGGAAACCGTCGCGAAAGCGCCGGCCGAGGGGCGCGGGTGGAACCAGCTGTCACCGGTAAAGTCCTGGGCGATCAAGCTGGAGCCGCGCACTTTGCCGCTGGCGTCGCGTACCAGGCTGCCATTGGCTTGATCCGGGAAGGCGACTTGGGCGACGCCGGTCACCACCAGTGGGTAAGCGACGCCGGTGATCAGGGTCATGAGCACCAGCAGGCTCAGGGCCGGACGGATTAGGTTGGACATTTTGGATTCCTCAATTTGTGGGACGCTCTGCCGTGTTGCAATGGGGCTGCTTCGCAGCCCGGCGCGGGGCAAGCCCGCTCACTACAAAGAGCAGGTTCGGTTACACCAGGTGCAACGCCGTCAGCAGCATGTCGATCGCCTTGATGCCCACGAACGGCACCCCAAGCCCGCCCAGCCCGTAGATCAGCAGGTTGCGCCGCAGCAAGGCCGCCGCGCTCGCCGCCTGCACGCGCACACCGCGCAGCGCCAGCGGGATCAGCACCACGATGATCAGCGCGTTGAACACGATGGCCGAGAGAATCGCGCTTTGCGGGCTCTGCAAGTGCATCACGTTGAGCACGCCGAGTTGCGGGTAGATCGAAGCGAACAGCGCCGGCAAAATCGCAAAGTACTTGGCCACGTCGTTGGCGATGGAAAAGGTGGTCAGCGCACCGCGCGTCACCAGCAATTCCTTGCCGATCTGCACCACGTCCAGCAACTTGGTGGGGTCGCTGTCGAGGTCGACCATGTTGGCGGCTTCGCGAGCGGCCTGGGTGCCATCGTTCATCGCCATGCCAACGTCCGCCTGGGCCAGGGCCGGAGCATCGTTGGCGCCGTCGCCGCACATCGCCACCAGGCGACCGTCGTTCTGCTCATGACGAATACGGGCGAGTTTTTTCTCCGGCGTGGCTTCGGCCAGCACGTCGTCCACGCCGGCTTCGGCAGCAATCGCAGCAGCGGTCAGCGGGTTGTCGCCCGTCACCATCACGGTCCGAATGCCCAGTTTGCGCAACTCGGCGAAACGCTCGCGGATGCCGGGCTTGACCACGTCCTTCAGGTGAATCGCACCGAGCAACTTGCCATCGGCACACACCAGCAATGGCGTGCCACCGCTCTGGGCGATCTTGTCGATTTCCCGCGACAGTGCTGGTTGCAGGTCGCTGCGTTGTTGGCCGATAAACGCCAGCAGCGAATCCACGGCGCCTTTGCGGAACACACGGCCCTGATAATCGACGCCAGACAAGCGGGTTTCAGCACTGAACGGCACGGCCGTCAGCTCATCCGCAGTCGGCTCGGCTTGCGGGTGCAAGGCGCGCAGGTATTCGACGATGGATTTACCTTCCGCCGTGTCATCCGCCAGGGAGGCAAACAACGCGCCTTCGGCCACTTCCTTGCCGCTGACGCCAGGCGCCGCGACCACCGCCGTACAGCGACGGTTACCAAAGGTGATGGTGCCGGTCTTGTCCAGCAGCAGCACATGCACGTCCCCCGCCGCTTCCACGGCGCGGCCGGACTTGGCGATCACATTGAGGCGCACCAGGCGGTCCATACCGGCGATACCGATCGCCGACAATAAGCCGCCAATGGTCGTAGGAATCAGCGTCACCAACAGTGCGACCAAGAACACCAACGGCAAGCTGCCATTGGCAAAGTGGGCGAACGGTTGCAGGGTCACCACCACCAGCAGGAAGATCAGGGTCAGGCCGATCAGCAGGATATCCAGCGCGACTTCGTTGGGGGTTTTCTGGCGTTTGGCGCCTTCCACCAGGGCGATCATGCGGTCCAGGGTCGACTCACCCGGGTTGGCGGTGATGCGGATCAGCAGCCAGTCCGATACCAGCCGGGTGTTGCCGGTGACGGCCGAACGGTCGCCACCGGACTCGCGGATCACGGGGGCGGATTCGCCAGTGATCGCCGCTTCGTTAACCGCCGCGATGCCTTCAACGACTTCGCCGTCACCGGGGATCATTTCCCCAGCGGTAACGCGCACCACATCACCTTTGCGCAGGCTGGTGGCCGGCACCACTTTGAAGCTGCCATCGGCCTCTTTGCGGCATGCGCTCAGGCCTTCGCTGCCGGCCTTGAGGCTGTCGGCACGGGCTTTGCCACGCCCTTCGGCCAAGGCTTCGGCGAAGTTGGCGAACAGCACGGTGAACCACAGCCACACAGCGATTTGCACCGCGACGTAAGTCGGCACCGTCGTGTCCGGCACAAAGCACAGCACGGTGGTGAGGATGGCGGTCAGCTCGACCACCAGCATCACTGGCGAGCGTTGCAGTTGGCGCGGGTCCAGCTTCACGAACGCCTGGACCAGCGCCGGGCGCCACAGGGCGGAAATCGCGGTTTTGGCGGGCTCTTGGGTTTGCACCGGAGCCGCGTTTTTTGCAGGCATATTCATTTTCATATCCCCTTCGCTCTTCATTTAGAAGCAGCCATGCTCAGATGTTCAGCAATAGGGCCCAGTGCCAGCGTCGGCAGGAAGGTCAAGCCGCCCACCAGCAAAATGGTCACGGTCAACAGGGTCACGAACAGCGGGCCATGGGTAGGGAAGCTGTTCTGACCAATCGGTGCGGCCTTCTTCATCGCCAGGCTGCCGGCCAGGGCCAGTACCGGAAGGATGTAGCCGAAGCGACCGATCAACATGCCCAGGCCCAGCATCAGGTTGTGGAACGGTGTGTTGGCGCTGAAGCCACCGAACGCCGAGCCGTTGTTGGCACTGGCCGAGGTGTAGGCGTAGAGCAACTGGCTGAAGCCGTGCGGACCTGGGTTGCTGATGGCACCGGCCGGGCCTGGCAGGCTCGCGGCGATGGCACCGAGCACGAGCACGCCAACCGGCATGACCAGCAGCGTCACCACCAGCAATTGCACTTCCTTGGCCTGCAGCTTCTTGCCGAGGTATTCCGGGGTGCGGCCGATCATCAGGCCGGCGAGGAACACCGCGATCAACACATTGAGCAACATGCTGTACATGCCGGCACCGACGCCGCCGAAGATCACTTCGCCGACCATCATGTTGACCAGCGCGACCATCCCACTGAGAGGGCTGAGGCTGTCCTGCATGCCGTTGACCGAACCGTTGGACGCTGCGGTGGTGGTCACCGACCACAGCACCGTGCCGGTGGTGCCGAAGCGCGCTTCCTTACCTTCCAGCGGCGCGGCCTGCTCCACGGCAGGGTTGTTCAGGGTCGGGTTGGGCTGGTATTCGGACCACAACGAGGTCGCGCCACCGATCAGGAACAACGCCAGCATGCAGCCGAGAATCGCACGGCTCTGACGCAGGTCTTTCACGTAGTGGCCGAAGGTGAACACCAGCGCCACCGGGATCAGGATGATCGATGCCACTTCGAAGAGGTTGGCCCAGGCAGTCGGGTCTTCGAACGGGTGCGCCGAGTTGACACCAAAGAAGCCACCGCCGTTGGTACCCAACTGCTTGATCGCAATCTGGCTGGCCGCCGGGCCCAGGGGGATCACTTGATCCACGCCTTGTATCGTCACGGCATCGACGTAATGGGCGAAGGTTTGCGGAACGCCCTGCCACACCAGGAACAACGCCAGCACCAGGCACAACGGCAACAGGCCGTAGAGGGTGGCGCGGGTCATGTCGACCCAGAAGTTACCCAATGTCTGCGCCGATTTGCGACCGATCCCACGGCAAAGAGCAACCAGGACTGACAGGCCAGTGGCAGCGCTGACGAAGTTCTGCACGGTCAGGCCGGCCATCTGGCTGAGGTAGCTTAAAGACGCCTCACCGCTGTAGGACTGCCAGTTGGTGTTGGTCATGAAACTGACCGCCGTGTTGAAGGCCTGCGTCCATTCCTGACCCGGCAACTTCTGCGGGTTCAGTGGGAGATAGTCCTGGAACAACAGGATCGTGAACAACAGCAAAAAGCTCGCTAGATTGAACGCGAGCAAGGCCAGCATGTATTTCTGCCAGCTTTGTTCCTGCTGCTCGTCCACGCCCGCCAGGCGATAACAGGCTTTCTCCACAGGCCCCAGAACCGGGCTCAGCCAGGTGCGCTGCCCTTCCATCACTTTGTAATAGAACCGCCCCAGGAACGGGGCCGGCACCAGCACCAAGGCAAAAAAGGCAATGATCAGCCAATAGTCATAACTGTGCATGGCCAGCTCCTAGTTCCGATCCGCGCGTAACAGCGCAACCAGCAGATAAATGAACAGCGCCACGGCCAATACCAGTGACACCCCGTCCAGAACGCTCATGGAAGTCTCTCCGTTTAGCGGCGAGTGCCGCGTGTGGGTCAATTGTCGGCAGGAGTGGTGTAAAGGAACGAGAGCGAGGGTATGGGCGGGGCGTAAAGACGGCGTAAAGAGTGGGTTTATGCGGGGTTTACAGCGGGATTTGCCGTGGATGGGAGGGCCTCATCGCGGGCCAGCTCAGTCAACACAGCACTTATCTGGTGCAACGCAGGGCAAATTCAAACGCCAAACCGTTCCCATGGCGACAGTTGCACGGCTTTACGACAATGATTCTCAAGCTGGCATGCACGCTGCAACACCTTGAATCATTCAAAACCGTTCAGGGAGCAGCACAATGAACACACAACTCAAACCCACCTTGGGCACCCTGCACTTGTGGGGCATCGCCGTCGGCCTGGTGATTTCCGGCGAATACTTCGGCTGGAGCTATGGCTGGGGCGTCGCCGGGACCTTGGGCTTTTTGGTGACCTCGTTGATGGTCGCCGCCATGTACACCTGCTTCATCTTCAGTTTCACCGAGCTGACCACCGCGATTCCTCACGCGGGTGGGCCGTTTGCCTACAGCCGTCGTGCCTTTGGTGAGAAAGGCGGTTTGATCGCGGGGCTCGCGACCTTGATCGAGTTTGTCTTCGCGCCGCCTGCGATCGCCTTGGCCATCGGCGCATATCTGAACGTGCAATTCCCGGCGCTGGACCCGAAACACGCGGCCGTCGGCGCGTACATCGTGTTCATGGGCCTGAACATCCTTGGTGTGAAACTCGCCGCCACCTTCGAATTGGTGGTATGCGTACTCGCCGTCGCCGAGTTGCTGGTGTTTATGGGCGTCGTAGCGCCCGCCTTCAGCTTCAGCAACTTCGCCCTGAACGGCTGGGCCGGTTCCGACACCTTTGGCGCCCCGGCGATTGCCGGCATGTTTGCCGCGATTCCCTTTGCCATCTGGTTCTTCCTCGCCATCGAAGGCGCCGCCATGGCCGCCGAAGAAGCGAAAGATCCGAAACGCACCATTCCAAAAGCCTACATCAGCGGCATCCTGACCCTGGTGATCCTGGCCATGGGCGTGATGTTCTTTGCCGGCGGTGTGGGCGACTGGCGCACCCTCTCCAATATCAACGACCCATTGCCACAAGCCATGAAAACCGTGGTCGGCGACAGCTCCGGCTGGTTGCACATGCTGGTGTGGATCGGCTTGTTTGGCCTGGTAGCGAGTTTTCACGGCATCATCCTGGGCTATTCGCGCCAGTTCTTCGCCCTGGCCCGCGCCGGATACCTGCCGTCTTTCCTCGCCAAACTGTCGCGTTTTCAGACACCGCACCGGGCAATCATCGCCGGCGGCGTGGTCGGCATCGCCGCGATCTACAGCGACGGCCTGATCAACCTGGGCGGCATGACACTGACCGCAGCGATGATCACCATGGCCGTATTCGGCGCCATTGTGATGTACATCATGAGCATGCTCAGCCTGTTCAAACTGCGTAAGACCGAACCGTTGCTGAAACGCACCTTCCGCGCACCGGGCTACCCCATCGTGCCGGGCATTGCGCTGGTGCTGGCGGTGGTGTGCCTGGTGGCCATGGCGTGGTTTAACACGCTGATCGGGCTGATCTTCCTGGGCTTTATGGCCGTTGGGTTCGTTTACTTCCAGATGACCGCGCAAGACCGCGCGGATGCACCTGCGGATGCGATGTTGACCGGACTCTGAGGTTAACGAGGCGGAATAGGCCTACACTGAACTCCTGAGAAAGCCTGTTACTCAAAGCAGTTATCCCCGTGGGAAAATTCTCCCACGGTGATCTGCCTCAAGGAGAGCCTTATGCCGTGGTATGCGTGGTTGATTATGGTGGTCGCGATCGGGTCGATCGTCGGTGGGCTGATGATGCTGCGAGACAGCGCCAACAAGGTCGAACTCACCGACGAACAACGCAAACGCGTGGCCGAGCGTAACGCCCAAGCGGATGCGAAGGACGCGCAGGATCGCTGAGCCTTGGGTTACTCCCAAGCCGCCTTGGCAATCTGCAAACCGTGCTGCCCCTTGTAGGCAGCACGCTCCGGCTGGCTCCAGCCGTTCAGCAACTCATCTTCCAACTTATAAATTTCAACCCCCAACGGACGGCATACCGTCAGAGGGTCCTGCGCCTCCGGCCCCCACATCGGCAACGATAAATCCCCGCCCGGGCACGTCGACAGCGCACACAGCAAATCAATCTCTGCAAAGAACTCCAGGTAATCGCCCTTCTGCGCCGGGCAAGCCTTCATGAAATACATGTCGTCATGATTCAGGCCCGTGCACTGGAAAATGTTCAGCACGTCATGCACGTCGAACTCCGTCAGACCGTGGGGTAAAACCGCGCGCGTCAGGTTCGAATGGCAATGGTGATGGAAGTCCTCGCCGGTGAGCATCCGATTCACATACGGATCGCAACGCGTGCCGAGCAAATCATGCAAGCGCCCGCCATGCTCATCGGTGCCGTAACTGGCCAGGCTGTCATCGGTGATCGTCACCAGCGGTCTTAAAAATGGCAGATTCGACCACAACCGGTCATGCGTGCTCACATGGGCACCCTGCAATTGACGCGTGCGCGCTGCCCACAGGCGTTCGCGAGGGTCGTTGGCGTTCCACACATTGAAGTCACCCACCTGTGGACCGACCGGCGTGGTCACACGAAACACATGCCCGGCCGGCACCTTCCACGCCCTGCCCGTTCGGATCGGCACCTCGAACTGCTCGATCAACGTACGTTGCTGTTTATGGTCACGGATGCGCTCGTATAAGCGGCCGGATAGTCTTTGTACATGGTGCGGATCCTCGATCAGGGGTGATTAAACAAGGCCAACGACAAGCGTTCCGAATCAGCCAGGTACAGGCTCATCGCCTGCCCTGCCGCAGCCTTATTATTTTCGAGCAGAAGCTGGTAAATCTCACGATCACGCTCCAGCCAAGGCGACTGGAAACGCTGCTCATCCGGCGCCGCACTGCGCGATGACCTGCGCGAAAAACCCATCGAATAGCGGGCTGCGCATCAACCCCGACAATCTGCTGATGAAATATCAGACATGCCGGGCAACAGCCGCCCGCCGATGATGTCGGCGCGCAGTTCCAGAGCGATTTGGTCGGCCAGGGATAGGCTGAGGTCATGATTACCTCGGGATTGTTGAACAATCTATTTTGTAGAGGTAATCACGTTTCATGCCAAGGCGTTTTGAATTTGACCTGCAGGATTCTGAGTAAGAAAAAGGCCGGTCACTGACCGGCCTCCTCGGCCGCTTAATTGAGCACCAGCCTCTCGCGGTTCTTTTCCAGCAACGCTTTGCCGATCCCCTTCACTTCCAACAATTCATCCACTGCCGTGAACGGGCCATTGCTCTCGCGGTAGGCCACGATCGCCTTGGCTTTCGCGGCACCGATGCCGAAGAGATCACGGCGCAGAGTTTCGGCGTCGGCGGCGTTGAGGCTAACCTTGGCGGGTTGCTCGGCCTTGGACATCTGGGCGGTGATGGGGGTTGGGGCTTCGGGTTTGATGGACGGGGCTGCGGTGGTGGTGACGGAGAGGCTGGTGAGGAAGGCGAAGATTAGAGAGGTGAGGTAGGTGTTTTGCATTGGTGACGCTCCATGACATGGGTGAGGAAAAAGCAGCTTTTCCGAAGCTGCTTTTCAAACTTAGGTCATGTTGGAGATTCGTCAAAAATGCTTGAGTAACAGGGTGTGAAGGGAGTATCAGTTTTTTTGTGTTCGGGCTGGTTAGGGCCTGCCGTCAGGCAGGCCGTTGTTTTACCAGCTCGGTCTGGTAAATCGGTCTCCGTACAGGATCGCAAATTGATTCATTGCCACTTTCCAGTCGTGTGCCGCGTGGCCCCAATTGGCTGTGATGTTGCGCAACCCGCCGGGAAGACAAAAAAAGGTATAACCCGATCCCAGGCTCGACGCCATGCAGCAACTACAGTCGGATACTGCTTACCCCAAGGCCCCGCTTCAAAGGCGTTAAGCTCTTGCTCGGCCACATCGGCATTGATTGCCTGGTAGATAGGCTTGAGCGCTTTGGCCAATGCCCGACGCTTATCCTAAGCGGCATAGTCCAAGCTGTTGCGGATCAGATGCACGATGCAGGTTTGCAGCGTCGTGGCAGGAAAAACCGCTTCCAAGGCCTCCGGTATCCCTTTGAGGCCATCCGTGACGGCGATCAGAACATCTTCTATCCCAGGGGTTTTAAGGTCGTTGAAGACCTTCATCCAAAACTTGGCCCCCTCGGTGTTCTCGATCCAGATTCCCAGAATGTCGCGCGTGCCATCGGGTAATACGCCCAGCGCCAGATAAATAGCCTTGTTACGCACTAACCCCTCGTCCCGGATTTTGACCCGTAGCGCATCAAAGAAGATGACCGGATACATAGGCTCCAAGGGACGCTGCTGCCAGGCGCCGACTTCTTCCATGACTGCATCGGTGACTGAGCTGATGAAGTGTAAGCGATCCACCATGTACACATTCAAAACTGCCCGTTGAAGCCTGATGCTGTGCTCCCGATTCCCATCAGGAGCCCGCAGTTATGATGCGCCCCGACGCCAAAGTTGAAAAAGTCTACCTCTAC